>JBBDXJ010000190.1:0-24633 GCA_040902445.1 Cyclobacteriaceae bacterium | reverse complement strand
TGGTAAGCGACACCCAGATAATAATATATCCAGTCTGCTTTTAATCCTTTACTCAGCAAAAAGTCCATACAGGGAATTACCATTTTATATTTTTCAAGTTGGAAATAACTGATTCCCAGCAACCGTGCATGCGCTGGAGTCGTGTCACTTTTAATTAAAACTTGTTCCACATTTTGGATTACAGCTTCATAGTGGCCTTCCCCCAAATTGGCTTTTGCCAAAAGCAGCCTGAGGTGAGCATTTTCGGTTCTGCCAAGCAGAGAAGTGAGCATCGTGTCAACAAAGTGATATTGCTCTGCTTCGAGTAAAATACCGGCTAGTTCGGCATAAGCTTCAATGTCACTGTGATTTAGCCTTACAGTTTGAAGGTAATAAGCTATACCACTTACCAGGTCATTTCCCTTTACAGCCACAGCTGCATATTGTTTGTAATAGAAGCTATTCGCTGAATCAAGGTCAATCAGGTTCTGATAACAAATCTTTGCCTGGTCATACTGGTCACTAAGGGAATACAATTGTCCCAGGTGATACAACGCCTGACGGTTAAGGGAATCTGTTTTTCGAATACCTTCATAAGCAATGATCGCATTGCTGTAGTTTCCCAGTTTAGAATAACAAAACCCTTTTCTTTGAAGCAACCCAACCTCCAGGGAATCCTCGGCATTTTCCATGAGTAAAAGCGCCTGGTTAAATTTATATTCATCTATGAGTATATCAACTTCGTGGAGAATTTCAGGTGATGAAATTTTCTGCGGAAATGCGCGGCAGAAACACAAAACAATGGTAGCTATCAATATGGTTTTCATCGGGTGAAGGGTTGATCGTAAAAATAAAAAAGAAACCGGTTTTTGCCAACGGATACAAGAAGTAATAACCCAAAAGAAAATTAGCGTGCTTCATTTCCAGCGGCGCGTTTATATTTATTGTAGATAAAAGAAGCTGTTAGCAAGAGTGTGCCGAGAATGATCGTCACCACCGTTTTGAGGATTGTCCCCATATCGGACATGTCGTATATGAACAACTTCAGGAGCGTTGCGGCGAACAAGACAATTGCGCCGAGCCTCATATGTTTGAGGTCACGCGATAGACCGACAACAATCAGGAAAAGGGCATACGCCCCCCATAGAATGCTCAACGATAACTTAAAACTATTTTCCACGCGCATCATGTCAAGCCAATGAATAAGTTCACTGCTTAACAGGACAAGCACAACAAAATGAAATCCCAGGTTCTCAGCCTTTCGGGTGTTGTCCTTAAAAAATTCCTGCCGGGCGAGCTTCCCGTTATACCACAACAAAGGGAAAATTGTCAGGATCGCTGCATAACGAATGATTATATGAACATAACCCCGCTGATAGTAGGCTGCCAGGTCCTGATCCAGAAAGCTTGAACGAAGTGCGCTCAAATCCAGGAGACCTGCCGTAATAAAAGTAAATAGCACAACGGAATTTATGGCGAGACAGGCAAAACCTGATAAATGGGTGCGCAATTTAACCTGAACGAGACAAAGCAGTGTGGCAAAGATCGACGAGTAAATGATTAGCCAGATACTCTTAAAATGTAAAAGATCATGATTGTATTCGATGCCATCCGAACCCTGAACAACCATTCGTGACGCCGAATACTGATTATTCCAAAACGCCTCGATCTCTTTAAAAAAACCTCCGTAAAAAACGATGACGGTCAACACGGGAACGCCTATCGTAAATAACTTATGCATGGCTGAGACATTCCTATACACGTCAGTGTTGGCGTGTCGTTTACTGACCCGCAGAATAAAAATAAAAGCTGCGCCCACGAGCATAGATGTGAGAAAATGCACATTGAGAAAAATCCTGTCGCCAGCCTGTTGTTCGTAACCGTCATAAAAAAATGTAACATAGTGTATGCTCCAGTCATGTGAGAGACTTAAAAACGCCAGGCCAATGAGGGAATAGCAGATTTTTTCGTAAGTAGGATATGATTTTGATCGCCCAATCCAAAACAGCAATGCAGCCTCGCCAGCCCACACCAGCGTGACCCAACTGCCTTCAAGTTGCACCGGTACGGCAATGGTGAGAAATACGAGAACCATACCCGCGACAAAATAAAAGATATCGTTGAAGCTGTCCTGCTTTTTGTAAATAATGACGCACGCAACAAAATGCATCAGCGCATTAAGCACAGTAAATAACCCCAGATACTGGCTGCCGTTTTCCAGGGATTCGACGGTGAGATAACCATATCCAAAGTAAATGAACGAATTCAACAACATACAGATAACATCCCCTTTGTCAAGCGATTCATTCCTGATGAGCTTGTATGCCAGAAAGGTGGTATAAAATGTCACGAAAAAAATTGTGGAGAAAATCAAACTTGTAGAGGTCTGGGTATCTCCATCAAAAGAAAAGGCATACCACGAACCAAATGCTAACCAGGTGAGGATAAACGCGAGATAATAAAGTCCCTTCCAATATTTCTTAAAAGACAGGACCAAAATGCCTGAATTAATAATACTGATATAGGTAAACAAAATTACAACCCGGCTCGACCCGTCACTTAATAAAAGTGGAACGGCATAGGCGCCGACAAGTCCGATGATCCCGATAACTTCCTGGTTATAACGCACGGCAGCAAACACGGTACAGACCGTGAAGAGCACCATCATCACAAAAGCAGGAACCTGGGGGATTAGTTCGTCGTAAAAACTATAAGCTATATAAGTAATAAAATAGAGCACTGCCATTCCACCGCTGAGCAATACTGCACTGAATCCTGGATGGCTTGGTTTCAACCTGAATGCGATGCCTATCAGTGTTAGGCCCGCAAGATAGCCCAGGATAATGCGCGTTAACGGAGCGATGAGTTCGTGGTCAATTGAATATTTCGCACCAAAACCAATTCCGAGTACAAGCACCGCGATGCCTACTTTGTTGAGAAGGTTCTCCCCTATAAATTCTTCCCAGGGTGTTTGCGCCTTCTTCCGGTCCTGAGCGCCGATACTTTTATATGAAGGAGTGATATTTTGTGAAGCTACAAACTGTGCGGCTTTGGTTTCCGGTGTTGTTCCCGGAGACCGGAGAATTTCAGCAATTGTGTTGGGCCGGGATTCAGACTTTTCTAATTCATAAATATCCGCTTGAATCTTTTTAATTTCATCCTGAAAAACTTTCTGCTGCCGCGTGAGCTCATCAAGCCTGGCAAAGAGCTCCTGAATAACCTTTTTCTTGTTTTCCATTGAAGGAAGTAATAAGTAAAATTATTCATTTACCGGGAAAATAACGAATGGTGAGTGGTCAGTGGTCAGTGGTGAGTAGCCCGTGCGGCTATTTGTTTTTGTTTTCCATAGATTAATTCCTGCCGGGTCAGTCGTCAATCGTGAGTGCGGGCGTGCGACTATTTCTTTTTGTTTCCTAATCGAAAGCCACCATCAATTGCCACTAGCTTTAAGCTAGTGTATTGAATTAATTACTAAATCCTGATGGGCTTTAGCCCAAGACTCTTGGCCTTCACACAATGCATTGGGGCTAAAGCCCTCCCAAAAAAAACTATTCTATGTCCACCAGCTGAGCTGGAGGCAATTGGTGGGCACGAGCTACTCACCATTCACCCCTGACGACTCGCGAAAAATCGTCGCAAAAACTAATCCATGAAATGCAAAGTTTATTTAACGCAGGCCCCATTCACCACTCACCACTCACATTCTCAGACCGGATCCACATCGACGATCATCCTTACATTGCGGAATGCTTTTTCTTTTGACAGCGTTTCAATGCTATTTTGGATATGCGGCTTGATTTGTGTCAGGTCACTTTTTCCGCGGACTATTTTTAAAAGGATAGTCATCAGGTATTGATTTCGGATCCTGGAGATCATGGGTTCTGCGGGACCCATGATCTTTATTTTTGCGAGCTGGTCGCGCAAAAGACCAGCCAGGTGTCTGGATGCATCCTGGCAAACGCGTTTATCAGTGTGTTTGATGACAATTTCAATCAGCCTCGTAAAGGGCGGATAGTCGTGCAGATGTCGATCCTCGATTTGTGTCTGGTAGAAGGTCTCGAAATTATTCTTCAAAATATAGTTCAAAACCGGATGCTCGGGATTGGAAGTTTGAATAACAACCTGGCCCTGTCTGGCTCTTCTTCCCGCACGCCCGCTGACCTGGGTTATCAGCTGATAGGCTCTTTCATACGAACGGAAATCCGGAAAGTGCATCATACGGTCTGCATTAAAAACTCCAACGAGACTGACCTTATCAAAATCCAGACCCTTGGTCACCATCTGCGTGCCAACAAGAATATCTGTTTCTCCGGTCTCAAATTCTGCAAGGATGGAATCATATCCGTTTTTGGAGCGAGTAGTATCCAGGTCCATGCGTTGCACCGCAGCTTCCGGAAAAAATACATTTAATTCTTCTTCGAGTTTTTCGGTTCCGTACCCCAGTGTTTTAATGCGCGTAGAAGTACAGGTTGGGCAGTTATGTGGGACGGCTTCCCTGTATCCGCAATAATGACAGACCAATGCATGACGGTATTGATGGAAAGTAAGACTTACGGCGCAGTTCACACATTTGGGAACCCAACCGCAATCCTCACAACTCATCATCGGCGAATAGCCCCTCCGGTTTTGAAAAATAATCACCTGTTCTTTTCTGGACAACGTTTCTTCAATCCGCTGCAAAAGCAACCGTGAAAATTCGCCTTTAACGGTTTTCATTTTCCGTTCAGTTGTCATATTGGCGAGAACAATTTCAGGCAGGTGCGCATCGCCAAACCGTTTGTCAAGTTTCACCAGGCCGTATTTATTTTGTTTTGCATGGTAGTACGATTCCAGGGAGGGGGTAGCTGAACCGAGTAAAACCTTTGCATGGTGAAGTTGGGCCAGGACCATAGCCACATCCCGCGCGTGATACCGCGGAGCAGGTTCCTGTTGCTTATAGGATGCATCGTGCTCTTCATCTACAATGATGAGGCCCAGGTTGTCAAAAGGCAGAAAAATAGAAGAGCGGACACCAACAACGAACTTGAATTTTCCGCTCAAAATGCCGTTCCACACCTCCACTCTCTCATTGTCGGAGAATCTGGAATGGTAGACACCCATGCTTGCACCGAATATTTTTTTCAAACGTTGTACAATCTGCGTAGTCAATGCAATTTCAGGAAGCATATACAATACCTGGGTATCGCTCTCCAGCGCTTTTTTGATCAGGTTAATATAAATTTCCGTTTTTCCGCTCCCTGTAATGCCGTGCAACAATGTGGCTCCATGCCGGTCGAAACTTTTAATGATCTCCTGCTGAACGCGTTCCTGTTCCTCGCTTAGCAGGATGACGGGAGTATCACGGGCGTCGGCAAAACCAAAACGCGGTACGACAGTTTCAAATTCCTCGAGCATCCCGTTGCGGATAAGTGTATTGACTGATGACTCGGAGATATCGCCTTCAATCAGCATCTTCTTTGATATCCCCGTCTTATTAGATCCGGGCGCGTGCAGCACAGGAACTTCCTGTAAATACTTCAGTAAGATCGCTTCCTGCTTAGGCTTCGTTGCCAGGCTTTGAAACAATTCCTCCAAAGCTTTTGAAGAATTGATCTGGCTGTTCAGCCGTATCCTCTTTTCAGTTTTTGGTTTAAACTTCTCCTTCACTTCTTCAAAAAGAATGATCGCTTCCTTTCCAGAGAGCGATTTAAGAATACTGAATATAAATTTGACTCCTAAAAACTTCGAGATCTCTGTGTATGTCATGGTTCCGTTCTGAAGTCTTTTCAGGAGCATCACTTCTTTTTCCGAAAAATCAAGGGTACTTTCTTCAAGACTAAATCCGGGATGCACCTGTACCATTGACTCGCTTGACAGCTTTAACCCGGCCGGCATAGCGGCGTTCATGATTTCACCGAGAGTGCACATGTAGTAGTCGGCAATCCACTGAAAAAGTTTAAGCTGAACTTCATTTACCGCTGGAAAATCGTCGAGAAGCTCCAATATGGATTTCGCTTCAAAATCTTTCGGCACCTCTTCGTGAATATTAAAGACCAGTCCAGTGATGATCTTGCGGTCTCCAAACTGAACAATGGCTCTTTGCCCTATCCTGACGTGGTCATTTAAGTTGAACGGTACGCGATAAGTAAACAATCTTGGGATGGGCACAGGAAGCAATAGCTCTGCAAAAAGGGTTTTTCTTGAATCAGGCTCCTCAAACATATCACATGTCCTCAATAATTTATTTGATATTGTTTGGGTTCAATATTTTTAATGAAGGAACTTTACCAAAGGCGGAAAGGTCACTTGTAATTAGAATGGCATCTATTGATAAAGCTGATGCAGCAATGATTGCATCCGGCAATTTTATAGTATATTTTTTACGAAGTGCGATTGTCTCATCAACAATACCATCATTGATAATATTTGATGCGTTAATCAAATTTTGAAATTGTTTCTCCTCCTGAGATGTTAAGTTTTTAAAACCTAACAGTTCAGAGCATTCTTATTCCTGATCTCTATCATTATAGTCTTCATGATTCTTTAATATAACAAGATATAAAAGCAAGTTAACATTTTCCTTAAAATTTTGTCTGAATTCTTCTTAAAGGAGATTTATTAAAATGTTTTCAGTTGCTGTACTGCCTCTTCAATGGTATTTACTGGTTTTTGACATGTTTTATTATAACAAACATAGATGGTTGGCATTCCGTTAATAGTCGCCTTGTCCGCCAATAAGGGAAGCTCACTGTTTGTTTCTTTTGCCATCGTCAAGGCAAACGGTTGAAAAAGATTCATGAATGACAAAGCCATACCTTTGATATTCTTCCCAATCAAAACTACTTCAGCCATCCCTTTTTTCATCTCGGAATAGACAATGCCCCAATTCGACATGTAATTCGGCTCCGAGGTGATGAGGTGGCTCAGTGCCATAGTCATTTTTTCTGCGATGGTTTTCCATTTTTCATCATCAAAAATGATTCCCAGGTGATAGAGGTTTTGGGCCATCACCGAGTTTGAGGCGGGAATAACGTTATCGAAGATCTCCTTGCGCGATGCAATCAATTTTTCTGCATCCTGCCTGGCATATTGAAAAAAACCATCGCTGGAATCGAGAAAATTTTCGACCGCGTGTCCGGCAAGCGCTTTCGCGCGATGGATCCAATATTCGTCAAAGGTCACCTGGTATAAACTGATGCACGCCTGTACCACATAGGCGTAATCATCCAGAAAGCCCTTTACATTCGATCGTTTGTCTTTATAGGAACGGAAAAGGACAAGACCCTCTGTTAATTCCTTTTCAAGAAACTTCATGTTGCTCAGGGCGACTCTCAGGAAGTTTTCATTTCCGAGGATTTTATAGGCATCGACCAGGCCCACCACCATCATCGCATTCCACCCCGTGATGATCTTATCATCGAGCCCAGGCCTGATGCGTTTATCACGCACTGCCAGGAGCTGATCTTTTGCCGACCGCAGCTTTTGTTTCCATTCAGCGGCAGGCAACTGATGTTTTTGTAAAAAGGATTCTTCCGTTTGCACGCGCATCAGTATATTCTTCTGAGCTTCCCAGTTACCCTGCTCCTTGATTGAATAGTAATCAATGAACAGATCAGCTTCCGCGCCGAGGATTTCCCTTAGCTGGCCAGCAGTCCAGATATAAAACTTGCCCTCCTCCCCTTCGCTGTCAGCATCCAGAGCGGAATAAAAGCCGCCCTGACCGTCCATCATTTCTGTCTGAAGCCACTCAAAGGTTTCCAGGATAACGGTTTTAAATTCTTCATCGTTTGTGAGCGCATAGGCTTCGGCGTAAAGACTCATGAGCTGGGCGTTGTCGTACAGCATCTTTTCAAAGTGCGGAACAAACCAGTACTGGTCAACCGAATAACGTGAGAACCCTCCACCAATCTGGTCATAGATCCCGCCCATCGCGATTTTTTTCAGTGTGAGGATAATATGCTGAAGCGCATCATCCTTTCGGGTAAGATGATAATAGCGCAATAACAATCGCCACACAGAGGGCATGATAAACTTGGGCGCTTTTTCCAAACCGCCCCAGATTTTATCAAACGCAGGGTGAAGTCTATTGTAGATCAGTTCAAGGTCATTCTTCAATTCAGTTGGCACCGGGTCTTTCCTAAAACGCGACGTGTCTTGTTGAGACAAAAGGTTGGTGAGCTCCGTTGCAGAGGCTTCTATTTCATCCCTGCGGTTGGTATACGCATTGTTGATTCCCCCGATCACCTGCACCCACTGATCGGGAGGAAAGTACGTGCCACCATAAAAAGGCTTTTGATCGGGAGTTAAAAAAACATTCAAAGGCCAGCCTCCCTTAACACCCATTGCCTGTACAGCCTCCATATAAATATGGTCAATGTCAGGCCTTTCTTCCCGATCTACTTTGATGCAGACCAGATGGTCGTTCATGATCCGGGCAATCTCTTCTTTTTCAAAGACCTCGCGTTCCATTACGTGGCACCAATGACAGGATGAGTAACCAATGCTGACCAGTATAGGTTTGTTTTCGCGTTTTGCCTTTTCAATCGCCTCATCGCTCCATTCAAACCAGTCAACGGGGTTGTAAGCATGCTGAAGCAGATAAGGTGAAGCAGCATTGATAAGCCGGTTTGCTTTCTTTGTTTCAATCATGTTTCTCTATTTAACAACTGCTGTTTTACAAACGCTACTTCTTCTTCAACATTGACTATTTTTTTTAGTTCGTCAAGTTTTGCCAGGGTATCCTGAAGAAATTGCTGGTGCGCTGCAGTCTTCGCATGGAAAGCTTTGTGTCGCATAGCCATCAGAATATCTTTCCACTTTTGCACAAAATCCTTTAGTTCAGGTGAAAAATACCGTTCCATGAATTTTTCCGAGATATAGTCCCCGGCCTCGGCAGTGGGATGCAACATATCTTGTTTGTAAAAACGGTAATCCCTCAAATCATCCAACATCATTTCATAGGCAGGAAAATATTCCGCGTCCTCATACTGATTGCTGATGTTGTCACACGCAACCCTTAGAATCGACTTGCTGACACTGTTCAGCTCGAGAGTATCTTTTAAATGCCGCACGGGACTCACAGTAAGGATAATTTTTATTTGTGGATTAAATTTTTTGAGGTGATCATAAACCGTTTTGAATGACGACACAATCGCGTCAGTGGTCATCAATGATTTTGCAAACATTGCCGACGGTAGTTTATGGCAATTGGCAACGATCTCACCGGTTTCTTTTCTATGGTATACCCAGGCTGTGCCATAGGTGAGCAATAGCCAGTCAGTGTCTTTTAAAAAATAATGCGCAGATCCGATAGTATTCATCAATCGGGACATGAGTTCGTCTTTAGTTAACGCAGAGAATTCTGAATGAAAATTGTAATTGAGAAAAACTTCCCGGGAGTGCAGGTAGGTATTTTCAGGCAGCGGTTCATTAAAGATGCTGTAGATCAATACTTTATGGATAGATTCCGGATTGTAGATGACGCCAAAAGGGTTGACAAGCGTCTTAATTTTATAGGTATTCAGTCGATTGCCGATAGCATCGGCAAAGCAGGATCCTTGCGTGAGAGCACTGCTTTTCAGGTGGATGGAGGCCTGGCTAGGCTGTACCTTAAGTTCAGTCCGGAATTCTTTCATACTTCAAATCAAAATTAAGTCATCAAACCCCTGCAGAGCAAACGTAAAACGTGTAGACTTCGGCTGAGCCCCTGAAAAAATGCGGCATTCAATCAAATATGTTACCGAGAACATTTGAAAATTTGGCACTTTTTAAGATACTTTACACCTGGTTCAGGACAACCAAATCAACCCAATTTATGAACAACGACCTTACGGCCTTTGAAAAGATTCCGGTAAAAATTTTTAAGACCTCCGACCAGGCTTCACAGTTTGTGGCTGGGCAGATTGCCACATTGATCCGCTCGCGTGAAAAGGAAAAAAAGGCCTGTGTGCTGGGGCTGGCCACGGGATCAACTCCAACGCGGGTGTATGCTGAGCTAGCGAGGATGCATAAGGAAGAGGGCTTGAGTTTCAAGAACGTACATTCATTCAACCTCGATGAATATTTTCCCATCAAGCCGGATGCATTGCAAAGTTATGTGCGCTTTATGAGCGAGCATTTATTCAACCATATAGACATCCCTAAAGGCAACGTACACATTCCTGACGGCACGCTTCCAAAGGATAAAGTTGCAGATTTTTGTCGTGAATATGAGAAACAGATCGACGAGCTGGGTGGAATTGATATACAAGTATTGGGAATTGGCCGCACGGGTCATATTGGATTTAATGAACCCGGTTCGTCGGAGAGATCCCTAACCCGGCTGGTGACATTGGACCAGGTGACGCGCATTGACGCCGCCAGCGATTTTTTCGGAGAAGAAAATGTTCCCCGTAAAGCGATCACCATGGGGGTGGGCTCTATTCTAAAAGCCCGGAAAGTTTTTATGATGGCCTGGGGTGAGGGTAAAGCAGGGGTGATCAAAAAAGCGGCCGAAGGACCTATAACGGATCAGATACCATCTTCCTTTTTGCAGAAGCACAACGACTGCCTGGTTGTACTCGATGAAGCCGCATCCTCCGAACTGGTGCGGGTGAAAACGCCGTGGGTTCTTGACAGCATAGATTGGGACGACAGGCTTATCCGCAAATCTGTGGTATGGCTTTGCCAGAAAATAAAAAAGCCCGTGTTGAAACTTACAAACCATGACTATATGGAACACGGTATGGGTGACATCATCACCGAATCTGGGTCTGCTTACAAAGTGAATATTAAAGTTTTCAACGACCTTCAGCATACCATTACCGGGTGGCCTGGGGGTAAACCTAATGCAGACGACTCCCATCGCCCTGAACGGGCAAAACCATTTCCAAAAAAAGCAATTGTTTTTTCGCCGCACCCCGATGATGATGTGATCTCCATGGGCGGAACCTTTATCCGGCTCGTCGACCAGGGCCATGAAGTGCATGTTGCTTATCAGACTTCGGGTAACATAGCAGTGTTTGATGACGATGCCATACGCTTTGCCGATTTTGTCCGCGACTTTAACGCTCAATTCGGTTTGAGTAAGTCCGATGGCGAAAAGTTTTACAAGACCATTGTCCAATCTCTGGAGACCAAGGGGCCGGGACAAGTAGACAGCCAGGAAGTATTGACGATCAAAGGATTGGTCAGGCGCGGTGAAGCCAAAGCAGGTGGCCGGTACGTTGGGATCCCTGACGAACAAATGCATTTCCTGGACATGCCTTTTTATGAAACCGGCGCAGTAAAGAAAAAACCATTAAGTGAAGTGGATATTCAACTTATTGTTGATCTTCTTGTCAAGGTAAAACCACACCAGGTGTATGCTGCAGGCGATCTTTCCGACCCCCATGGTACACACCGCGTGTGTCTGGCGGCGATCTTCGAAGCGATCAACCGCCTGAAAAAAGAATCGTGGATGAAAGATTGCTGGATATGGCTCTACCGCGGCGCATGGCAGGAATGGGATATCGATCAGATCGAGATGGCCGTGCCGCTCAGTCCGGATGAACTCATGCGCAAGCGCAGTGCGATCTTTAAACACCAGTCTCAAAAAGACAGCGCCATGTTCCCCGGCAGCGACAAACGCGAGTTCTGGATGCGCGCAGAAGATCGCAACCACGCCACGGCGGATGCATACAATAAACTCGGGCTCTCGGAGTATGAGGCTATGGAAGCGTTTGTCCGGTATAAATTTTAATTGGGCGGAATGTGCAGCAGGTGTGTAGGGACTCATTAATTATGGTCCCTGTAATGATATTCATGTGGCATTACCTGCACAGCACCGCCAATTCCCTTTGAGTTAACTCTTTACTTTCAACCGCTTTCCGGAAATATTCACAAGCCTTTTGTTTATCACCTTTTGCAAGATAACCTTCGGCCAAATAATAGTTTCCTTTTTCGATGAGGCCGGACATATTCAACGCCCGGGTTAGAAGCTGGATGGCGTTGTCAGGCTGTCCGAGTCTCAGGTAGTAGATACCTTTGTTGCGATAAGCCCAGGGGTTATGAGGGTCTTCCATTATACTTGCGTCAATATCAGACAAAGCCTTTTGGAGTTCTCCCTGCATTAACCAGATATAGCCGCGGTTGTTCAAAAAATAAGGATCGTTTGGTTTCATTTTCAACGCGTGATCGAGGTGGGTCATTGCCTGCGGATAGTTGCCCTGTTGAGCTTCCAATAATGCCAGGGTATTGTAGGCATTGGCCTCTGTTGAATCCAGTTTCATTGCAAGGTTCAAAGCTGTGCGCGCAGAGTCAAACTTGTGTTGATAATAATAGACAGTGCCAAGGTTAATTATTACTTCAGGATTGTCGGGATCTTTTTTCATCGCCTTCTTAAAGGAGGCTGTCGCGTTTTGATAGTCGCGAAGTTGCGTATAGATCAGACCTCTTGAGAAATGCAAGACCGCTGTATCGGGTGCCTTGTCGGAAACCTTATCGAGGTCTTTTAATGCGCTGTGAAACTGCTTCAATTCATAATACGTGTTGGCGCGGTTCATCAAAGCCTCAGTATAACCCTCCCTGCATGCAATCGCACGATCATAACTTATCAGCGCCTCCTCAAAATCGTGGCGTCGATAGAATACAGTACCCAAATTATTCCAGGCATCTGCAAAACTTGAATCAAGTTCCAGCGCTGCGCGATAATAACCGATGGCCTGGGCATCATTCCCCTTTTTTACTTGTTCATTTCCCTGCAAAAGGAATCTTTGCAAACGCGTCTCCTTGCTATCGCTGCATCCAAGAAAAAGAAACAGAACTGGCAGCCATTTAATCATCTTCTGTTGTTAAAATCATTTCAAGCTCAAATAGTCCTGATATCTATCCGTGAAGTTATAAAAGAAGCGCAAGATTCCTGTTAAGCATCGCTTAAACCGGACTTCATATTAAACCAATGCACAGATCTGCCGCACAACCTTCCCGTACTGGGCATATTTATTACCTGCGACAATCTGAAATTTTGAATCTTAAACTTTAACCTTGACCTTTAAACACAGAACCCCATTCATATGTCAATGACAATTGAAGCCCGGCAGGAAGTTGAAAAGTTTCTTCGTGCGGGCGAAAGACTCAGGGCTGTTCAATACCTGAACAATACCTTCAATATCTCTTTGCAGGATGCCGAATTGCTTGTGGCGGCGCTGGAACAGGAGATCGGGATCAATGCGGAAGCTACTGCTGTGCCGGCCACTACTTCAACCACCACACTGGATGGACCATTAAAAGCAGAAGTAACTCAATTGTTGCAAACCGGGCGAAAACTGGATGCTGTAAAATCGGTGAGAAAGAACCTCCATGTGGGATTGAAGGAGGCATTGGTGATGGTTGAAGAGGTGGCGAGGGAGGCCAATCCAAATTACGTTTCCTTCAATTTAACGGGCTGCCTTCAGGTGGCCGCAAAAGGACTTGGAATTTTCCTGATGATTGTCTCCATTATGTTCCTGGCAGCGGCGGGAATCATCTACTATTTGCAGGAGCAATCTATCAGCAACAGCGACCGGGTGTCAGGGGAAGTAACCGAAATGAAGACCATTGATACCGGCGGAAGCGCGCCGGTGGTATCGTATGAATGGAGTGGAAAGAGGCGCACCTATGAGTCCAATTACTATGCTTCTCCCCCGGATTACCAGGTAGGTCAGACGGTTTCCCTTTATGTAAACCGGGATGATCCGGATGACATTTTAATTGATACTTTCGTCAACCGGTATGCTTTAATAGTCGGTTTATTGGTCCCGGGGGCGGTTTTATTACTCATTTCAATCGGATTCTTATATTTTGCGAAGCGCAAATTTTGATATTTCAAACCATTTTGAGTTATTAGCAGCCGGAAAAATCATGAACATAGTACTCAACATAACCGTACACCACCACCATCATGTTAATGACACGATGCGTGGCACAGTTATGCTTTGAGTTTTAGAATAGTTTAAAATTTCAGGAGGCTTGTCACGATGGTGCCAAGCCTTTTTTTATTTCGGAACCTGCCTCAAAGTCCCCTTCAGGGGATTTAGGGGCGAACTACTTTGGACTAGAATCAAACTTAAAATGGAAACACTACTTCGCATCGCCATTCAGAAATCAGGTCGCCTGCAGGAAGGTTCACTCGACCTGTTGAAGGAGAGTGGCTTGTCGTTCAGCAATGGCAAGGACCAGCTAAAAACGCAGGCCCGCAATTTCCCTGTGGAAGTGCTTTTTCTCCGCGATGACGATATCCCCCAATATATTGAGGACAAAGTTGCCGATGTGGGAATTGTCGGAGAAAATATCTTTGCCGAAAAGCAAAAATCCAATCAATTGATAAAGCGTCTGGATTTTGCAAAGTGCAGGTTATCGATCGCCGTCCCGCGTTCTGAAACATATGACGGAGTAAAGTGGCTGCAAGGAAAAAATATCGCTACAACCTATCCTAACATAGTCAAAACATTTCTCGCCAAACATAAAGTGGACGCCGGGATCCATGAGATCAGCGGCTCGGTAGAAATTGCTCCAGGCATAGGGTTGGCGGATGCGATCTGTGATATCGTTAGTACGGGAAGCACTCTGCTCAGCAATGGCCTCAAGGAAGTGGAGGTGGTGATGCAATCGGAAGCGGTGGTGATCGCAGGCAACGATCTCAGCAAAGAAAAACAACTGATCCTTGATAAACTACTTTTCAGAATCGGAGCAGTGCAGAAAGCGAGGAACAGCAAATATATTTTGTTGAATTGTCCGAATGAAGCCATCGGGAAAATAACCTCGGTTATTCCGGGAATGAAAAGTCCGACCATCATACCCCTGGCAAGGCCGGGCTGGAGTTCGCTGCATTCGGTAGTAGACGAAAACGATTTCTGGGAAAGAATTGATCAGCTGCGTTCCTTTGGCGCAGAAGGCATCCTGGTAGTCCCGATTGAAAAAATGATAGTCTGAAGTACAACCCCGATTTGCAAAAACACCATGAACGTCTATACCAATCCGGTGAAAGAAACCTGGAAAGATCTCACGGAGCGCCCACAGCTCGAGTTGGGCTTTTTGGAAAGCTCCGTCCGCAATATTTTGAACCGCGTAAAAAAATCCGGGGATCAGGCAATCCGTGAACTTACCCTTCAGTTTGACAAAGTTAGTATCCACGGCCTGGAGGTAACAGATTACGAAATGATCGATGCGCGGAAAAATATTCCTCCACAACTAAAGAAAGCGCTTCAGGCAGCAGCTGAGAACATCACTAAATTTCACAACGCACAAAAACGCGATGTTCAGATAATAGAAACCATGCCCGGCGTAAAATGCTGGCGCAAGGCAGTGCCCATCACCAAAGTTGGTATTTATATTCCCGGAGGAACCGCGCCGTTATTTTCAACAGTGCTGATGTTGGGTATTCCCGCAAATCTTGCAGGGTGTAGTGAGATCATTCTTTGCACACCACCCGGCAAAGATGGAAAGATCCATCCGGCAATCCTCTTTGCTGCCGACCTTGTGGGCGTCAACAGGATCTTTAAAGTCGGAGGCGCTCAGGCAATCGCCGCAATGACATATGGTACTGAAACAATTCCCAATGTCTATAAGGTCTTCGGACCAGGAAATCAATACGTGACAAAAGCGAAACAATTGATCATGGAGGAAGGAGTGGCCATTGATATGCCGGCCGGACCTTCCGAAGTTCTTGTGCTTGCCGATGAAACCTGTAATCCGGGTTTTGTGGCCGCTGACCTTTTGTCGCAGGCGGAACACGGGGAAGATAGTCAGGTGATGCTGGTGCTTTTGGATAAAACAAAACTGGAGGCAATCCAAAAAGAACTCAATCGCCAATTGATGGAGCTTCCGCGAAAAAGTATCGCAGAAAAAGCTCTGGCGAACAGCAGGGTAATTGTTTTTGACGAGGAAAAGGCGGCAGTAGACTTCACCAACGAATACGCCCCCGAACATCTGATCATCAACACCTCCAACGCAGAGGCTATTGCCGATAGAATATTGAATGCCGGGTCAGTGTTTATCGGAAATTTTTCTCCTGAAGCCGTGGGTGACTACGCCTCCGGCACAAACCATACCCTTCCGACAAATGGATACGCAAAGGCCTGCGCGGGAGTATCGCTGGAAAGTTTCCTGAAATATATCACCTATCAGCAACTGTCGGAGACGGGAATCAGGAACGTAGGACCCTTTGTAGAGCAGCTCGCGGACGCTGAGGCGCTAGTGGCACATCAACGTGCTGTCCGTATCAGGCTTCAAAGTTTATCTTAACATATTCATTATGGCAAGGAAAAATACTTTTATCGATATCAATACCCTGGTGAGAAGAAATGTACTCAGCATGAAACCATATTCATCCGCGCGAGATGATTTTCATGGCGAGGCAGAAGTCTTTCTCGATGCAAATGAAAATCCATATCAATCTCCGTATAACCGCTACCCCGATCCCCTTCAATGGAAGGTAAAAGAAAAACTGGCTGAAATAAAAAAAGTAAAATCCGGTCAGATCTTTCTTGGGAACGGAAGCGATGAACCGATCGATCTGATCGTGCGCGCTTTTTGCGAACCCAACCAGGATTCTATCCTGATAACCGAGCCTACCTATGGCATGTACAAGGTTTGCGCCGAAGTCAACGCCGTCAATGTCCAGCAAGTGCTACTGACGCCGGATTTCGACCTCGACCTGGAAGCCTTTCCAAATACTTTTGACGCTACTACCAAAGTGATCTTTTTGTGCAGTCCGAACAATCCGACCGGCAACGTGCTCAGTCGCGATAAGATCATTGAAGTCTTAAAAAGATTTTATGGACTGGTGGTTATTGATGAAGCTTACATCGACTTTACAAAAAGCAAAAGTTTCATCAGTCAACTGAAAAAATACTCAAACCTGGCCGTTCTTCAGACTTTTTCAAAGGCTTGGGGATTAGCAGGTCTGAGGCTGGGGACGTGTTTCGCTTCGGAAGATATAATCAGCATTCTCAATAAAATAAAATATCCGTACAATGTAAACAGCCGCACGCAGGAACTGGCGCTGGATGCGCTGGAAAATATTTACCGGAAAGATATTTGGGTGGATGAGATCCTGAAAGAAAGGAATGTACTGGAGCGTGAACTCAGAAAGCTCAGGATCGTAGAAAAAATATTTCCTTCCGACGCAAATTTCCTGTTGGTGCGTGTAAAAGATGCACAGTCAACTTATCAATATCTCATGGATAAGGGGATCATTGTTCGCGACCGCTCAAAAGTAAACCTGTGTTACAATTGTATACGGATAACCGTAGGCACACCGGAGGAAAACAAAAGACTGCTTGAAGCCCTGAAACAATTATGAAGAAAGTATTATTTATTGATCGCGATGGTACTTTGATCATCGAACCTCCGGATGAGCAGATAGACAGCCTGGAAAAACTGGAGTATTATCCCGGGGTGTTCACCTGGCTGGGTCGCATTGCCCGGGAAACGGACTATGAACTTGTGATCGTTACCAACCAGGACGGCATGGGCACCTCCCGGTTTCCGGAAAATACATTTTGGCCCGCGCACGAAAAAATGTTGGCTACATTCGAAAATGAAGGGATCATTTTTTCGCAAACATTTATTGACCGGTCAACACCACAGGAAAACCTGCCCACAAGAAAACCGGGAACCGGTATGTTGACTTCTTTCCTTAATGGCGTATATGCTCTGGAAGATTCTTTCGTGATCGGAGATCGTTTGACTGATATCCAGCTCGCGAAAAATCTTGGATGCAGAGGAATTCTTCTCAATGATGGCAGCCTCCGGTCAAAACTAAAGGAGCAGGCTTTGGACGGAGATTGCGCCCTGTCCACAACCAGCTGGGAGGATATCTATAAGTTTTTGTCAAATCCAAAACGAAAAGCAAGTGTCCACCGAAAGACGAAAGAGACGGATATCAAGATCGACATCAACCTCGATGGGGAGGGGAAATCCAAAATCTATACCGGCCTGGGTTTTTTTGATCACATGCTCGACCAGTTATCCAGACACGGAAACGTCGATCTCGAGATTGAAGTGAAGGGAGATCTTCACATCGACGAACACCACGCCATCGAAGATACCGCGCTCGCGTTGGGTGAAGCATTTTCAAAAGCGCTCGGCGACAAGCGCGGCATTGAACGCTACGGATTCTGTCTGCCGATGGACGACTGCCTGGCGCAGGTCGCAATAGACTTTGGAGGGCGACCCTGGCTCGTTTGGGAAGCGGACTTCAAACGCGAAAAGATCGGCGAGATGCCGACGGAAATGTTTCATCATTTCTTTAAGTCTTTTACGGATAGCTCAAAGTGCAATCTGAATATCAAAGCAGAAGGAACCAACGAGCACCACAAGATAGAAGCGATCTTTAAGGCGTTGGCGAAATCTATAAAGATGGCGGTGAAGAAGGAGGGGAATCAATTGCCGAGTACGAAAGGAGTATTATGACTATTTTTTTAGTCACAACGACCCGCCCGTACCGAAACGGAACGTTTGGGCGGGCACGAAGACACAAACAAGTGTGGAGTGGTGCATTTATTCACAATGCGACCGTCTCCGCAGTGTCTCCCGCGCCTCGCGGGGACTCTGCGGGAACATACAATCTTAACCATGTCGGCAGCATTCGTCATTCGTAATTTATAATGGAAGTAATACTCATAAAATACAACGCCGGCAACATTCAATCAGTCTCATTCGCATTGGAGCGGTTGGGTATTGATTTTACGATAACAGACGAAACAGAGGCAATTCAACACGCGGATAAAGTAATTTTTCCGGGAGTGGGTGAAGCTAGTACAACGATGAAGTATCTAAAGGACAAAAAACTCGATTCTGTCATCCGGGATCTTAAACAACCGGTGTTAGGTATCTGTCTCGGCATGCAGCTTATGTGTAAATACTCCGAAGAAAACGATACAACTTGCCTCGGAATTTTTGATGAGCCGGTAAAACGGTTTATTCCCAAAGGTGATCTGAAAGTTCCTCATATGGGTTGGAATCAGCTTACCCTGAAAGACAGCTGGCTGGATCCGGAGCTGGAGAATCAGAATGCTTATTTTGTTCACAGTTATTACGTTCCCGTAAATCCATACACGTCGGCGGTGACAGATTACATCACACCGTTCAGCGCGGCCATGAACAGGGATAATTTTTACGCGGTACAGTTTCACCCTGAGAAATCGGCCGCGGCTGGCGAACTGGTACTGAAAAGCTTTTTGGATTTATGAGAATAATCCCTGCTATTGATATTATCGACGGAAAGTGCGTCAGGCTCACACAGGGCGACTACGCGCAAAAGAAAATCTACAATGAAAATCCGCTGGAGGTCGCAAGAACTTTTGAAGATGCCGGATTAAAATATTTACACCTCGTCGATTTAGACGGAGCCAAAGCCGGCAGGGTAACAAATTGGAGTCTTATTGAATCTATTGCTTCCAGGACCAATTTAAAAGTAGATTTCGGAGGAGGTATTAAGACTGAAGAAGAAATTAAACGGTTATTTCAATCTGGTGTGAAGCAGGTCAACCTCGGCAGTATTGCCGTTAAAGATCCGGATCGGGTCCGGGGATGGATTGAAATTTATGGCGCCGATAAGATCATCCTCAGCGCCGATGTGAAAGATGAAAAGATCTCCGTCGGCGGATGGCTTGAAAATTCAACGATCTCAATTATTGATTTTATTGGAGATTATTTAAAAAAAGGAATTACTTACATAACCTGTACCGATATCAGTACCGATGGAATGTTGCAGGGACCTAACGTTGCATTGTACTCCAAATTACTTAAGAACTATCCGGAGATAAAATTAATTGCCAGCGGTGGCGTCAGCGGAATGAAGGACCTTCACGATCTCCGAAAAATAGAAGTCGATGGAGTGATCGTAGGAAAAGCGATCTATGAAGGGAAGGTTGAACTGGAAGCTTTGGCTGAAATTGGTAATCAGTAATCGGTTGCCCGCCTTCGCTAAAGCTTCTACGGCGGGCAAAGCAGGTGCCAGATGCCAGGTGGCCGGTGGCCGGTTGCCAGGTGCCGGTTGCCAGGTGCCGGTTGCCAGGTGCCGGTTGCCGGGTACCAGTTACCGGTTGTGGATGTAAATGTGAAGACAGATGAAAGAAGTTAAATAATTAAACCATACGATAACCGGGTCAAGAAGCAGGTATGACCACACCAACACCCCAACACACCAACACATCATGCTAACAAAACGAATAATACCCTGCCTGGATATAAAGGATGGCCGCACGGTGAAGGGTGTCAACTTTATCAATATCCGCGATGCGGGGGATCCTGTGGAGCTTGCGGCATTGTATGCTCAGCAGGGCGCGGATGAACTCGTGTTCCTGGATATTTCAGCCACCAATGAAGAGCGCAAAACTTTTGCGTCACTTGTAAAAGATATTGCCCGCCATATCAACATTCCATTCACTGTTGGTGGTGGGATCAGCAGTGTGGCGGATGTCGCTCCTTTGCTCGAGGCTGGCGCGGATAAAGTAAGTATCAATTCTGCCGCCGTGAGGAATCCTGATCTGATTGATGAGCTTTCAAAAGCTTTTGGGTCGCAGTGTATTGTATTGGCCGTTGATGCCCGCAAGGTGGATAACCAATGGATCGTGCACACACACGGAGGGAAAAAGCCCACCGATAAAAAATTATTTTCCTGGGCAAAGGAGGGCCAAACCCGCGGCGCTGGAGAAATTCTTTTCACCAGCATGGATCACGATGGCACAAAAAAAGGATTCGCTATTGATGCCCTGAAAAAACTTCACGACCTCCTGACCATTCCCGTCATTGCTTCGGGAGGTGCGGGAGAAGCGGGTCATTTTATGGAAGTTTTTATCCTGGGCAGGGCGGATGCGGCGCTTGCTGCGAGCATCTTTCATTTCGGAGAAGTAAAAATTCCGGATTTGAAATTATACCTGAATGAAAGGAAAATAGATGTCCGGTTGTAGTTGCTGGCAACTGAACGTAAGTTAGATGATGCAAATGTGGTGTCATGGCGGGCCCGAAATCTTAGCCTGACAAAGGAGATTGCCAAAGCGCGGCGAAAGCAGCGAGGTACCCCCAAAGCGAAGGCGCTGAACCTTGGCGAAGTCGGATCAATTGCCATTGGCTTTAGCCAGTGGGCACAAAAATGGAAATTAAAAATGGGCTTTAGCCCAATAAAGGAGTTGCAGAAATAAAATTACCTCAAACAAATGATCGAATCCACCCAAATAGATTTCTCCAAACAAAACGGATTGGTACCCTGTATTGTTCAGGATGCTGAGACCAGTGTTGTGCTCATGCTGGGATTCATGAACGAGGAAGCATTGAATAAAACAATCCTTGAAAAAAAAGTAACTTTCTTCAGCCGAAGCAAACAACGCTTGTGGACCAAGGGTGAGACCTCCGGAAACTTTTTCCACCTGGTCGACATAATTGAGGATTGTGATCAGGATACGTTGCTTATTAAAGTACATCCCGCAGGTCCTGCGTGTCACACCGGTGCGGATACGTGCTTCAATGAAAAGAACTCGGGCTGGAATGTTTCTTCACTGGAAAAAGTAATTCAGGACCGCAAATCAAATCCAAAGAAAGGATCGTATACGACGACACTGCTTGAATCAGGAATGAACAAGATCGCGCAGAAAGTGGGTGAAGAAGCCGTTGAACTTGTCATTGAAGCAAAAGATAATAACAAAGAATTGTTTCTGAATGAGGCCGCGGACCTGATGTATCACTACCTGGTGTTGTTGCAGGCGAAGGGGTATTCGTTGGGGGATGTTGAGGGGGTGTTGAAGGAGAGACATAGGAAATAGTTGCCGGGTGCCAGTTACCGGGTTGAAGCGAGGCGCGTTTCTGATGATCTATTAAGGCGACGCGGATTCTGAGGATTATTCAGTCCAAGGTTTGAAGTTCAAAGTTGAAAGCCCCAACAACCTGTTCCATGAACCGAAGTTTCCGGTTGGTGGTTTTTGGCATTCAGCCCCAACGGGTCCTTTCAGGGCTAATACAAAAATTCACGGATTGAATATTTTTAGATTCTCTTTATTTTACCGCATCGTACGTCCCTCGTAGTTCTTGTACCTCGTTTACACTGGAATGATTTGCTGATCCGGCATCCACGTGCCAGAGCAATTCATGTTAATCATTTTTGCATTAGCCCTGAAAGGGCGTAATACATCAGCCCGGGGTGAGCGAAAGCGAAGCCCCGGGGTTATTGGTGTTTACGAAAGTTTGCCACAGGAAAGTCCAATCAGGAGATGAATTTTCTGGCAAACGGATGCGCGCGTTGTTGAGGCTACGAGCAATAACCGATTCTCTTTTATTCACACCCATACCTCAATTTGTATTCATTCTTTCAGTGTTCCTCAAAATATCAAGTTCCATTGAACCAGGCTTCTTTATGATTGAATCGCCTTGGATCAAGAAATCATAGGCACCGCTTTCATCGTTTCTGAAAATTACAGCTATACATAAATGGTTTCTCATGTTGTCGGAGTATTCAACGGTTTTCCACATGTGACTTTCCGTATCCCTGAATTTCCGTTTAACAATACGATTTTCCGGATTACAGTGAACATAATATTGGGAGTTCGCCCCCTCCGGGTTTGTTTATAATGATGAGGTTCGAAGTGAAGACAAAAAACGACTATCTGACCATCTCAGCTCTCCTGAAGAGGTATCTATCAAAAGAAAAGTTTTATATTCAAGGCGGCTTTTACCTGGGTGGTTATTAAAATCTGAGATCAATGTCTTTCTAAGAAAGCATACTTATATTCGGGACTATCCCCTTATTACGGCAGTGACTTCGTCTTTCGTATTGATAACCCTCCCGTCCGCAAAAGAGAACTAACAACAAACCTGAATTTCGGACTTTCAATCGGAACAGGATATTGTTATCCGATAACAAACCGGTTATCCCTTAATGCAGATTTTCTTCTGAACACTGGGTTGCGAAAAATTGACAAGAAGTATAATAATGAATATGAAGAGGAAATCCTTCCTGGGTACACTGGAGTTGGAATGCGGTTACGCTCAACAAATTATTTTGGATTGAATTCAAATGCAACCAACATAACAGCAGCGTTTGGTTTAGGATTGGGATATAGTCTGTAACATCCGGTGAAGATACCGTCTCACCACAGCAACGGGTCAGCCGTTAACATAATAATGCATTCTGTTTTTGGATAAAATAGCCTTGTTTCTTACCTTAAGATTCGCTTGCGGAGCGATGATAGAAGGCTTCCTCTGCCAGTGGCGTGCCCCACTCATAAATAACTTTAAACACCAACAATTCAATACCCAACCACCATGACAAAAAGAAGAGGTTTTATTAAAAAAAGCATAATAGGCGCCGCAGGCGTTGCAATGGGATTTAACGCTAAAACCTATGCCGCCGTTATGGGCGCGAATGACCGCATCAATCTGGGTATTATCGGAATCCGCAATCAGGGCAGTGTACACATCGATTCCTTTTGCAAATTGAAGGACAGCCACAATGTCCGAATCAAAACGCTCTGCGATGCCGATGAACAATTGTTCGATTCCCGCACGAAAATGGTTGTTGACAAGGGCGGTGAAAAGCCAGCAACCGAATGGGAAATGGAAAAAGTTTTTGCCGATAAGGATATCGATGCTGTCTCCATTGTCACACCCAATCACTGGCATGCATTGGCAACCATCTGGGCGTGCCAGGCAGGCAAACACGTTTATGTTGAGAAGCCGGCCATGCACAATATCTGGGAGGGAAAGAAAATGATCGAAGCTGCGCGCAAGTACAACAGACGCGTTCAGGTGGGCCTCAATAACCGGTCACTTGCCGGAGTAATTGAAGCCATCGATCTTCTTCACAAAGGAGGTATCGGCGAAGTATATATGGCCCGAGGTATTTGTTACAAATCACGCGATTCATACGGCATGGCAAAGGACAGTACACCGCCTGCCACCTTTCATTATGACCGCTGGTTAGGACCCGCTCCTTACCGACCCTATAATGAAAAAAGAGGTCATTACAATTTTCACTGGTACTGGGATACGGGAAATGGAGATATCGGGAATACAGGACCACATCAATTTGACCTGGCACGCTGGGGTCTGAACAAGAATGAACATCCGGTTTCGGTTTATTCCAACGGTGGTCTTTACGGTTTTAGCAAGGATGACAATGCTCCAAAAACACCGGGAGTATTAGTATACGGAGGCGTAGACCAATATGGCCATGATAAAACTTCGCAGGAAACGCCCAATACACAAAGCGCCATCCTGAAATATAAAGATGATAAAATGCTGGAGTTTGAAGTCAGGAGCAGATACACTTATGTTGAATCGAGCCTGGGCATCGATGTCGGAAATACTTTCTTTGGAAGTGATGGCTACCTGGAATTGAACGGTGGAACCTGGAAAGCTTTTCGCAAACGGGAAAAAGAACCTTTTGCAAAATCAAAGGAAAGCAAGCAGGATGGCACCGAACACTGGGCAAACTTCCTCGATGGGATACGTTCCGGCAAAAACGAAACGCTTCGCGGTGACATCAATGATGGGTTCCTCTCATCCGCGCTTCCTCTGTTATGCAATATTTCCTATCGTATGAAACGCGAGTTGAAAATATCAGACACGAAAGATCTGGAAATGTTTGTCAATGATCCGGATGCCAGTGGTATGTTAACGGCAAAGTATCGACCTCCGTATGTTGTGCCTGGTGTTGTGTAACTTTTAGTCAGTGGTCAGTTG
>JBBDXJ010000189.1:0-24664 GCA_040902445.1 Cyclobacteriaceae bacterium | reverse complement strand
CATACCGGTTACCTATCAGGGAATGGATACGATTGAAGATCGAAGGGTTTATCGAAAGCAAAATGTGAGCGAGTCTTCATTGCACGGCGTGGAGACGGAAGGTGAAATAAAGCTTTCTTCCACATCAGGTCTGTATGGCAATCTAACTTATACATACGGTCAAAATGTTTCTAAGAATGAACCCATGAGAAGAATCCCTCCTGTCTTCGGCAAGCTGGGTCTGCGATATCAACATCCCGCCGGATTTTGGTTCAGGATCGAATACGTTTCTGCAGCAAGGCAAAAACGACTGGCAAGTGGCGATCTAGCGGATGCCCGTATTTCTGTTCGATTGGTAAACGGCGCCGCCCCTTCATGGAATATTGTCAATGTTTATTCAGGGTACACATATAAATTCCTCAGCCTCGCTGTCTCCGGCCAAAATCTTTTCGATGAGGCTTACCGCGTTTATTCCTCGGGAGTGGATGGTTACGGGCGCAGTCTCAGCGTCTCGGTAACCGCTGGATTTTGATTCGTCAGATTGAGGGATTATTCTCATTTGTGTCCCCGCAGAGTGAATTTCTGCAATTTTATTTTTCCATAATAACCCTACTTCGATTACTATAGAATTGGAAAGTAACAGTTCATAGCGAAGATTTTTTGTATCCCTCTTTCTTGCGCTAATGAGCGAAAATGAATTTAACAATCAGGTCTTTGCATTTGGGAAACGAGAACAATGTGATGGGCGCGGAAGTGGCACGAACCTCTCACGATTCACTAAAAGAAGTGCTGCAAGCTGCGAACAGAAAAAACAGCGTTGGGTGGCAGGTCATCACTCACAACTGACCACTCACAACTGACCACTCACAACTCACTACTTGATTTTCGCCTCCAGATTGGCGATGTTGGCTTTCGCTTCCTGTTTGCCCAGGGAGAGTGATCGTTTGTAGAGCTCAAGGGCTTCTTTATAGGTTTCGCGTTTCTTTTGCGGGGCGAGCTTGGTTCGTTTCGCCGCCTCTTCCACAGCTCTTGCCCGCGCGAAATAAGCATCTGCCTCGGTAACTTTGAAATTATTTACCATCGCCTCGATCCTTGCTTCCAAAAGCAAGAGTTCCTGCTGTTTTTCCGAGATCTTGATATTGATTTCTTTTACTTCATCCTCCTTCATTTTTATCGCCTGAAGCAGACCATGATTCTCTACTCTATACTTACCCACTTCTTCTTCTAATTTTACAATTTCATCCACACGTATCTGAACTTCACTTTTTAAAGCGTCGACAAGCATCAGGTAAGCCGATGCCTCGTGTTTGGAGTTTTTCAGGGCATTCTGAATTAGGGTGATCTTTTCTTCCGACATTTTCACAAACTCGTTTATACCCTTTAAACGTGTGGAAAATTCTTCATAGCTCGTTCCTTCGCTTAGGTTGCTCCGCAGGGAGTTGCGGCTTGCGTCGATTGAATCCAATAAGCCTCTCACATCTTTCAAACTGGCCAGCACGCTGTGACGGGAATCCAATTCATTTCGCAAGGAATCATTTTCCAGTTGCAGCTTGGTTAGTTCTTTGGAATTGCACCCTGCAATAAAAAATATAATGATCAGGAGTGAAGGAGTAGCTAATTTTAGTCGCATGGGGTATCGGTAGAAAAACAAAAATAAGCCTTTCGACAGATTTTAGATTAATAGTGTAAGCTTTTTCTAAAAATTAACCAGTATCATTATTTTCTTTAACTTTTTCGAGGATGAAAGAGCCTTTTCAGGTACTTTATGAAGACAACCATCTCTTGATCGTGAATAAGGCTTCCGGGGTCCTGGTTCAGGGGGACATAACCGGGGATATACCCTTAGTAGAGTTGTGTAAGCAATATATCGGGAAAAAATACCAGAAACCGGGGGCGGTCTTTCTTGGGGTGGTTCACCGGATTGACAGGCCCGTAAGTGGAATTGTGGTGCTGGCCCGAACCTCAAAGTCCCTGGAAAGAATGAATGCCCTTTTCAGGGAAAACAAGACAAGGAAGGCCTATTGGGCTATCACAGAAAACAAACCTCCCCGTGAATCGGGTAATTTAATACACTGGCTCTATAAAGACGAGAAAAAAAACAAAGCCACCGCTTACCCCAGAGAAACGGTGGGGGCATTGCGATCAGAACTAAATTATGGCTTAATCGCTCAAAGACAAGACCAATGGCTTTTGGAGGTAAATCCTGTTACCGGACGCCCCCATCAGATCCGGGCTCAGCTCGCTTTTATGGGGTGCCCCATAAAAGGCGATGTGAAATACGGTTTTCCCATACCCCTGGATGATGGAAGCATAGCCCTCCACGCGCGCAAACTTGAGTTCCTTCACCCTGTAAAAAAGGAAAAAATGGTCGTGGAAGCTCCTTTGCCCAACACGGCTACCTGGAAAATATTTTCAAGTTTTCAATAGACATACAACAGATGAATTGGCTGGAAAAGCTTAAAAATCGCTGGAAACTGGATAGCGCATGGCAGGTGGTAATCGTGTTGGTCGCTTTTGCATGTACGGGCTTCACAATACTGTTCATAAAAAAACCTTTATTGAATTGGCTGGCGGGTGAACAGGGCAACACTATACTGGCTTCTGTCCTTTATTATATTTTCATTTTACCGCTTTATAATGTTATTTTACTCGGGTATGGTTTTTTATTAGGCCAGTTCCGGTTCTTCTGGAATTTTGAAAAACGTTTTATGGAACGATTTTTTACGTGGTTTAAAAGAGAAAAATAACTTTACCCATATGAAAAAATATCTTTTACTTATTGTTAGCGTGCTTTTGTTCGCTGCCTGTTCCTCACCCAAGTACGCCTATTACTTCGACCACTATGATTATAACAGTGGTAAGAAAAAGCTTGAAACGCCAAATACTCGCCTGGCCGAAACCATGCTTGCAACCCCTGAAATGAGTCCACTGCAGATCAATGAAGAGGCAGTGACCGCCAGCGCCGAAAGCCGGATAAAAAAAGTTGAGCGTGCTCCCGCGCTTGTAATGGATAAGGCTCTTCTGGAAAAGAAGTACTCCTCCCTTTCAAAGAGCGAGAAAAAAGAGTTCAGGAAAGAATTGAAAACAGTAGTAAAAAAGATGATCAAGGCTAAAAGGTCCGGCGAAAGTATTGATTCCATTGAGGAGGCCAAAGTGATGGACAGCGATCTGAAAATGGCCCTTATCTTTACTATCGTAGCGATTGTATTAGGTGCATTCTATGGCGCTAATACTATTTTCGGGATACTGAGTTTGATTTCAATAGTAATTGCGATTGTCTTCTTTATTCAATGGATAGCCAGACAATAGATATTCTTTGCACTGAATAAAAAAAGCCCCGGGAAACGGGGTTTTTTTATGATTTAGATTTCGCTGATAACTCCATCCGCCAACAAGACCACTTTATTTTTTAACACTTCCACCACCCCCCCGGTTATCATCAGGCTGCTTGTCGCATCTTTTGATTTGTATTCAACCAGTCCCTCCTTTAATAAACTGACCAACGGAGCGTGATTGTCGAGTACCTGAAAAGATCCATCCGCACCGGGAAATGTTGCGATCACCACATTGCCCTCAAAAACCTTTTTTTCAGGTGTTAATATTTCCAAATACATGGCGGCAACTTTAAACTTTAAACTTTGAATTCTAAAACTAATTATCCTTTTGCCTCGGCGATCATTTTCTCGCCTTTTTCAATGGCTTGCTGGATATTTCCGACAAGGTTAAAAGCCATCTCAGGAAGGTGATCATATTCCCCGTCCATGATAGAATTGAAATCCTTGATGGTATCCTTGATATCAACCAACACTCCCTTTAATCCCGTAAAAGCTTCTGCCACATGGAAAGGTTGAGAGAGGAAGCGCTGCACCCTTCTTGCGCGGAGCACCACCAGTTTATCTTCATCAGAAAGTTCATCCATCCCGAGGATTGCGATAATATCCTGTAATTCTTTATAGCGTTGAAGAATGTTTTTCACACGTTGTGCGCAATTGTAATGTTCTTCACCCACAATTTCAGGTCGGAGGATACGCGATGTTGAATCCAGGGGGTCTACGGCCGGATAAATACCAAGTTCGGAGATCTTGCGGCTCAGTACCGTCGTAGCATCAAGGTGGGCAAAAGTTGTAGCGGGTGCGGGATCGGTAAGGTCGTCAGCCGGTACATATACGGCCTGAACGGAAGTAATGGAACCGTTCTTGGTTGAAGTGATACGCTCCTGCATTGCACCCATCTCGGTGGCAAGTGTCGGCTGGTAACCTACCGCTGACGGCATGCGGCCCAGAAGGGCTGATACTTCTGACCCGGCTTGAGTAAAGCGGAAAATGTTATCGATGAAAAATAGAATATCGCGTCCTTTTCCCTGGCCATCACCATCCCTGAAATATTCAGCAACAGTGAGTCCGGATAAGGCAACACGTGCGCGGGCTCCGGGCGGTTCATTCATTTGACCGAAAACAAATGTTGCTTTCGACTGTCTGAGGTCGGTTTCGTTTACCTGTGAAAGATCCCATCCGCCGGCGTGAAGTGATTTGAGGAAATTTTCTCCATAGTTTACGATTCCCGCCTCGATCATTTCACGTAAAAGGTCATTGCCTTCACGTGTTCGTTCGCCAACGCCCGCAAAAACTGAAAGACCTGAATAAGCTTTTGCAATGTTGTTGATCAATTCCTGGATCAAAACGGTTTTGCCCACGCCGGCACCCCCGAATAATCCGATTTTACCGCCCTTTGAATAAGGTTCAATAAGGTCAATAACTTTAATACCAGTGAAAAGCACTTCCGTGGAGGTGGAGAGATCCTCAAAAGCCGGAGCGTGACGGTGGATGGGAAGGGTCTTTAAACCGTTTGGTTGCGGGATACCATCAATGGCTTCGCCGATCACATTGAAAAGACGTCCTTTAATATCTTCGCCGATCGGCATGGCAATGGGCGAACCAGTGTCGGTAACCTTCATTCCACGAACTAAGCCTTCGGTTCCTTCCATAGAAATGGTCCTTACACGGTCTTCACCCAGATGTTGCTGGGTTTCTAAGACAACTTTGGTTCCATCACCTTTCATTACTATCAAAGAATCGAGGATGTTAGGTAATTTTGAGCCTTCGCCGTCGAAAGCGACGTCTACGACCGGACCAATTACCTGGGTGATCTTTCCAATATTTGCCATTGTTATATTTTATTATTAGGGTCTGAAAATTCGACCGCAAAAGTAGGTTAATAAGCACGAAGTACAAAGCGCGATATTCAGATTTATTGCCCAAAAAAACACTGTAAAGCCAGTCTGAATCATAACGTCCGGACGATACCCGCGAAGACCCGCCGCCTTTAAATGGAGCAATGTTTAAGGGTTAGAATTCGGGGTTGCATGCAGGGAGATCCGGAAGGTAGTCCCCAGGTTTTCTTCGGAGGATTTTACGAAGATTTTGCCGTCGTGATAGGTTTCTATTATTCGCTTGGCCAGGGTCAGGCCAAGTCCCCATCCCCGCTTCTTTGTCGTGAATCCAGCTTTGAAGACCATCACCAGCTTTGATCGCGGAATTCCTTTGCCTGTATCGCTTACATCAATGAAAACTTTCCCTTCATTGCCCCGAAGTACCTTGATGGCCACCGTTCCGGAGCTGCCCATGGCATCAACGGCGTTTTTGCAGAGGTTTTCAATTACCCATTCAAAAAGGGGCGCGTGAACCAGGGCGGAAATATTGTCTGATAAAGTAAAGACCTCGATCCTGATCCTGGAAGAGATCCGCGGGCGCAGGTAAGTCACCACATTGTTGATCAGTGCTACTATATTCTCTTTTTTTAAGGTCGGGATTGAACCAATACTGGAGAATCTTTCGGTAACCACTTTTAATTTCTGAATATCCTTTTCCAGTTCGTCTGCCACTCCTTTTTTGCGCATGTAGGGATCTTCCCGGATCACTTCAGTCCACGCCATCAGGGATGAAAGGGGTGTGCCCAGCTGATGGGCAGTTTCTTTAGCGAGGCCCACCCAAACGCGATTCTGCTCTGCGGCTTTCGAGTAGTTGAATGCCAGGTAACTGATAAATCCAAAAATTGCAATTACAGTGAGCTGTACGTAAGGATAGGCTATCAGTTGGGTGAGAAGAAATGAATTTCGATAATATACTTTTTGCGTTCCAAAAACTTCGTTTGTATTCGGATCCTTTAAGGTGATGATGATAGGGTCGTAGGTGTCTGCCATGGATTCGAGTTCTTTGGACAACTGCTGGTCAATGGCAGTCGAAGAACGCGAGGAATCAATCTGGATATTCCTGTGCTGAATGACCTTTTCATTCTCATCCACAAGGATCGTGGGCACGGAGCTATTTTTATTGATGATCTCCTCGGACACGAAAAGAATGTTGCTGTTGAGGCTCTCGTTAAGGGTATATTCGATTGCACGTGCAAAAAGTTGCACCTGTTGTCGCTCCCTGTCCTTGAGCTGATCGACCAGCACATTGGTGTAATAAATAGAACTGACACTGATCAGAAAAGACACAGCCAGCACGACCCATTTCAACCTGGGATTGTGTTGATAAAAATCGCCGGAAGGGATAGGATTCCGCCTGGTCATGAATCATGAAAGTAAATAAAAAAACCGGAGAACGATCCGGTTATTGGTTGAGGCCTCATAAAATTTCTTCATTGCTTCATCATAAACCATTTTGCAAGCACCTTGTAATTGATCTTTGTTCCGTGCATTAAAATGCCTACCCGGTAAATACGGGCCGCGATCCAGGTTGTAAAAATGAATCCTCCAATCAACAAAAACTGCGAAAGAAGCAGCTGCCACAGCGGAACTTCAAAACCCAACCTGCCAACCATCGCCACCGGTGACGTAAAAGGAATTATGGAAAACCAGAAACTTGCCGAGCTGTGAGGATCATTGAGAATAAACATAAAGAGACCTAAATAGGCAACGATCAGGGGAAGTGTAATGGGAAAAGTAAACTGCTGTGCTTCCTGTTGTGAATCAACCGCAGACCCTACTGCCGCGAATAAGGCACCGTATAGGAGATATCCCCCCAGGAAATAGAAAGCGAAATTAAAAATGATATAGGCGAAAGGGATCTCATTTACGGATTTTAGAATGTTCAACACTTTATTATTCTGCGCTTGCATTTCCGCAACTGCTGCATCGCTTTGCCCCATCTGCCCGGAAATCTGCTCCATTGCCTGTTGTTGCGGCATGTCCACTCCAAACAAAGATAAAGTTGCTGTTGAGAGCGTGCTGACCAACACTACCCAGATGGTAAACTGCAACAGACCGACGGCGGCAATGCCAAGGATCTTACCCATCATCAGTTGAAAGGGCTTGACCGAAGAAACCAGAACTTCCACGATCTTACTGGTTTTCTCCTCGATGACTCCCAGCATGATCTGCATGCCATAGATGAGTACGAACATATATATCAAAACGCCGAGCACAAATCCCAATATGTAAAGTGCTCCGGTATTACTTTCTTTTTCTTCGCCCGTTTCACTTAAGTTGATGTTGTTAAGCCGCACATCCGTCTTCAGGCTTTTCAGCAGAGCTTTGTCGATGTGGAACTGCTCGAGTTTGAGATCGTGAATCCGGTCTTCAAGGATGTATTCCAGGTCTTCAATTTTTCTGATACTCGGATTTTCTTTCGTGTAAAGCGATATCCCGCCCGGATCAGACAGTTCAAAGTCGGGCAGGTACAACAGTGCAAAATGTTTTGAAAGATTAAAGTCAGATTTCACTTTTTCAAAATCGCCTGAAACCGGGACAAACTCGTATTTGTCATTTGCCTCAAATTGAAATCTTCCGCTCTTATCATAGACTTCCACCGTTTGAATGCCGGCGCTGCCTTCCTGTTTCATCATCACAAAGACCATTACCGCAATGATGGCAGGAAAGATCAGCGGGATGAGGATTGTGGCAATGAGGAAAGATTTTTTCTGAACCCTGTTCAAAAACTCGCGCTGAAAGATCAACCAGATCTTATTCATGGCCTCCTCCTTTCACCAACGTTATAAATATTTCACCCATGGTTGGTATTTTTTCGATAAAGCTGTGTACTTCGGTAATTTTGGTCAGGTCAGTAATCAATTGGTTCGGGCTCACGTTTTCTTTCATGCGCACAATAGATCTGAAATAATTATCCTCTAAATTTTGTTGGTCTACGAGTTCGTAAAGACCATTGGAGAAGGTAAACTTGCCCTGGTGCTCAACCAGAAAAGAATTTGTTCTGTAAGTGGCTTTCACATTCTTTTTTGAGCCCTCGAGGATTTTTTTGCTCTTGTCGATGAGGGCAATGTGATCGCAGAGATCTTCCACGGTCTCCATCCGGTGGGTGGAGAAAACGATCGTGCTGCCCTTTTCTTTCAAGGCAAGGATCTCTTCTGTGATTAGCTGCGCATTGACCGGGTCAAACCCCGAGAACGGTTCATCGAGTATGATGAGCCTTGGTTCGTGCATCACGGTGCTGATGAATTGCACCTTCTGGGCCATACCCTTACTCAGGTCCTCGACTTTTTTCCCCCACCAGTCGGTGATCTCAAACTTTTTGACCCACGCCTTGCTGCGGGCGGTGGCTTCGGCGTGGCTTAGTCCTTTGAGTCTGGCGAGATAGATGAGTTGTTCACCAACTTTTAGTTTTTTGTATAAGCCGCGTTCTTCCGGCAAATAACCGATCATGCCGATGTGCCTTTCCTGAAGTCGTTCTCCGAAGATGGTAATCTCGCCGGCATCTGCGTTGATGATCTGATTAATGATCCTGATAAATGTGGTTTTCCCTGCGCCATTAGGGCCTAATAACCCGAAAATGGTTTTTTCCGGAATAGTGATCGTGACGTCGTCCAGCGCAAGATGTTGAGTATAACGCTTGGTGATACCTTTTGCGATAAGTGCTTCCACGGTGGTTTGGGGTTCAGGTAATTAGTGTCGTAAGATAGACAGTAATTACATGCGGAAAATCAAAAAAGGAAAGGAAGGTTATTAAAGGAAACCCGATGTCATTTATTTGCCCGGCTCTTTGAAAATGATATTGCCCATTGAAACGTCGAGATTAAAGACCAGTGTATTTTTGGCATCCTCGCCGTAGGCTGCATTGACAAAAGTATTTGCCCGGATTTTTTTCATTCCTTTTGGGATCTTTACGCTGCACAACCACGAATCATTTATAGTAACCAGTACTGGGATTTGCGCGGGGGGAAGAATAATAGTGAGATTTCCTGCGCCGACGCTGCCTTCAATATGGTTGCTTACCAGTGGAGGGTTTGCACTGAAGTCCAGGGTCATATTTCCAAAACCAACATCAGCGGAAGTGTACCTTGTTCTTGAAAGGTTGAGATTTTGCACGTGAAGGGAACCAAGGTCGACCTTGACAGACAGAGTATCCATTTCAACCTTGTTTTCAAGCGAGCTGTAACCAATGTTCACATCAGCGCTGCCGGTATTTATCTTCAATTTTTTAATGGCAAGTCCTGAAAGATCCACATGGGCATTGCCAACACCGTATTCCAATTGTAGATCATATGCCTTGGCATCGGAGAGGTACATCTTCCAGATTTTGTTATCAACAGGTTTTTCATCGCCAAACATTCGGGTGGAGATGGTCTGGCCGATACTTTTGGAATTTGTATTTTCGAAATTCAGATAAACCTCACAGGCATTATTTACGATTTCCTTCCGGTATTGATGAGAGTACGATGATTGGTCCTGATTGCTGAAAACGTTTAATATTTCGGAATTATGACCGGCTTTAATATAACAGTCGCCTGTATTTGTTTTTAAGTGAAGATTAACGCTTTCACAAGCCTGACTATTTTCGACGGTAAATTGCCGCTTCATCTGCCCGCTAGCCATGCCCACCATAGCAATCCCGCAAACGCTTAACCAAAAACCTTTCTGCATGCTGAATATGTACGTACCCATTGAAGTTAGGTTACGCCGTGTAAGTTTATCTTAAAGATTCTTTTGAAAATATACCCCAAGAGGGTGTTTAACGGATACCAGCAGAAAAAGTTTTAGTTAAAAAACTCCTTCATACGTTCAAAAAAGCCTTTTTCGTTGGCATCGGGCCGCGGCTCGAAATTAGGGGAATCACGTAAGTTTTCCAGGATCACCTTTTCTTCAGAGCTCAATTTTTTAGGAGTCCAGACGTTGACGTAGATAAGTTGGTCGCCGGTTTCATAGCCGTTGATGTCTTTAAGGCCTTTTCCGCGTAGCCGAAGTACTTTTCCGCTTTGCGTGCCCGGTTCAATTTTTATTTTGACACGGCCACTAACGGAAGGAACCTCCACGTTAGTGCCAAGGGCGGCATCCACAAAACTTACATGTAAATCGTAAATGACGTTGCTTCCGTCCCGTTTTAACAACGGGTCTTCCTGTTCTTCAATAAGAATTAAAAGGTCGCCCGACGTACCACCGCCCGGGGCATCATTGCCCTTTCCCGCCATCGAAAGCTGCATTCCATCCGAAACACCTGCGGGAATGCGCACGGAAATAACTTCTTCTTTCGAAACTAGCCCCGAATTGTCAACCCCTGCCGGTTTCTTATCAACTGTTTGCCCTGAGCCATCACACATGGGACAGGTGGATGAGGAAACCATTTGACCCAGCATGGTATTGACCACCTTTCGCACCTGACCGTTGCCCTGGCAATGCGTACATGTCTTAAAGGAGACTCCTTCGGCGTGCACCATCCTATGGACTTTTATCTTTTTCTCGACTCCGCTGGCGATCTCTTCCAGATCTAACTTGAGCTTAATCCGCAGGTTCGAACCTTTTCTCTGCCTTTTTCCACCGCGGGTACCACCACCAAAAAAGCTGTCGAACGGACTTCCGCCGCCAAAAATATCACCAAACTGGCTAAAAATATCCTCCATGTTCATAGTGTGGCCGCCAAAACCACCTGCACCTGAACGCGCGTGACCATACCGATCGTAATGGGCTTTCTTTTCTACGCTGCTGAGAACTTCATAAGCTTCTGCAGCTTCCTTGAATTTTTCTTCAGCTTCCTTGTTGCCCGGATTTTTATCAGGATGGAACTGTATAGCCACCTTGCGGTAAGCTTTTTTTATTTCAGCAGCCGAAGCACTCTTCGCAATGCCCAGTATTTCGTAATAATCTCGCTTAGTTGACATCCTTTTTACGCATTAATTACCCACTACAACTTTCGCGTAGCGTATTACTTTATCATTTAAAACATACCCTTTTTCAACAACATCTATGATCTTGCCCTTTAGCTGGGGAACAGGAGCGGGTACCTGCGAGATTGCCTCGTGCACGTCGGGATTAAAATCGGAGCCCTGTTCTGCTTCCATGGTTTTTACGCCATAAGTCTCCAGAGCTTTTTTGAATTTGGCATGAATTAAAAAGAAACCAGCAAGCTCCTTATCATTCTTATCAGGGAAAGAATTTTCAGCCCGCTCAAAATCATCGGCAATAGGAAGCATGGTTTTGATCAGCTGCTCGTTGGCGGATTGAATAAGCTCTAACTTTTCTTTCGCCGTGCGTTTGCGGAAATTCTCAAATTCCGAATACAACCGGATATATTTATCTTTTGCGGCTTCCAGCTCTTCTTTCAATTTGGATATCGCCTCCGGTTCATCGCTGTCAACGGCCGTTTCATTTTCCTGCGTGTTATCCTCTTTGGAATTGTTTTCAGACCCTGCAACATCATCCGCATTTTCCAGATCTTCCTTGATTTCAGTTTTATCCATGACGATAATGATAAATTCTTATTTGATTAGTTCGCAACTTGTCAATAATTCTGCCAAAGCCTTTTTGTGTCAAAGTGGCACCGCCCGTAAGGCAATATAATGCCCTATAGGCAGACTTAGTGCAGGTTTTTCCAGATCAAATCCTTTAGTTCCGTTATACCCTGTTGTGTAACGGAGGAAATAAAAATGGATGGAATATCCGCTGGAAGCTCTTGCTGAAGGCCGCGAAGTAATTCTTCATCCAGCATATCAGATTTGGTAACAGCCAGCAATCTTTTTTTGTCAAGCAGTTCCGGGTTGTATTTCCGCAATTCATTCAACAGTATTTCATATTCCGCGCCGATGTCTCTCGAATCCGCAGGAACCATGAAAAGCAACAATGGGTTCCGCTCAATATGCCTGAGAAATCTAATGCCCAAACCTTTTCCTTCAGCTGCTCCTTCAATGATTCCGGGAATATCGGCCATTACAAAAGACAAACCGTCGCGATAGGCGACAACACCCAGGTTTGGAGTAAGGGTGGTAAAGGCATAATCTGCGATCTTTGGTTTTGCTGCCGAAACAACAGACAATAATGTTGATTTACCTGCATTGGGGAAACCGACAAGTCCAACATCCGCTAGCAGTTTTAATTCCAGGATGATCCACTCTTCTTTACCGGATTCACCTGGTTGTGCATACTGAGGTGCCTGGTTGGTTGGTGTGGCGAAATGTGTGTTGCCCTTCCCACCTCTTCCTCCCGGAGTCAGGATAAACTCCTCACCGTCTTCATTGATTTCGCAGAGCACCTCACCGGTTTCTGCCCGTCTTGCTACGGTGCCGAGTGGAACTTCGATAATTTCCTCTTTGCCATCTGCGCCAGTCCGATCCTGTTCTTCGCCCGGGTTACCGGCAGTGGCGATCACATGCTTGCGGTATTTAAGGTGGAGCAACGTCCATAGCTGCGCATTTCCTTTGAGCACCACGTCGCCTCCCTTTCCTCCATTTCCGCCGTCAGGACCCCCGTGTTGAACCAGTTTCTCGCGGTGGAAATGCAGGCAGCCAGCCCCTCCGTGGCCGGAGCGCGAATTGAATTTCACATAATCAATGAAGTTAGGAGAAGACACCCGAATTGTTTTTAGACCAGCAAACTCTTATCAACCTCAACACAGATGTTCTTGAAAATATCCTGAACTTCACCGACGCCGATCACAGAAGAATATTTATTTAATTTCTTATAATAATCCGCGACAGCGGCAGTCTCCGCTTTATACACGGCTATCCGGTTATTAATTACTTCCGGCTTTGCATCATCTGGCCTGTTTTCCTTGACGGCACGGTCTGACAGCCGTGCCCTGAGCTCATCTTCAGGAACGATCAGTTCCACCAGAATTTTGATCGGTGCGGCTTTCTTTGCCAACAAACTATCAAGGGCCTCTGCCTGCGGGATGGTGCGCGGAAACCCGTCGAAGATAATGCCGCTGATCTTGCCGCCGTGACTGATCGTATCATCTACCATATCAATGACCACTGTGTCGGGAACAAGGTTGCCCTTGCTCATATAATCCTGGGCCAGTTTCCCAAGGGGAGTGCCTTCCTTTAAATGCTTCCTGAAAAGGTCACCCGTGGAAATATGGGTGAGCGAATACTTTTCAATGAGTTTTGCACTTTGGGTGCCTTTTCCAGCCCCGGGGGGGCCGAAGAGAATTAAATTGATCATCTAATGGTAAATTTTAGGTTATGAGTTTTTTCGGGGCTGCAAGGTACAAGGTATATTAGACAGGTTCAAAACACTGAATCATCTTTGCGTCATTTCCGCGTCCCTTTTTTTGTAATTACTTTCTATTTTTATTCTTATTTCGGTACCGCCTGGAAAAGTTGGCGGTAATTTCTTCCTAACCCATCGTAATCAAGACCGTATCCAAGAACAAATTCATTGTCAATATCGAAGCCAGTAAATTTTACTTTCACGCCCTTATCCCGGGCAGGCTTTTTTCTCAAGAGCGATACAACTTCCACTGACCGGGTGCCTAACCCTTTCAATTCACCCACGATCTTTTGAAGGGTATGCCCTGTATCGACAATATCTTCGACAAGAAGGATATCCTGCTTGAATAAACTTTCATCCAGGCCGATGAGTGTCTTCAACTGGCCGGTGCTGACTAATCCCTCATAAGAAGAAATTTTAACGAAGGAAACTTTGCATGGTATGGAGATATCTTTGAGAAGATCTGCAGCAAACATGAAAGAACCGTTCAACACGGGAAGAAATACTGGTGTTTTGCCGGCATAGTATTTATTGATTTCTGATGCCAGTTCCTGTATTTTATGTTTGATCTCTGCTTCGCTGATGAATTCAATGAACTCGATTCCTTTTATCTTCATGCCGGATGCAATTGGGGAGGCAAATATAAAAAGAATTCACCCAATCAGCTTCAGGGAAGGTGATACCCGTCTGACTGCTTTACACCTAGACGTTAATTCAAGATAAAAACTTTCAGCGGTCTGACGGGTATATACTCTTTCAACATGCTGATTAAAAAGAATCACCCAAAGCAAAATTGTTTTTTCTGTACATCCATTGTCCCTGGGTGAAATCGGGGAAATCCACTGTTTCACCACCCAGGCGGATAGACGTTTCTGACAGCGGGGTGATGGCACTCCATGTCACGGCATCGTATACATCCTGTGGTGTTGGTATTTTCTTCTTCACCGATTCAATGAAAGCGTTGAGCACGAACCAATCCATACCGCCGTGGCCGGCGCCTGCGGCATCGTTGCCATATTTTTTCCAGAGGGGATGATCGTATTTCCCGAGCCACGCTGTGGCCTCTTCCCAGCTGTGAGCTTTTTTACTTTTTCCTTCGATGTATATGGAGTTGTTTACGTCCATCCATATTCCCTTGGTGCCCTGAACGCGGAATCCGAGTGAATAAGGTCGGGGAAGATTAGTATCGTGCTGTAATAAAATAGTTTCACCGTTTGCGCATCTGATCATGGTGGTCACTACATCGCCGAGTTTGAATTCGATCTTTGCATTGGCATGGTTTGCTCCAGCGGTTTTAACAATGTGCTCGTGTAATCCCCGGGCTTTAGAGGCATAGGAAACCAATTCGGTTAAACGGTTGCCCCGGTTGATATCGACCATCATGGCAACAGGCCCAATTCCGTGTGTTGGATAAAGGTCACCGTTGCGATTTACGGCATGAAGCGTGCGCCATTTGGCTTCTGAAAAACCTTTTTCGCCAAATTCCACACCGCCGCCCTCTGCTTGTTTTCCATCGTTGAATTTTATTTCGCGCAGGTCGTGTTGATACCCGCCCTGCAGATGGATGATCTCACCGAAAACATCCTGCCGCACCATGTTGAGCACAGCCATCACATCCCTGCGGTAACAGACATTTTCCAGCATCATTAACGGCATGCCTGTACGCTCTGATGTGTGTACAAGTTGCCAGCACTCTTCTACAGTCATGCCGGTGATGACCTCACACGCTACGTATTTTTTGGCATTCATCGCGTCAATGCACATAACCGTATGCCATTCCCACGGAGTAGCGATTATCACTGCATCAATATCTTTATTCTCCAGCAGCTTCCGGTATCCATAAGGCCCGTCCATAATCACCGAAGGCATTGGTTTGCCTGCTTTTTTTATGCGTTGCTTACTGCTGTCAATCATATTCTGCTGCACATCGCAGATGGCAACAACTTCAACATCATTTCGCAGCAACGCCAGGTCGAGATGATTCTGTCCCCGGAGTCCAACTCCGATGAATCCAAGCCTTGCTTTTGCATCCCTGTTCTGAGGAAAAATGGAGGAGGAAGGAAGGATGGAGAATGCCGTGGCTGCAATCGCGGCATTTTTTATAAAGGACCTTCTGGTTGAATCTGAGGTGCTCATAAAATTTTATGTTAATGAATAAAATAATTGCAATGAAATAAATAGGTTGGTGTCAACCGATCTTAAATTGAGGGTCAAATATACTCAGAGTTCGCGCATTAACCATTCATATAACCCGATCATACTTTTAATGTCCTCCTTGTATACTTTTTCCCTGGATGTATGCGGGTTTTGCTGAGGAGCCCCCACAAAACACCAGTCAAATGGATATGGCGAGGTCTGGAGTTCCCGTCCGTCGCTGGATCCCAAACCTTCTACCTCCAGCTGGAAATTTACTTTTCTTTTCCGCGCAATTTCTATAATGCGGTTTACGTAAGAACGCCTCGGGATATTGCGGTCCCGAAGCGAGATAGCAACGCCCTTCCCGGGCAAAACTCCATCTGTGATCCAGGTGATATCTGCAATGAGCGCTTGCTTCACTTTCCACCTTTCATAAATGAATTTTGCAAGATAGGGCACCGATCCTCCGCCGTGTTCTTCCCAGCAGCTGAATACTATTGCCCCGTCTTTCAAATCTTCTGCAACTTTCAGGGCCGTATAAATCCCCAACCGGTTATCCAGATAAGCGGCTTCCACAGCTGTTTTGCTCTCCTGAAAATTGACCCGATATGTCAGGCTGGTGCCGCGATCGATAGCTCTGGCAAATTTGTAAAGGGCGTGGTTGTCCTGGTCGTAGTCCAGGGTACACTCTATCGGACCAAGGGAATCCTTCCCAACAAGCACGGTACCGGATTCCGCATCAGGGCTGCCAATGGGTAGTAACTGTTGACCATAACGCACCGTAAAACCTGTACTGTCCATATGCGCGAAGATCGCCGTGCGCGGCTTTCCAAATTTCATGATGATGCAATCCTGAAACTCCTCGCCGTAATAAAGTTCGGGTTGCACCTTCCAGCGTGGTTTTTCTTTTTCAATATATTTCAAAAGAAATTCCGTCATATTTCTTTCCTCTCCTGACGGAGCATGGATCCCGCAAAGTTCCTTCAATAGTTTCATTTGAAAAATAGACAGCCTGCTCCCCTCGCGGGGGTAATCCGGCATTAGTTCTTTACACAACTTTATTCTAAATTTTCAAGAGAAAAAAACGCCATGGACAATAACATTTTTGTACTCAGCGAGCACCACTCTATTGCCAATCAGTTTTTATCTGAATTGCGCGACGCGGCTCTTCAAAAAGACCGCATGCGATTCAGGAGGAACATGGAGCGCCTCGGTGAAATCCTCGGTTATGAAGTGTCAAAAAAACTTCCTTTCCAATCCAAAAAGGTAAAAACGCCTCTGGGAGAATCCACCATTCAGGTGCTAAAGGAAAACCCCTTGCTCATCACCATACTCAGGGCAGGGATCCCTTTTCAACAGGGTTTTCTCAATATTTTTGATCATGCTGACTGTGGTTTTATAGGCGCCTACCGGAATGAAAGCGAAAAGGCGGTCACGGTAAACATCGATTATATGTCGGTGCCCCCGGTTCGCGGAAAATCAGTTGTGCTTATTGATCCCATGCTGGCTACGGGGCGCTCTGTTCTTGGTGCACAGAAACTTTTGTTGGCAAAAGGAACGCCGGCACATGTATATATTGTTTCGGTGGTGGCTGCACCCGAGGGCCTTCAGTTGTTGAAAGAAAATCTAACTTTGCCATATTCCCTTTGGACCTGTGCCATTGATGAAAAATTAAATTCATCCTTTTACATCGTGCCAGGATTGGGCGATGCAGGCGATTTAAGTTATGGGATCAAACAATAGTAGTTTTACGAAGAGCTTTTATGTGGCAGGAAATTCTTAGGGCCATTCCCGTTTACTTTTCGTGCATGCTTAAATTTATATTCGGTCCCCTGGGCGGATATGGAGTCGGCCTCCACCCGATCACAACTATTCTGACGACAGTGGCAGGTATGATGACCGTTGTATTTATGTTTACCTTTTTCGGAGACTGGATCCGAACAAAAGTGTTCGTAAGGTTCAGGACGAAGAAGACCAACCTCACACGGGCGGCAAAACTCGAAAAAATATGGAAGCGTTATGGCCTGGTTGGTGTCGCATTGCTAACGCCGGTAATATTGACACCCATTGGAGGTACTCTGCTCGCTGTAAGTTCCGGCAGTCCGAAGGAGAAGATCATTTTTTATATGTTTGTCAGCGCATCCTTTTGGTCGGTAGTGATCAGTATGGCGGTTTATTTTTTCGGCAATGAGGTGCTGCCTGATTTTATCAAATGACATTTCTATAAATCTTCAAAAAAGTATTTTAAACAAGCTCAGATAAGCTTATGAGAAAATTTGCAATTATAATTGAGAAATACCCGGATGGAGGTTTTGGCGCCTATGCGCCTGACCTTCCCGGATGTATTGGAATGGGCGCTACTAAGGAAGAGACGTTGCATAATTGGCAGAAGCAATTCAATTTCATATTGATGGATTATTGGAAGAGGGATTACCCTTGCCGGAATCAAATGCCGAGGCCGAAAATTTGGTGTTTGTCTAGATTGATTTGTGCCTCAGCTCCAAACTAAAATACTGGTCCTGGAAGCAAAACTAAAAGCAGCCTTGTCCGGAATTATTGTTCATGATCCTGATCCGGGAGGATCTCGATATCACGTATGAGCACGCGCTTTGCTATCTTCTGACCGGTGGCTGTCATCGCCAGGCCACCGAGTGCCGTTTCTTTATATCGCGTTTCCATACTCGCGCCAATCTCACCCATAGCCTCGATCACTTCATCTACTGGAATTACGCTGCTGACATCGGCCAAAGCGATTTGCGCCGAACTGTTTGCTATCGCAGCCGCACTGGCATTTCGCACTACACACGGCACTTCAACAAGCCCTGCCACAGGGTCACAGACGAGCCCCAACATGCATTGTACGGTGATGGCAACAGCATTGAACAACTGGTCGATCGTGCCATCAAGGCAAAATATGATGGCCCCCGAGCCCATTGCAGCTGCGGTTCCTGTTTCTGCCTGACAACCTCCAACTGCGCCGGAAATCGACGCTTTTTGTTCCATAATCAGGGCGATACCGGCGGCAATCAACATCGCTTCAAGGATCTTTTTATCGTCAATCCTGTGGATCTCCTGCAGCGTAAACAATACACCAGGCATAATACCGCTCGCACCAGCAGTAGGCGCGGCCACCACCCGGCCCATACACGAATTGACCTCCTTGGCCGCCAGAGCCCGTGCTATCAGTTGCTGAAATTCTTTTGACAACACGGCTGTGGGGTGGCGATAAACCTTTTTTGCTCCATTGTTGATCATGCCACTCCGGGATGTCATATCCTCTTCGAGGCCTGTCTTGACAGCATCTTTCATCACCTCCCATGCCCGGGAAAGTCCTTCGTAGATCTCCTGGTTACTTCTGCCCTTTTGTTCGCGTTCGTATTCCAGAACAACGTCAACCAATGATTGTCCGGAGACCTCACTGTACGTTTTCCAGTTGTGAAAAGAATCAAAAAGAAAAGCCATAGGCATTTTTTACTATAACAAAGTTCCGCCTTTCAAACATCGAAAACAACATGTTAAAGTCAATAGTCCATAGTCAAAACCAGTACCGACTAATGGACCATGGACTTAAGTCAAAATATCAATAGTACGTAAGTCCTGTTACTTACTTAAATAATCGTAATAGCATCATCCAGGCTATCCTTAAATCCTTTAATCCTGGTTCAGACAATTATGCCGTCACGGGATCTTCTTTTTTAGAAAATTCTTCAATGGGCAAACAGCTGCACATCAGGTTCCGGTCACCGTATGCATTGTCGACCCGGCTAACTGCGGGCCAGAATTTCGTGTCTTTGACAAATGGCAGAGGGTAGGCGGCCTTTTGGCGGCTATAAGGGCGTTTCCATTCATCGGCCGTAATTACGGCTGCGGTATGGGGCGCGTGCTTGAATACGTTGTCTTCCCTGTCAGCTTTCCCGTCTTCAATTTCACGGATCTCGTTTCTGACCTCAATGAGCGTATCGCAAAAACGATCGAGTTCTTCTTTGGGTTCGCTTTCCGTAGGTTCGATCATCAACGTACCGGCTACTGGAAAGGATACAGTCGGAGCGTGGAAACCATAATCCATCAGACGTTTAGCGATGTCTTCAACTTCAATTCCTGATTTTTTAAAATCGCGGCAATCCACTATCATTTCATGAGCGCAACGGCCTTTCGTGCCTGCATATAAGATTTTAAAATGTCCTTCCAGTCTTGCTTTGATGTAGTTTGCGTTGAGTATTGCCATTTGTGTTGCGTTGGTCAACCCATCGCTTCCCATCATGGCGATGTAGGCGTACGAGATCGTGAGAATGCTTGCGCTGCCCCATGGTGCAGCAGATACGGCGTGGATGGCTTTTTCGCCTCCCGTTTTAACCAGTGCGTGACCCGGCAAAAAAGGCTTGAGCTTGTTGTTCACGCAAATAGGTCCCATGCCCGGGCCTCCGCCCCCATGGGGGATGCAAAATGTTTTGTGCAGATTCAAATGACAAACATCCGCTCCGATATTGGCCGGAGAGGTCAGCCCGACCTGTGCGTTCATGTTGGCACCATCCATATAAACCATGCCGCCATGTTGATGAATGACTTCACATATTTCGGTGATAGATTCTTCGAATACCCCATGCGTTGACGGGTAGGTTACCATCAGACAGGAAAGGTCCTTCTTATGTTGTTCTGCCTTTGCCTTCAGGTCTGCCAGGTCAATTTTACCTTCCTCGTCGGACTTCACCACTACTACTGTCATGCCCGCCATTACAGCGCTCGCCGGATTCGTTCCGTGGGCGGAAGCGGGGATCAAAGCAATTTTGCGGTGAATTTCCTTTCGGCTCTCGTGATAAGCCCGTATAGTCATCAGACCCGCATATTCGCCCTGAGCTCCGCTGTTGGGCTGCAGGGAAACACCGGTAAAACCCGTAATTTCTTTCAGCCATTCTTCCAATTCTGATATCATGGTTAAATATCCTTCCGTCTGGTCACGTGGTGTGAACGGATGTATATTTCCGAACTCCGGCCAGGTCAGTGGCATCATCTCGGTAGTTGCATTGAGCTTCATGGTACAGGAACCCAGGGAGATCATCGAATGAACCATCGAAAGATCCTTGTTTTCCAGTCGCTTTATATAGCGAAGCATTTCATGTTCGGAATGATGGGTGTTAAAAACCGGGTGAGTGAGAAAGGCGGATTTCCTTATGAGGGAAGAGGGCCAGTTAATTTCTTTTCCGTTGTAAGACAACTCCCGGCTTTTTTTCTTTTCAGCATTGCCAAAAACTTCCAGGATGTGTTTGCAATCTTCAGGTGATGTTGTTTCGTCAACGGAAATCCCAACATGCTGATCATCGAAGTAACGGAAATTGATCTCGCGTTTTTCCGCTTCACGTGCAATTGCTTTTTTATCCGATACTGCTACTTTTAAAGTGTCGAAGTACTCCTCATTCACCTGTTGAATACCCATTGCTTTCAAGCCCGCATCCAGCGACCGGGTAAGTCCGTGTATCCTTCCTGCGATTTTCCTCAGACCAGCGGGACCGTGGTAAACCGCATACATCCCCGCCATGACGGATAGGAGAACCTGTGCAGTACAAATATTGGAAGTTGCTTTTTCCCTGCGGATGTGTTGCTCGCGGGTCTGCAGGGCCATACGGTATCCGGGGTGTCCTGACGCATCGAGGGAAGCACCGATGATACGCCCTGGCATTTGTCTTTTAAATTCGTCACGGGTTGCAAAGAAAGCTGCATGCGGACCACCAAAACCCATGGGTACTCCGAAGCGCTGGGTCGATCCCACCACGACATCCGCACCCATTTCGCCGGGAGATTTTATCAGCAGCAGGCTCATAATATCCGCCGCCATCACTACGGCCAGATCTTTTGCATGCGCAGATTCAATAAAAGAAGAATAATCCTTTATGCATCCATTGTTATCCGGGTTCTGTATCATGACGGCAAATAAGTCTGCATCCGACACATCGAGTTTGTTCACGTTGCCGATCACTAACTCCACGCCTATTGGCGTCGACCGTGTTTTTAAAACATCTATGGTTTGTGGGAAAACATTTTCGTCAACAAAAAATTTACGCGCATTCTTTTTGGATGTCTTCCGTGAGGCATGAAAAAGGTGAATAGCTTCCGCGGCCGCCGTAGCTTCATCGAGCAATGAAGCATTGGCGATCTCCATGCCCGTAAGATCAATTACCATCGTTTGGTAGTTGATGAGCGCCTCTAATCTGCCTTGAGCAATTTCGGCCTGATAAGGGGTGTAGGCAGTGTACCAACCCGGGTTTTCCAGGATATTTCTCTGGATAACAGGCGGCGTAATGGTATTGTAATAGCCAGTACCTATGAAGGATTTAAAGACTTTGTTTTTGGCGGCAAGCCGGCGAAAATTATTCAGAAATTGATATTCGGATTGGGCAGCAGGAAGGTTCAGCGGTTTTTTAAGGCGGATCTTTGAGGGAATGGTCTGTTTAATAAGCTCCTCCATTGAGCTTGCTTTTACTGTTTTTAGCATTTCGCTGACCTGAAGAGCATCCGGCCCAATATGCCTGGATTCAAATTTTTCCGTGTACTGTGAATCTATGTGCATCGATAACGTTGGATAAATTCCTGTAACAATGTAATCGGTTGGGAAAATCGGTCCTGGAAGGTTACCCTGGATTAATTCCCCGGTTTTGGGGCATGCTTTTGTGGCTTAAGTTTTGTTCTTGGCACAAAATGTATCCAAATCCTGTAATCTGTTTATGAGCCGGGAATTTTGAGAATTGACCGGCAACCCATGATCCTTTTATCCCGGTCGCAAAGGTAATTCAGATAAAACACAATTAACAGCGGAAAGTTTAGAGAGATCAGGCATTTTTAAACATCCTGTAAATATTTCAGCAGACGGCTGCCGGTTTATCGAAAGTTTTAGAAAGTGAATTAGTTTTGACCAATTTTAACAATTAACTACAGTGGAATCAACCACTTTTCTGGCGGGTCATTACGTTAAAAAAATCAGCTATGAGATTAAGGTATTTAATAATTTTCTCCTACGTGCTTCTGAGTCCTGGCCTTACTGCGCAAAACCCGGCCCTGGATTATAGCAATCTGATTACTCCTGCAGATCTCAAAGAAAACCTGACCATCCTTTCAGCAGATGCCCTGGAGGGACGGGAAACCGGTTCACGGGGTCAAAAAATGGCGGCGGCCTTTATCAGCTATCATTTTCAGGAGTTTGGACTTAAAGCGCCCGTCAACGGAAGTTTTTATCAACCGTTTCCTTTGTACAAAACCGTACCTGGCGAAGCATTCGTCAGGGCAGGTGGAAATGAGTTCAAAAATTTTCAGGATATCGTTTACTATGGAAAGGATAATTCCGGGGGAGAAGTTTCGGTTCCTATTGTATTTGCCGGCAAGGGACGAATGGACGACTACGGTCAGTTGGACGTGACAGGCAAGGCAGTATTGATCATGATAGGCGAAGAGCATGATTACCGCGGGGTAGTATCATTAGCCCGTTCAAAAAATGCGGAGATAGTTTTTATTCTGAATACCAACACAGCCGAAGAGTTCAATGAGTACGCACTTCAGTTCGAGGCGTTCCTTTCCGATGGAAGGCTTTCGCTGAAAAAACCGCAAATCGCAAATAAGAGCACCGGGATATTCTTCGTTTCCCCCACTGTAGCCGAAAGAATTTTTAATACCACTATTGATAAATTATCACTTGCAGCAGAGGGCGATGGTAAAAAAACTTCTTTGAAAAAAATCCCTCCCGGCAAAGTCACTTATAAAACGTCGGTAGAAATCAAAACCATTGAAACGGAAAATGTACTCGGTGTCCTGGAAGGTACTGACAAAAAAGATGAATTGATTGTGATCACTGCCCACTATGACCACATTGGTAAGAAATCCTCCGGAACCGGTGACCTCATCAACAATGGGGCAGATGACGACGGCTCAGGGACGGTCGCAGTTTTGCAATTGGCAAAAGCATTTGCACAGGCAAAAAAAGACGGTAAAGGACCGCGACGCAGTATCCTGTTTATGACGGTTGCCGGCGAAGAAAACGGTTTGCTTGGATCCGAGTTCTATACACAATACCCGACCTTTCCCCTGGCTAACACCGTCGTAAATCTCAACATCGATATGATCGGAAGACGCGATGAACAACACAAGGACAGTCCTCCTTACGTTTATGTGATCGGAGCTGATAAACTTTCTTCTGCGCTTCACGAGGTAAGCGAGTCCGTGAACAGAAGATTTACCAAACTGGTTTTCGACTATACCTACAACGATGAAAACCATCCTGCCCGGTTATATTACCGGTCAGATCATTGGAACTTTGCCCAGAAAAATATTCCCATCATCTTTTATTTTGATGGTATCCATGAAGATTACCACTTGCCGAGTGACGAGGTCGATAAGATTGAATTCGACTTATTAACGACGCGTGTAAAGTGTATTTTTTTTACCGCGTGGGAAATTGCCAACCGCGACGAAAGGATAAGGCCTGACGAAAAATAATAAATTTTTTATTTGGTCTTGCGACATCGTTCAAGTCAGGGTTGTTCTTTCCAAAAGCCATCAATAGCATAGCCTTTGGGTTGTTACGTATTGAAAAAGGGATGCAAAACGCGGTGACCGCTACCTTGCATCCCTGGGATTAATTCATTACGGGTTTCTGTTAGACACGGTGTCAACTTCACTTTTCCGGTCCATTCCCGGTGATGAAGTAGTGTCCATTTCCATTTCAGTTGTATCAGCATCCAAAGCATCATCCGAATAATTCTCTTCGGTCTGTGATTCTGAACCAGTTTCACTGGAACGGTTGCTCCCATCACCACAGCTGAATGCTACTGCTGCAAGGAAAATCAATATTACCTTTTTCATCTTTTTCAGTTTAAGTTTAACATCCTTTGTTTAGCTCAACTAACCGGCACTATCCGGTGAGTTGTAACGCACCTTTCTGAGATAAATTATTGTGCCTATCAACAGACAAAATCCGTCATGGCCGCTTTCGCAAAGTATGGGAACTCCTGGTGGGTTAGATGTACAAACGATTGTTCCGTCTGCTGATCCGGCAAAAAACTAATGAAAATTTAAATCGAACTTTTATTAATAACAGAAGATGGGTTTATTATAGCGGCACATTCACGTGCC
>JBBDXJ010000188.1:0-24951 GCA_040902445.1 Cyclobacteriaceae bacterium | reverse complement strand
CTTAATGCGATAGTTAACAGAAACGTCCGTAACGAGATCCTTAATTATAGGAAAAGCCTTAAGGGGTTGAATCGTGATCGGCTTATCCTGAGGCATATCACTCATACGCGTCATACACATCAGTTTAGGATGTCCATTGATCTCAGCGGAACAAGACCCGCACTTTCCGGCCTTGCAATTCCAGCGAACAGCGAGATCATTAGCGCTTTCCGCCTGTATCTGATGGATTGCATCGAGTACGACCATCCCTTCGGTAATGTTGGTTTGGTATTCACGAAATTCTCCACCTGATGAAGTGGACCGCCAGATGTTAAAGATTACGGTTGACATTGAAATTACGAATTACGAATTAATTACGAATTACGAATGACCTCGATCGGTCGCGGCCTAATGACCTTACTCTAAATTGAAACACCAGGTTTAATAATTTAGGTGAATCCAAAATGAAACACCGACCCAATGCCTGATGCCTGATGCCTATTTCATTTCCTCCACGATCTGCTGCAGGTCTTCCCTTAATTTATTTTTTGGTATCGAGTCGACCTTCATTGACCCCTGGCCATTTTTTTCAATGCTGATATTTACGTTTTCAAAGTCCGCGCTTTTTTCGGGGAAGTCTTCGCGATAATGCCCTCCGCGGCTTTCTTTCCTCTCATTGGCTGCGCGGGCAATAGCTTCCGCAACGGTTAGCATATGCGTTAGTTCCATTGCGGTATGCCATCCGGGATTGTACCCTCTGTTGCCTCCGCACGCAACTTGCTGAGCCTCCTGCTGGAGCGCATGTATACGCGTGATCGCTTCCTCTATCTCTTTTCCCGTTCTGGCTATGCCGACCAGGTCCTGCATCATATCCTGCAGCCTGGCCTGGATGTCGAATGGATTGGCGCTGCCTGTTTTTCTTTCGAAAGGAGCCAGGGCATTCACTCCCATCTCTTCGGCCTGTTTCTCGTCAACGGCGGAAACAGTAGTATCTTTTGCATATCGGGCGGCATATTCACCTGCGCGTTTACCAAAGACCAGCAGGTCTGACAATGAATTGCCCCCCAGGCGATTTGCTCCATGCAGACCAGCTGCACATTCTCCCGCAGCAAACAGCCCGGAAACCCGTGTCATCTGTGAATCAGCATCAACCCTGATGCCTCCCATAATATAGTGGGTCGTTGGCCCGACTTCCATGGGCTCTTTAGTGATATCAACTCCTGCCAGTTCTTTAAACTGGTGATACATGCTCGGCAATTTCTTTTTAATGTGTTCAGCCGCGTTAGGCAATTTCTCCTTGATCCAGGAAATATCCAGAAATACACCACCGTGAGGTGTGCCGCGTCCTTCTTTTATTTCACGCCTGATACAACGGGCAACATGATCGCGGGTTAGAAGTTCCGGTGGACGTTTTGCATTTTTGTCTCCCTGCGTGTATCGCCAACCCTCTTCTTCATCTGTTGAGGTCTGTCCGCGATAAAGTTCCGGGATGTCATCGAACATGAACCTGCGTCCCTTGTTGTTCCTGAGAACCCCACCTTCGCCCCGTACACCCTCTGTTATGAGAAGTCCCCGCACACTCGGCGGCCAAACCATACCTGTTGGATGAAATTGAACAAATTCCATGTCGATGAGTTCCGCTCCGGCGTGATACGCCAGGGAGATCCCGCCACCGGTGCAATCCCAACTGTTGCTGGATATCTTGTATATTCTGCCCATCCCACCCGTGGCAATAACGACAGCCTTCGCATGGAATATTTTAAAGCGACCCTTTTCCCTGTCATAGCCAAACGCGCCTACGCAATTTTTTCCATTCGTAAGCAGATTTACTATAGTGTACTCCTGATAAATATTAAGTCCCTGATGAATTCCATAATCTTGTAAAGTGCGGATCATTTCCAGGCCAGTGCGATCACCTACGTGCGCCAGTCGCGGATATTTATGGCCTCCAAAATTGCGCTGAAGAATCTTGCCATCCGAGGTGCGATCGAATAACGCACCCCAGGCTTCCAACTCTCTTACTCTGTCCGGTGCTTCCTTCGAAAATAACTCAACCATCCGCCAGTTATTGAGATACTGACCGCCACGCATGGTATCAGCAAAATGAACTCTCCAGTTATCGCGGTCATCCACATTGGCAAGAGCCGCGGCCACACCACCTTCAGCCATGACTGTATGCGCTTTTCCCAGCAGCGATCTGCATACGACGCCGACCGACACACCCGTAGCGGAAGCTTCAATTGCAGCGCGGAGTCCTGCGCCACCCGAGCCAATCACAAGAACATCATGATAATAAGTTTCGAATTTTTCCATTATAAAATTCTGTAATCAGTCCAAATGCCCATAGAAACCAACCTGACATAAATATCAGCAAAAGCGACGCTGAATAAACTGAACCACGCCCAATTCATATGACGGCGGTTAAGACAGCTGGCGCAGTTGTAGACTTTTCTTTGAACCGGACTTTTCGAAAGTTGATCTTTGAAGCCGCCTACGAGGTGACGGAAGGAATGGCAACTGAAAGTGTAAATACCCAACAACACCGAATTGGTTGTGAGTACGATTGTTCCAACCCCAATGCCGAAAGATTCTTCTCCGTCGACAGCGTCGGTAAACCACATTGCTTTCCACGCATCATACAAAAGAATAAAAACAAATACTACAGCCAGATACATAAAGAAACGGTGTGCATTCTGAAGAATAAGCGGAAAAGAGTTTTCACCCAGGTATTTTTTTCGCGGTTCGCCTACAGCGCAGGCTGGGGGATCAGCCCAGAAAGATTTATAATACGCGCCACGGTAGTAATAACAGGTCAAACGGAATCCGCCCGGAGCCCACAGGATGAGCCAAGCCGGTGAAAATGGAATAATTAACGGCCACCATACTGGCTGTGTCCCAAACCATGCATGCTCCGGATCTCCAAATAACACGGGAGAATAAAACGGCGAAAGGTAGGGGCCAGCGGTGTAATGCTCTCCCTGGAACGCTGCCCAGGTTGCATACACAATGAAAGCGGAAAGGACAATAAGGATCACCAGTGGACCAACCCACCAAATATCTTTCCTTGCGGTAACGAGAAAACCAGTTTGCATAGGCTGGTAGAATTTGCTTTGATTATAAATAAAAATAAAAAGAAAAGCAACTTGATCGAGGTATTCGCCGGCCGCACGTACCTCCCGGGTTGGAAAACTGAAAATTTGAGTCGATCGATCTCTCAGTAGTAAACAGACCGGAGGAAATCAGTCTCCCCTTGAAAATTCCGAGGTGGTTAAAGAAAGCAGGAAAGTAACATTCAATCTTTCGTTTTGCTATTTTAGCCTGATGCAGACGAAAAACACCCGTGAAAACACCATTATTCTTTATGGATCCTACGGATATACAGGCAGACTGATAGCAAGGGAATGCAAGGCGCGGGGTCTTCATGTAATTCTTTCAGGTCGGAAAGAAGAACCCCTTACAAAGCAAAGCGAAGAAACAGGATACCCTGGTATTGTGGCAGATCTCGACAATACCAGCGCCTTAGAAAAACTTCTTGAAAAAGGAAGGGTTTTAATTCACTGCGGAGGACCATTTCAGTTTACCGCCAAAAGAATTGTGGAGATGTGTCTGCGGACGCACACCCACTACACCGACATTTCAGGTGAATACCAGGTTTTTGAAATGCTTGCATCGTATGACCTCCGGGCAAAACAGACAGGCATCACTATACTGCCCGGAACCGGTTTCGATGTTGTGCCGTCTGATTGCCTTGCAGTGTATCTGAAATCCAGATTGCCGGGTGCAGCGCGATTGGAACTGGCTTTCGCAATGTCGAAGGGAGGCTTGTCACGAGGAACTGCTAAAACGATGGTGCATGGCCTTGGCGACGGAAGTGTTGTCCGCAAAGATGGTAAACTAATACACATTCCCCTGGGCGAGAAAATCAAGGACATTGATTTCGGTGCGTTTAAGGCCAGATGTCTCAACATTCCCTGGGGCGATGTATCCACTGCCTGGTATAGTACCGGTATCGCGGATATTGAAGTCTATGCCGCGGCCAATTCAAAGACCATAGCGGCGGCAAGGATGAGTCGATACTTTAACTGGCTCACAAGGTCACGGTGGGTGAAAAATTTTTTGCTGCGAAGAATTGATAATAAAAAAGATGGTCCCGGAGCTGAGAGGATAAATCTGTCGAAAAGTTTTTTATGGGGACGAGTATCTGACCATTCGGGCAATTCAGAAACGGCAACAATCCAAACCCTAAGCGGGTATAAGCTTACTGCGAAGACAAGCGTTTTAATTGCGGAAAAAATCCTTGCTGGCAATTTCAAAACTGGTTTTCAGACGCCGGGAGGGGCTTATGGTCACGGATTGATCCTTGAAATTGAAAACACTACGCGGCAAACGGCGTGATAGATCATTGGCAACTCCCATCCACACTTCACGGCCGACCTTGTTAACGCCACGCCTCTTTTTTCGAGCCAGGCAAGACCATTGAACTGTTGGCATTACTTTTTTTAGAATCAAATCGTTCCTATCAGATTAAATAAAAGACATATTGAGCGTGCCTATGCATTGAAATTCTACACAACCGGGTTGATTCCCGATTTTTTATCTTATTTTCAAGACAATAATTACGTTAAAATGAAAGGCCTGTGCTTTACACTAATCTTTTTTTTGGCCGTATTTGCGGGATTCAGTCAACATGCAAAAAATACTCTTGCCCTTACCGTTTCAGGGAATGACAGGATTTCAGTCGTAAAAAGCAGTGTTCGTTTGGCGGAATGGCATGAGAAATCTTTTTGGCCACTCTATGAAGAATATTTAGGTGACGCAGCAAAGGTCTATTCTCTCACATACCGGTCTCTTCAGGATCTGGCCGAAACAGACAAGTCGACCGCTGGCCAGGAGGCGTTCGAGAATGGATGGAAATTTCTCACCTACCGCAATGATGAGCTTAAATTGAGAAAGCTGTATTATCAGGAAGTTGCCGCCATTCTGAATGGCGTGGTTGCTCTACAGTTCCTTCAGACCGAGTCCATGATGGATATGCTGGAGAGTTCTCAGATATACAGTAAAAGCAACTGGAACCGCTTCCGCTTTCACTCCCAATCCATGCCACGTGAAAAGGTAAATACCGCCAAACACAACACACTGGCTTCTGCACTGGCACTTTCTCAGGAAGAGGAAGTCGCCTTCTGGCAGGTGTATAACAAGTATGAAGAAGAATCCGACGCACTCCTTGGTGAAGCCTACAGTATTTACGGCTTGTTTGCCAGTGACGCTTCTGATTTTACACCCGCACTTGCCAAGAGGTTGGGTTATGATCTGCTTCATGTAATGGATCGAGAAATCAAACTTAAGGAAAGATATTTTCTCGAAATGAATGCAACCGTCGGTTCATCCGTAGCCGCGCGCTTCCTCGCATGGGAAGATTATTATTCATTGGTCTCCAAAATGTATGCCTGGGTAGATGCACCATAGATGTATTGAACCGATATTTCCCTTGAAGATAACATCATCTTTTTAAGGGTGTTTACAACCTCCTGGCTAATTGCTGAATGTCATACGGGTCCATTCCTCTGCAATTTGTTCGCTGGAAAGGGTATGTTCCCACGCCAGTCTCCCGAATGCGTACCAACGATTGTGCAACAGGGGCCACTCCAGTTGCGGTCATTGCCGATTTTGGCCACGCCGGCCATGCCCGTCAACAGGTGATTTTCCAACGATCCGTCAATTACTTTTCCAACAGTGGATCCTGCTCGCAATTCTTTCCCGGCGACTTCCGCGGTTGGTGAATTGTTATCCACCATCGGGATAAAATTGTGCAATGGGCTGCAAATTGGCCTGCTTTTCTTAGCTTCGGCCTGAGAAATTATTTTCAACATGGCCTCAAAACTTTGTCACAACAAGCCAGGGCGCGAACTGGCCATTTTTTCTGGACTATGCGAGTGGATATTTTAGATAACCGCTCTGATCCGGAGATATTTTTTTTAGTTACGGAAGATAGAAAGCAAATAAGAAAATAAGATGCACAAGGCCCGGATCCTAATATTGAGTTTGGCAGTATTTTGGTCGACTCAATTAAAGGCACAACTCGCGAAAGACAAATGCAAATTCCTTGGCAATGTAATAGGAGGGTCGTTGCCTGCCGATTTTAATAATTACTGGAACCAGGTAACTCCTGAAAACTCCGGTAAATGGGGATCGGTGGAATCCACGCGCGACGTCATGTCGTGGAATGGACTCGACCTCGCTTATAACACTGCAGTGAATAACAGCGTCTCCTTCAAGCAACACACCCTCGTGTGGGGTCAACAGCAGCCTGGATGGATATCAGCGCTGCCGGCACTGGAACAAAGAGAAGAGGTAGAGGAATGGATAAAATCCTTTTGTGAACGATATCCGGAAACCGATTTTATTGATGTGGTGAATGAGCCATTGCATGCAGTTCCTGACTATGCTACCGCCTTGGGAGAAACTGGGTCAACGGGGTGGGACTGGGTCATCTGGAGTTTTGAAAAAGCCCGTCAGTATTGTCCGAACGCAAACCTTATCCTCAACGACTACAACATTATCAGCAACGATGCTGCAACCAACTCTTATATAACAATTATTAATCTGCTCAAGGAAAGGGAGCTGATCGATATCATTGGAGAACAGGGTCATTTTTTAGAAACAACACCGGTTAATACGATCAAGAAAAACCTGGATAAACTCCAGGCCACCGGATTGCCCGTCCACATTTCCGAATACGACGTCAACATTGCCGATGACCATTTGCAAAATGAAAAGTACAAGGAGCAATTCCCGGTTTTATGGGAACACCCGGGTGTACACGGCATCACATTATGGGGTTACCGACAGGGGCAGATATGGCGGGAAAATTCCTATCTTATCCGCACGAATGGAACGGCGCGTCCGGCGATGAACTGGTTGAGCAGTTATGTTGACACGAACAAGGGAGGAACGTTTTGTGATCCCGTTACCGGGATGTTAGAAGATGATTCACGGATGGACATCTTCCCCAGTCCGGCAACAGATGGGACCTTTACCATGAATCTGGGACAAGGTGTCTTTGAGGTCAAAATACTGGATTTGTATGGGAAGATAAAAAAGGAAATGAGTGTTTCCGCTAATCAGCCTTTGATCGTGCAATTAAATGAACCCGCGGGCATGTATTTTCTCCAGGTGCACGATGGCCGGCAAACCATCTGCAAAAAGATTTTGCTGAATTGATATAGGAACTATTAAATTGCGCGGATGCGGATCAACATGATTAAGGATACCGATTGCAAAACAATAGAATAATCAAAAATAAAAATATAATATATGTTAATGGAACAAACCATGCGGTGGTATGGGCCGAATGATCCTGTCAGCCTGTGGGATATACGGCAGGCGGGATGCACCGGTATTGTAACCGCTTTACATCATGTGCCCGTGGGCGAAATATGGACTGTTGAAGAAATCACGAAACGGGTGGCCCTTGCCCATGAGGCCGGCCTTACGTGGACGGTAATTGAAAGCCTTCCGGTGCATGAAGATATTAAGAAACAAACCGGTAGGTATAAACAATTTATAGAAAACTACAAGGAAAGCCTGCGCAATGTGGCAAAGTGCGGATTGAAGGTGGTGACGTACAACTTCATGCCTATACTCGACTGGATGCGGACGGACATTTCATATACCATGCCTGATGGCAGCAAGGCACTGTATTTTGAAAAACACGCATTCATCGCCTTTGATCTTTTTATACTGAAAAGACCGGGTGCTGAGAAGGATTATACTCCGGAACAAATCCAAAAAGCAAAACTACGGCTGGGCACGATGACAACTGAGGAGAAAGAAACTTTGTATCGAAACGCTTTGCTGGGATTACCCGGTAGCGAAGAGCGGTTCACGGAAGAACAGATTTTGTCGGCCCTTAAACAATATCATGGAATTGATGCGGCAAAGCTTAAACAGCATTTGTTTTACTTCCTCCAGCAGGTAGTTCCGGTAGCGGAGGAGGTGGGACTGAAAATGGCAATTCACCCGGATGATCCGCCGTATCCGATCCTGGGTCTGCCGCGTGTGGTCAGTACAGAAAAGGATGCTAAGGAATTACTGGAAGCTGCACCGTCTCCAGCGAACGGACTTTGTTTCTGCACCGGATCTTACGGAGTTCGTCCTGACAACGAGCTGGCCGGAATCATAAACAGGTTGGGCGACCACATTCATTTTATTCATTTGCGAAATACTAAAAGGGATCAGGAAGGAAACTTCTACGAGGCCGACCACCTTGAGGGCGATACGGATATGTATCAGGTTGTTAAGGAGATCGTGCTGCTGATGAGAAGAAGAAAAGTCTCCATTCCTATGCGACCCGACCATGGGCATCAGATGCTTGACGACCTGAGAAAAAAAACCTACCCAGGTTATTCGGCGATCGGCCGTTTAAGAGGATTGGCCGAACTCCGCGGATTAGAGCTCGGGATTTCGCGCTCATTGCAATAACTTTTAGTTTTTGGTTTATTGGTAATTACCGCCCAGTTGGTACAGGATCTGGTTGGTTCTTGGTCTGCTCGCATTTACGAGACTCTCGCTTTCGTTAGTCGGGATTTTTACGGATGTACTTTCGTTTATTTCGATTTTGCCGGTGAGCCGATCTTAATGGCGCGTCGAACAGAATTTCTGCATTACGTGCCTGATATTGAACCGCACGGATTCTAAATTTGTGCGAGGCACGCGATCTCTCTTTGTTTCGATTTACTACCATAAGGTCGTCCCTATGGGACTCGGAAATATGATGGCCGCAACGTGAAGTCATCGTGCACTCGGAACCGCCCCATCAATTAACTGATGCATTGCCGCCGACGCACTGCAGTAACCAGGAACTATCTAGTTTTCTCACCGTCTCCTCGGAGTCTCCGGTCTCCGGGACTCCGAGGTTTCGGGGGAAGCACATACTAACAACCAATTACCAACAACCAACAACTAAATTACTTGTCTTTCGGCGGATTGATCATTATATGCGCACGGTGTGTTCCGGGATCCATGATCCATGGTTGGCCGGGAAATTCCGGTTTCAGGGGCAGCCCTGTGCTTTCGGAGGTAGCGTAGGAAATATAGATCACATACCGCAGGTATCCATCCTGTATATCACCCGTTGCAGGATTGTATTTTTCTTCCGATGTAGAGTATACGTACAGGCTTGCCGGTTGTGTCGGCATCTTTAGTTTTCCACCTTTAACTTCCTGTTCACGCATGTCGAAAATTTCCTGGAAAGATTTTCCTTCTTTCTTTAAGTCGCGTCCGCGAGCCATGAAGGGATCGAGGTCCTGATGATAGCACGACACGTTAAACCCCTTCGCTGCCGGATCATCCGAAAGACAGATCATTCCATTGGTGCCTTTACGCAAAACGATAAATTCCCCTTTGGCAGAATAACCCATAACCGTAGCGTTTTCACGCTGCTCTTGTGGTGCGGCTAACAGTGCGTTTTTAATCTGCATCTCCGCAGACGGAATCTGCTGCGCATAAGTAAAGGTGGTCACGACAACCAGGATAATTATCACAATCATTTTCATAAAAGTATATTTTAATGTCCAATTAGATTATCCGTAAACTTTTATATCAAGATGTAAAGAAGCGATAATCGCTTCTACCATCCAATTCCGTAAGAAAATAAGGAGGATTGTTTTCATGGCAACAGTGATTCTTTCGAGAATAAGTTACGGTGTTTATAGATTAATTCAAATCATGGGTAAGTTGGCGTGACACTTAAACATGCCGGGCAGCGGACGTGCGAAGATTTTGCCAATCGCCTTTCAGGTAAGCTTCATTAGCTTTCTTAACAAGATCAATCTCAGCGCATTCTGTAAAAACTTGCTTTTGCTGGCATGAGCATATGGCTGTTACCAGTAATAAAAGAATGAGTAAATTTTTCATTTATAGGGGGATTTTAAAAATTGAACATGAATGGTTATTTGGAACCCATGTCTGGTCTGAGGGTCAACATTTCACCCCACGTGCGACTGACAGATTCCTGCATCATTTTTAGATACTCTTGATAGGCCGATTCCCCATACATGGCGATATACCGCTCTGGGAATGGTTTGCGAAAGCCCTGCTCGTATTCCTTCCAACCTTCTTTCAGCCGATTGACAATCGCGATTTGACGTTCACCTGAAAAATGGGTTTCGTAAACCGCGATGCTTTCCCCGCCTGTTTCCCAGACCTTTTTCATTTTTTTCAGCCCGGCTACTATCGCAGGGACGTGACCGGGTCTGGGATACATGTGTATTATTGAGACTTTATCAGAAAAATCCGAAGCCTGAACTGAGCTCAGATCTTCGCGATATACAGAAAACTCGTCGACCCCTCTTGCGATTGCAAATGGAGCAACATTTTTTTGAAGATCCGCATTGTGCTCCGGACCAAGATTTCCGCGGCCATCAAGCGTGGTCCAATTATTAAATCCTTCAACGATGTGATAACCTCCTGCTTCAGGGCCTGTTATTATTTGATAGACTCGCCACTTCCAGTCACCGGTATGAAACTTTTGTGCGTGGGCTGTGATAGCCTTTTCGAGCTCCAGAGTTTTTTCCGCTTTTGGATGGATCCGGGTAACCATGAGAACATTTTTTGTCTGGGAAAGTCCTGACAAAGGAATTACCAGAAGCAACAGCAATAATTTTTTCATAGTGGGGTTGTTTTGTTGGTAAAAAGAATTGAACAAGGTTAAGTCTAACACGTTCACGAGTACTGAACGTCAGGCAACTTCACTAAATGAAAAGTTCTATCGAGGGAAAATTTTGTAAACATCACACCCATGTAAGGCTGGAAGGATTGCGTATGTTTAAGGTAGAAAAAAGGGAAATAGGAAACAAAGGCACGAAGTACAGGCATTGAATTCACTTTGCAACTCCGTAGGAGTATCCTGTTTATAGAAGGCACCTGAAAGCAGGTAGTGAATGCCGATTCATGCCGCAAGCATTCAGTTCGTAGCCCATCAGACGGCGCTGTTTCCGATCGCGGGAATCAAATCGTTGAACCTGTTTCTGAAAGCTTAGCATTCCACATGAAGATTCAGGAGGCTCCTCCGCAGCCGGGTTTCCGGTATGGTCCATTTTTCTACAAACAGGAAGCCCCTACGGGTCCCTACGGGGCTGAATCTTCGTTGATTGAGTTTTCTAATTCAGCAAGAGTCGCAAAGGCAAAGGATCATGTTATTGCTTTATCAAAGCCGACGGCTGCCGTTGGGGGGTCTCACCACTCACGAAAGCGTAGGCTAACCGGTAAATTGTTTTATTTTTGCGCTTTACCAATCATTCATGGCAGCCGATCCTTCTTTGTATTTGAAAAACTTGTGGTATATGGCTTTTCATAGCTCCTTTTTGAAGAAAGGGAAACTTGTGGCCAAGGAAATGCTGGGAGAGAAGATTGTTTTCGGCCGTGACTCCAACGGAGAAGCTTTCGCTTTGCGCGATAACTGCGCGCACCGCGGAGTTCCCTTGTCAGAGGGATGGTTTGAAAAAGACACGCTGCAATGTTGCTACCACGGATGGCAGTTTGGCACCGATGGCGTCTGTAAAAATATTCCTGCCATTGCTCCCGATGGGAAAGTTGATTTCAGCAAGATCAGGATCTTTAAATATCCTCTAAAGGAGATCAGCGACACCATCTGGATCTATATTCCGGATAAAAAGCTTCATTTTAACGTCACCCCGGCAGTGCCGCCTCCGGATCTCATCGTTGAACCGTCTAAAAAATTTCTCCACGTAGAAACGGTTTCCCTGCCGGCCAATATTGACCATGCTGTCATTGGCCTTATTGATCCAGCCCACGTGACTTTTGTACATCAATCCTGGTACTGGCGTTCGGCCAAAAAGCTAAAACCGAAAGAAAAACATTTCGAGCCCACGCCGATGGGTTTCAAGATGGTACGACATGCGCCTTCCACAAACTCAAAAGGATATTCTGTATTGAAAGGGGGCTCTTCCACTGAAATAACTTTTGAGATCCCGGGCAACCGTTATGAGCATATCCGCGTTGGTGAAAAGAACGAGGTGATCTCGATCACCATTCTTACCCCGATCAATGAGCACACCACGGAACTGCACCATATATTTTATTCCACCTTACCGGCTACACGCTGGTTGTGGTGGCCCTTGAAAAAGCTGGGCAAGAAATTTATCGGACAGGACCTCGATGTTTTTATCAAACTCAGCAAAGGGCTGGAAAGCAATCCCACGCTTATGCTCATTGGTGAACCCGATGCGCAAGCCAAATGGTATTACGAGATCAAACGCCTCTGGCAAAAAGCGCAGCAGGATAAGACCCAGTTTGTAAATCCAATTCAGGGTCAGACACTGCATTGGGTCACGTGAAAGTACGAAGTACGAGGGACGAAGTGCGAATGACCGGCACCCTCGTACCTCGTACCTGATTTGGGAAACTGGTGCCACCAAAACCGGTAAGGCCGAGTGGCTGGCCATCGGACAAGTTGCTGATGCGCAGGGACCGGTATCCGATGGCGCCGGCGCATAAAAGAGGCGCGGTTTCCGCATCGCTAAATGTGTCGGGAATCGAGTGGATTTCTACAATACTTGAACAATATTTTTACGCACCTATCGCACCCCGAACTCGCAGCAGCCCTGAAAAAGTTCCACAACACAATAAGCGACATTCCATTTCACATGACCACGCACACACTAAGCTAATCGAACACTGTCGACTCACGATTCCGCCCCGATGAACTATGCTATGAAAGGCAGTCAAATCAATTAGCACGCCCTCATTCACTATTCACAACTCACCATTCACAAAAAAACCCCGCACGAATTTATCCATGAAAGCAAAACCAATAAACGCACGCCCTCACTCACCACTCACCACTCACCATTCACCTTTCCAGTTTCTTCAGCTCGGCGTCAATGTATGTTTTATCCATCCACTTATCACCGATCATTACCCCGGAAATTTCGCGTGTGTTATTGATATCCGTCAGGGGATTTGCATTGAGCAGTATTAGATCAGACACCGCCCCTGCTTTCACAAGACCGGCATCGCTTTTATTCAGGTACTTTGCAACGTTTAGGGTACCTGTCCGCATGGCCTGGTAGGGTGTCAGGCCCGCCTTCACAAGATACTCAAGTTCATTGTGAGTTGAAAATCCAGGAACATTAAATACCTGGGGAGCATCACAGCCCAGCAGTAAGCCTACGCCATTTTTTTGACATTCGAGGATCAGGTCTCTTCTCAATTGAACAAAGTTTTTGATCTCATCTTCTTTGAATTCCGGATTGTTCACCAGATTCTTTTTGCTGGAGATCCACTGTTCCGCAGTTTGGGGGTCTAAATAAATGCGATGCGGATCCTTCCTGAAATCTTCCGCGTCATAATCCGGATGGAACCAGCGTTCCGCCAGTGATTGTGTCGGTACAACCCAGATGTTATTTTCCTTCAGCGCTTTCATCAACCTGGGCATCCGGGATCGGTCTACCTGATCTCCCAGATACATGCCGAATAACCCGGCTTGCTGCTCCTGTATTTTCCCGATCCCTGGAACAAGTCCTTCGACAAAACCATCGAGGTGGTCAATAGATGAATAGCCCGCTTCAATCGCGCGCCAGACGCCCACGTCAAAAGAAACGTGACCCGCGAATGGAATGCCGACCTCTTTGGCAGTGGCAGCTATCGCGTCAAATTTCTCACGCGTTAAACCCGGATGTAATTTCAGATAATCGTATCCCGCTTCTTTTTGACTACGTACCATGGCTGCTCCATCTTCGGGCGACCTCACGCTCGAGCCGTTGAAGGATGGTCCGGTGGTATAAAAGTGAGGGCCCAAAACTTCACCCTTCAGAATACCTTCGCGCAGTTCCAGGTGTTTTGGGTGACCCAACATTCCGCGGATCGTAGTAATTCCATTGAGAACAAAAAGCATGAGCACCTCTTTCATCGATTGCACATCTTCATTTGGCGGAACGTGCGCGTGCATTTCCGCAAGGCCAGGTATGAGGTATTTGCCGGTCGATCTGATCACGACGGCATCTTTTTCATACTTGACCTTTTTTGAATCTCCCATAGCGGTAATCCGGCCACCCCTGGTAACAACAGTCTGATGCTGCAGCGTTTTTTCCGTATCCATTGGAATAACAGTAACATCTTCAAAAACAACTTGCTGGTTCGCGGAAGAAACCAGGCCTTGAGCGTGACTGATCAATCCTGCGAAAAGGAGAACGATTGTTAGTATGGTTTTCATAGTTGATGGTGTGAAGGTGCATTTAAACGACGGTACATTCAGCTTATGGAGAGGCCGGTTCTTTTGGACTGTTTTGTATGGTTTTAATATTCATAGTTCTTGATAAAAAGGCGTATCTTTGTTGAAAATAAACAAATTTGACACAAGCCCAAACGATAGTACTCTACCAGCCAATTCTCCAGGGAATTGCTATGAAGATGCTGCGATGCAAAGCGGATGCTGAAGATGTTGTTCAGGAAACCTTTATCAAGTGGCTTTCCCAGGAACAGGAAAAGATCAAAAACACGAAAGCCTATCTCATAAAGGCCGTTACCAATAATTGTATTAACCATTTGAATTCTATCCGCAATAAGCGAATTGAATATCTGGAGTCATTTCACTGGCCTGAGTTCATCGAAAAATTCAAGGAATCCACAGATTTCTCTCACATCGATATTGAAACCGAGCTCGCGAAAGCGTTCCAGGTATTGCAAAACAAACTTGAGCCGCTGGAAAGGGCTGTCTACGTTTTAAAGGAAGTGTTTGACTTCGACTATAAAGCGCTCCAGGAACTTCTGGATAAAAAACAGGATCATTGTCGCCAGCTGTTTAGCAGGGCTAAAAGGAAACTTCAAGATGAGACCGACAATTTCAATTCGGTTTTCCAACCAAAAAAGACGGCTTTGATAGAAAGTTTCCGCAAAGCCTGTGAATTTGGCCAGCCTTCCGACCTCGTCGCTCAGCTTCGTATGAATTGATCGAGGCGGCTGTTAAAAAAATTTAAAAATATTCTTACAAATCTGTCACAAAAAGGCAATTACCTTGTCTTAAGGGGTGTTCGGACATATATCCGGACATAAACTATAAACCTTTAATTTCAAACCTATAATTTCATGATTGCTATTTTGATCATTTTTGGTGCCCATTGGTACTTATCACTCTTTTTTCAGACTTTTTTCCTTCATCGGTATTCGTCTCACCGGGCATTTACCATGAGTAAAAGGACTGAAAAGGTCTTTTTTGTATTGACATGGATATTCCAGGGTTCCAACTACCTGAGCCCTTTTGGATATGGGGTTATGCACCGTATGCACCACGCCTTTGCCGACACGGAAGATGATCCACATTCTCCTAAATACGACGAGACGATCTGGAACATGATGTGGAAAACCAAAACCATTTATTCCGCCATCGCCAACAAGAAAATGATTCCCGAAAAACGTTTTACTGAGGGTGTTCCGCAATGGGAGGCTTTTGATAAGATCGCCCGTTCGTGGCCATCCCGTATTTTCTGGGGATTGATCTATGTACTCCTGTTCGTCCAGTTTGCTACCACGTGGTGGGTATGGGCTTTGCTTCCCCTGATGTTCCTGATGAGCCCTATTCACGGCGCCATCATTAACTGGTTTGCTCACAAATACGGCTATCGCAATTTTGAAGTAGGTGATACTTCAAGAAATTTCCTGCCCGTTGATTTTTTAATGATGGGGGAGAGTTATCACAACAACCACCACAAGAACGGTTCGAGAGCTAACTTCGGTGGTATACGCTGGCATGAAATTGATCCGACTTATCAGGTGATTAAATTGCTGGATAAATTAAGAGTTATAAGGCTTGTGCAGCACAAGACTGTCCACATGGAACGCGTTCAGAAGGCTGCTTGAAAATATTACCTACTATAGACAACTAAAATGGTGCTTAGCGATACGCACCATTTTTTTTTGATGTCAGTTTTTTTCAGGACACCCCGTAAAGGATGCCGGACACCCGTTAGAGGATGCCCCTACTATTTCGGCACCGCTTGTTTGGGGGCACCGGTCTTACTGTTTGTCAGAGTGCCACCAGCGATCTGGGGCTCTGAATTAGTTGCATGCTCGGAGGGGGCGGTCTTATGACCTTTGCGGTTAGCCCAGATCCTGGTAAACATTCCACCGAACAGGAGGATCAAGCCAGCGTAGGATACCCACAGCATTATGAGGATTATTGTACCCGCAGCGCCATATGTTGATCCTGGTTCACTCTTGCCGAAGTACAATCCCAACAAAAATTTGGCGATCACGAATAAGACTGAGGTCAACAGCGCTCCCACCCATACAGAGCGCCATTTGACATCTGCATCGGGAAGAAACTTAAACAGAGCCGCGAACAGTACGGTCACAACGCCAAGTGAAACAAGGATATCCAATATTTTGAATACTACTTGTAATCCCTCGCTCACATGACTGGAAACCCAACTCGCAACCGCAGCGAGGACGGCGGAAAGTACGAGTGATACCAACAGCAGAAAACCTACGACCAGAATAAGTCCAAAGGAAAAGACCCGGTCCTTAATAAGTTTGAGAAATTTACCTTTGGGTTTCGGTTTAACCTCCCAAATGGCATTGAATATTTGTTGCAAGTTGTAGAAAACGCCTGTGGCGCCGAAAAGAAGTGTGGCTACACCTAATATAGTGGCCAGTGTTGTCCCTTCTGATAGAGTAGCGTTGGCAATGATCTCCTCAATATCACCGGCTGTATCCCCGCCAATCATGCCCTGGATCTGATTGGTTATTTGTCCTGTGACCGCTTCGGTGCCAAAGAAATACCCAGCTATGTTGATAATGATCACCAGCAATCCCGGAAGGGAAAAAATTGTATAGTAGGCTATGACGATACTCTTGTTGAATGGTTCGATATCATTCCAGGTCTTAAATGTCTGTTTTAATGATGGCCAGATATCCTTGGTTAAACGTCTGAACTTTCCCATATAATGGATTTTACTATGATGGACAAACAATATTATGCCCATAGGTGTGTCTGGTATTAGTTGTGGCGCAGACGTCAGGGGCTGGGCGCCAACATGGGCAAAGGTCTCGATAAGCGTCCCGGAACAAAGCCAACCCTATATTTTAGACTCTGTATTGAACAGCCGATCTTTTCCAGCAGCAGCGGCGTGGGCGACCTCGCACATTCAGTCCAATCCGGGCGTTGCGAGCCGATTAAATTTTTGAAGAATTCACACTCACGAGTAACGCAACGGGGAAATCTTTGAAAATTTCATTCAGGGAGATCTGATTTGGAATTTCCAATTCTTCACCCGTAAAAAAGTTCATCCATTGGTGCGGAGCGTTTTCCGGAAGTACAACATATTGTTCGTCGGGACCTGCGGCATTCAGATCCATTTCATGTTTCACAAGTCCGAAGGGAAAAGCCACGAGGGCCCATTCGTCTTTCCTATTTCTGGCATACGCTGCGGCATTAATTTTTTTGCCCGTGATGGCAAGCGGCACATAATCACCTTCAGTAAAAAGAAGGGGATGCGATTTTCGGAAGTTCAATGTTTTCCAGCTAATATATAATTTCTCAATTCCAGCTTCGCGGTGTTCGCGGAGGAATTCAAACAAGGCGTCCTTCCCCTTTTCTTCCTTTACAACCAGTTGAAAAAGAAACTGCATGCGCTTGTCGTAGTCGACGGGTCGCCGGTTGTCAGGGTCGACGAAACTCAGGTCCCACAGTTCGCATCCCTGGTAAATGTCAGGTATGCCGGGAGCAGTGAGTTTTATTAACGTCTGGCTCAGTGTATAAACCATGGCGTGTTCCAATACCGTTTTCAGGAATGGTATAAACGTGGAAAGGAACTTGTGATCCTCGTTCAAAATCTGTTCGATGAATTGCTCACATGCTTTTTCATATTGCTCATCGGGTTCTGACCAGTTGGTGTTTACTTTTGCTTCCCGAAGAGCTTTGTTGAGATACGCCTGAACTCGTTCGATCCATTCCTCAGTAACCTGGAAATCCTCAGGGAAACCCCCAAGCATTGACTGATAGATAAAATATTCATCATTTATTTCGGGAGCAGTTTTTCCATTGATAGACTTGCGAAAAGGTTTGTTGATCTTCAGCCAATGGGTAACGTGTTCTATCCACAGTTCCGGGATCCGGCTCAGCACGTTGATCCTGACCCGGGCATCTTCACCGCGTTTGGTATCGTGTGTTGCCGTCGCATTCAGTGACAACGGAGTGTTGGTCTGCCGCATTTGCATCTTCTGATGAAAACGCTCGACGGTCATTCCCAGGGACAAAGGGGAATCTCCTACTTCATCATGAGAGATGAGGGGATTGTAAATGTAAAACGTGGTATCCTCGACCCCTTTTGCTGTCAATGGTCCCGTGAATTGCATGAGCCTTTTCAAAAAAAGTAGAACCCGTTCATGCTCCTTTTCATTTGTGGGGCTGCCGGTAAACAGATTCCGGAGATGGTTTAACTCTTCGGTATAGTCAGGGCCTGTGGAAAGCGCCTTATCAAATGCTTCGTGAATGATCAGCAGACTTTTTCCCTTCAACGGCAGACTGTCGGGATAGATCCGGTATACGGGCAGTGAGAGCATAAACAATCCCAATGCCTGTTTCATACGCTTCCCGTCATACTCACCTGACAATTCAAGCAATTGTAATAAGTTTGTGAGGTTATCCCATTCACCACCGATGTAATTCTCAAGAATTAATTTTTTGCTGTCTAGAATCAATTTCCGGTAAGAAGGCATATCCGGAAGTAATTCCTGATAAAAGCTCAACAATTGTTTGGCGCCCTTGCGGTAGGTGAGCAGCTGATTTAGAAATGACAGGAATTCATATCCGCTGGTACCCTGCAATGACCATTGCGCCGGCATATCCTCCTTCGCCTCCAGAATCTTTTCAGCGATGATGTAACATCCATCGCCGATAAGCTTGCGCAGGTTCTGGGTGTACATGGCCGGATCCTGCAAGCCATCAATGTGATCGATCCTGAATCCATGTATGAGCTTTTCTTTACACAGTTTGAATAAGTAAGCATGATATTCGTCGAACACTTTTTCATCTTCCATGCGGAGACATATCAGTTCATTCACCGTAAAAAAGCGGCGGTAATTGATACGCGTATCGGTCTCTTTCCAAAAAGATAACTTATAATACTGCCGGGCAATGAGGTCGCTGAGTTGTCCGTGATCCTCGTTTAAGCTTTCTACTACTTTGCCTATCAATTCGACCTGGGCTGGAACCTGGTTGACAGCAACTAAAAATTCCTTTTTTATTTCATTCCAGGTTTCAAATTTCACACCCCTTGAAGCTGCGGTCATTTTTGAAAGTATGGACAGCAAAGGTGTTTCTCCTTCAGCTTCTTCAATCAACGATTTCAACAGGGGATATGCTGAAAGAGACAGGGGATAGGAAGTCTCAAGATAATTGATGCTAAAACCTTTTTCTGAGAAGGCCAGTTTTATTTCACCTTTTTCGATACAGGCAATCAGTTCATTACCAAGGAAAGGGACCATCACCTTACCCTTTAACTCAGGTAGGCTATGATTCCAATCGATATCGAAGTAGCGGTAATAGGGCGATTCCGGCCCGCGCTCCAACACATCCATAAGCCTGTAGTTCATCGTATTGAATGCCATATGATTGGGTACAATGTCCTGCAACCACTGCATATCTTTTTTACTTAAATCCCTGGAAAGTGATTTCAGATCGTCTGCGGTGCCAAGTTCTGGATTGATAGTATGAGGATCAGTTACGTCATAACCGTGCATACTTCCGGGTGTAGCCTCCATGATGGGTGAAGCATAAATGGTGCTGATACCCAGAGTATAGAGATAGTCCACGATGCGTTGCAGGTTCTTAAAAGTAAAACCTTTGTGTAATTGGATTCTGTATGTTGAAGAAGGAACGTTCATTTTTTTAAAGTTCAAATATCATTGCGGATTCAGGATTCAGGTCGAACGTCTGGTTGGTCTCGATCTGTAGAATGTCTTTGGTGTCAGGCCCGCCCCATTCTTTGGATGCGCTGTTAAAAATTTCCTTAAGTTTTTGTTTTGCGGGCGACTTGAACGAAGTGGCCTTTTTATTAAAGTTTAAGATGATGACGAGGTGATCATTGTTATATTTTCTTTCAAAACAAATTACCTTGTTGCCGGAAGAAAGAACATTGAGTGAAACGCGGGTCTTTCCCTGCATGGCTGGCCGTTTTTTTCTGAATTCAATAAGGTATTGATAATAAGAGAAAAGAGTTATCGCTTCCGCTGAGGTTTCAACATCCCACGACAGCATGCATTGCTCAAAAGTTGCTTCTGCTTGTGGATCGGGTACCTCGCCCTGCCATTTGAAATATGAGAACTCTTCCTTGCGGCCTTTGCGTACAAGTTCTATAAGTTTTTTGTCGGTGTGACTTATAAAATACTGAAAAGGATTTTTCTCCCCGTATTCCTCCCCCATGAAAAGCATGGGTACGTGAGGACTGAGTAAGTACGCAGCTGCGGTCAGCTTCATACCTTCCTTTGAAAGCGACGTTGTTAGACGGTCCCCGGGCATCCGGTTGCCGATCTGATCGTGGTTTTGTGCAAACACAACAAACTGATCATAGGTGGTGCCCAGGGGTTCTTTACCAAAAAGTTTTTTTCTATGAATGGAGTACTGACCTGTATAAACGTAGGAGTCTTTTAAGGCCTTTGCCAGGTGATGCGTTTCGCCAAAATCTTCATAATACCCGTCAACCTCTCCTGTTACGAGTGCGTGTAATGAATGGTGGAACTCATCGATCCACTGGCCACTCAGATCGTAGCCACCTTTATCCCGCGGCGAAATATACCTGGGGTTGTTGAGGTCAAATTCTGCAATGAGTACTTTTTTTCTCCCGCTTTTTTCTTCAAGTGTTTTTACTTTGGCGCTTAGTTCTTCAATGAAATGCCGGGCGCTGAGATCCCAGATGGCGTGCACTGCATCAAGCCGAAGACCATCGATATGAAATTCATCCAGCCACATGAGTGCATTTTGCCAGTAGTAATTCCGCACTCCGTCGCACCACGCGTCATCAAAGTTGATCGCCTGGCCCCAGCCGGTTTTGTATTTGTCGGTAAAGTAAGGACCATATTCGCCGAGATAATTTCCCTCAGGACCCTGATGATTATAAACAACATCGAGGATGACGGCAATTCCTGCTACGTGTGCGGCATTCACCAGTTTTTTTAATCCTTCATCTCCGCCATAGGAAGCCTGAACGGCGAAAGGAAATACCCCGTCGTAGCCCCAGTTGCGCTCGCCAGGAAATTGTGAAAGCGGCATCAGCTCAATAGAATTTACACCCAGTTTTTTCAGGTAAGGCAGTTTTGAAATGACACCTTCGAAATCTCTGGATGATGTAAAGGTTCCGACGTGGAGTTCATAGATCACCATGTCGCCGAGCGGCAAGCCCCTCCACAGCCGATCGTTCCAGGCATATCCGTCTTTTATCACAGTCGAAGGTCCATGAACGCCCTTACGTTGGGCCCGCGACGCGGGATCCGGGAATTTTTTCTCCCCGTCCAGCCGGAAGAAATATTCCGCACCCGGTTGGATATCCGGAAGCTCTGCAGTCCAGTAACCGAAATCATCTTTATCCATTGAATGGGCCGCGGTATTGCTACCCTCAGTGATCAATTCAATTTGTTTTCGGAATGGTGCCCAGACTATGAAGGTGCAGGAATTCTTTTTTAAAAAAGATCCGACTGCCGGATGGTTCATGCAAAGTTTTTTCTTCCTACTCATTATTTTCATGCCATGCATACTCGTGTAAAGTTTCTAAAGTGGCATTTGCCAAAGGGCGCTCATCTTATAACGTGATGGGTAGGGGCCCCCGGTACATTTTATGGTCGCTGGAGTTGGGGACCTTCTTCCGCAAACAATTGAAGGAGCTGCCACTTAATATGTCGGAGCAGTTTCATTTTACCGGCTTTTTATACGGTAACCAGGTTGATCAGATCTGGCCTTTAACAGATGTGGAATCCAAACCCAGGGCAATGTTCCCGACGTTCATTGGTTAAACCGGGTACATTTTTTTCTACTGCTTAAATATATAAAACTAACTACATTGAATATTACTAAATATCCAGGGATCCCGTATCCCCTCGGCGCTACCTGGGATGGCCAGGGCGTCAACTTCGCTCTTTTTGCAGAAAATGCAACAGGTGTCGAATTGTGCCTCTTTGATAAAAGGATGGGTGAAACACAGACTGTCATAGTCCACATGACTGAGAGGACTCATCAGTTGTATCACGCCTATCTCCCTGGAATCAAACCTGGACAATTATACGGTTACCGGGTGCATGGTCCATATGATCCGGCGAATGGCCACCGCTTCAATCCTGCCAAATTAATTATCGATCCCTATGCCAAAGCAATTGCCGGTACCATTGAGTGGGATGACTCTTTGTTCGGGTACGAGCTGGGTAACCCGGATGAGGATTTAAAGATCAGCAATACTGACAGTGCACCGTTCATTCCTAAATCAGTTGTTATAGATGCTTACTTTGACTGGGATGGCGACCAAGCGCCGAAAGTGCCATACCACCAGTCCATTATTTATGAAACACATCTTAAGGGATTTACCAAAATGCATCCGGAAATTCCAAAAGAAATTCAGGGCACGTATGCTGGTATGGCACATCCTGTTACAATCGAATATTTAAAAAAGTTAGGAGTCACTGCGGTAGAATTATTACCGGTTCATCATTTCGTGGCTGACCGCCATTTGGTTGAGAAGGGGTTAACCAACTTCTGGGGATATAACAGCATCGGTTTTTTCGCGCCGGATGCCCGGTATTCGAGCAGCGGTGTAGGTGGCCAGCAGGTCTTCGAATTCAAGAACATGGTTAAAAAACTTCACAAGGCGGGTATCGAGGTGATCCTCGACGTGGTGTACAACCATACGGCTGAGGGTAACCATTTGGGTCCGACGTTGTCTTTCAAGGGTATTGATAACGCCTCTTATTACAGGTTGATGGATGACAAACGGTTTTACAATGATTATACCGGTACGGGAAATACCCTGCGCGCCAATCTGCCAAATGTGTTGAGGTTGATGATGGATAGTTTGCGCTACTGGATCCTGGATATGCACATTGATGGATTCCGTTTCGACCTTGCCTCTTCGCTCGCGCGAGAATTGCACGCCGTGCATAAACTCAGTTCGTTCTTTGATGTCATCCATCAGGATCCCGTAATATCGCAGGTTAAGCTCATTGCCGAACCGTGGGATATCGGCGAAGGTGGATACCAGGTGGGAAATTTTCCGCCGGGATGGACAGAATGGAATGGAAAATATCGCGATTGTATCCGCGATTACTGGCGCGGGGCGGATAGTATGCTGGGTGAATTTGCAGCGCGCTTCACGGGAAGTCCGGACCTGTATCAGGGAGATTACCGCAGACCCACGGCGAGCATCAATTTTATTACCGCCCATGACGGCTTCACTTTAAATGACCTGGTTTCATACAACGAAAAACACAACGAAGCCAACGGCGAGGATAATCGCGATGGTGAAAGCCATAATCGCTCCTGGAATTGCGGCGTGGAGGGACCTACCAGAAAAAAAGAAGTACTTGAATTGCGGCAGCAACAGAAAAGAAATTTCCTGGCAACGTTATTTCTTTCACAAGGAGTACCTATGCTGCTCGCCGGTGATGAAATGAGCCGGACGCAAAAGGGAAACAACAATGCCTATTGTCAGGACAATGAGATTTCCTGGGTAAACTGGCAAAAAGCTGACCAGGACCTGATTGAGTTTACGCGCAAAATGATCGAATTTCGCGCGACGCACCCGGTATTCTGCAGGCGTAAATGGTTTCAGGGGCAGCCGATAAAAGGGGTAGGCGTTGAGGATATCGCCTGGTTCCTTCCCGAGGGTAGCGAAATGACAGAGGAACGGTGGAATAGTACCTTCGCGAGATCATTAGGCATTTATTTAAACGGAAAGGGTATCCATACGCCTAGTAAGAAAGGCGAGCAGGTTATTGATGACTCTTTTTATGTCATCTTCAATGCCCATCATGACGCTGTTGATTATTTCATTCCCGAAGCAAAATATGGAAAGAAATGGAACAAAATTCTTGATACCTTCGAAGCTGTTGTGGGTGGAGGAGGCCAGGCGTATCACCCGGGTGACCAGCTCCGGGTAGAAGGACGTTCAATTATTGTGTTACTAAATCCTAAAGCATGACGCCGGAACCGGATACCAAACATTCTCCAAAAACAAATGCAAAGCTGCCTGCCCCGGTGCAGCAAGGGAGGAGCGCAGGAATATTATTACACATCACATCTCTGCCTTCAGCATTTGGTATTGGTGACCTTGGACCGGAAGCAGAAAAATTTGCGGAGTATCTCAACCAAAGTGGCCAGCGCTATTGGCAATTATTGCCTGTTAATCCCACCGGTGAAGAACAGCTTTACTCGCCGTATAGCGCAGTATCCGGAATGGCGGGCAATCCTTTACTGATCAGCCCGGAGTTGATGGCGAAAGACGGACTGGTGAGTATGCAGGACCTGAAAAAATTTTATGTCGCCAACCACGGAAAAGTAAACTACAAAGAAGCTTCCCTTGTGCGGGAAGTGCTTTTTGAAAAAGGATTCAGGACTTTTCTTACCAACCCACAATCACATCCCCCCTACAGGGAATTTTGCAGGCGTGAAGCTTACTGGCTGGATGATTTTGCGCTGTACACCGTGCTGAAAGACCAGCACGAAAACAAACCGTGGTATGAGTGGCCAACATCCTATAAACAGCGACAGCCAAGGGCTCTGGGTGATATCAATCGCTTTCACCAGGAGCGCATTTACAAGGTGAGATGGTTGCAATACATTTTTGATAAACAATGGAAAGAACTAAAAGCATTTTGTAACAACCTGAATGTTTCGATTTTCGGTGACCTCCCGTTTTACGTAAGTTATGATTCAGCGGATGTTTGGGCGCATCCTGACATTTTCCGACTGGATAA
>JBBDXJ010000187.1:0-25163 GCA_040902445.1 Cyclobacteriaceae bacterium | reverse complement strand
ATCTCCCAGACATATATCAGATGGAATAATTTTGATCCTGCCGTTTTCATTTTTACTATAATTCAAAACATCTTCCAAAAGGTGGCTCATGTAATTCACATGTTTTTCTATTACCTCCACCTTTTCATTGAGCTTTTTCTTTCCGATAGTTGCGGCATTTTGTTTGATGAAACTCGCGGCAAAGTCAATGGAAGATAGCGGAGTGCGAAACTCATGAGAGGCGATAGAAACAAATCGGGTCTTCATGTCAACGGCTTCCTTTTCTTTCTTCAGAACCTGCTGAAGCGCCGCCGTTTTATTTTGTACAAGTTTTTCCAGCGACCGGCGATGAGCAGTTAACTCCGTTATATCCTGGCCGACGAGAGTGGCTCCGATAACCTGCCCGGGGGCATTGGTGCGCGGAGTAGCGCTTAACATCACTATCATCTCAGTCCCTGCTTTGGTTTGAATAGGGAATTCATAATTCCCCACAGACTGATTTTTCAAAACCGTAGCCATGAGGTCATTGAACAGAGGGGTGTTATATTCCTTTATCAGAATGTCAGGCAATTTTTTGGAAAGGATCTCATTTTTCACGAAACCTGTGATCTCCGCGCAGTGATTATTCCAATCAACTATATAACCACGGCTGTCCACGCTGAAAATAATTGCATGGGCATTCTCAACTAGGTTGCTCAGATCCGCAGCAGTTGCCCGGGCCTTACTTTCAAATATCTTGCGGCTCGTAATATCCTGGGTAATGATATTTACATAACGCAGTTCTTTCTTCGGGCCGAATACAGGCACGAAGTTAACTTCGAGAAAAACATGGCTTCCAGTGGTGGTGTGGTATTCTGCAAAATTTTTAACGGCCTTTTTTTGTCTTTTTAAAGTTTTGAGGATGTCGGCAACAGTTTGTTTGCGCTCAGTACTCACCATGTCTGTAAAACATTCACCGATCTGAATCGGTTTTTCTGAAATCGATCTTTGAATTCGAAGCGCTTCATTATTATATAATACTATCTGACCATTCGGATCAATGATAATAATGGAATCACTCAGATTATCCAGTATGTCTTTCAGCACATCCATGTTGCAAAATTTTTCCAGGCACACCTGGATTTAGGGATTGAAGGACTAAGTCTTCCAAGTTATAAATAGCTTCTCCTAATAAATGGCAGTTAATAAAAAGGAAAAAAAGCAGAGAGGGTCTTGGTATTCGATAGGGACGTTTTTGACTCTTTTCAAAAAGTTATCCGATCATCCGGCAATTATTTCCTCAGGTAAATCCTTGCTTCACCGGGGTTGCAGTGCTGGTAGAGACCGATCAGAAGCCCATCTGATCTGCCAATTGTCTCAACATGACAGCCCCGGGTGAAGAGAAAGGAAGGGTCGGGTATTCCAGGCATACCTTTTTTTTGTTAAGAAAGGGCTTTTCGAGTTGTTTTAAACCGTTTGTTTCCCAATGCCTGCCAAAAGCTTCCGAATAGCGGGATTTCCTTTTCCAGCAAAATTCCGCGCCTTCAGTCTCCCAGATTGCTGGTGTGCACGCAGTCTCTTTTAGTCTGAAACGCGGAATTTTCGATATTTTTTACCGTTACAAAAGCATCCTTTTGTTCATGCATACTGATCATGTTTAGCATTTCATCTATTTCGCCTTCAAGCTGAGCAGGTGTTTCGGGGGCTGTTTCGATCTGAAAGACCAGGGCCATGGTCATCTTACTGCCTGCCATCCTGTGACCAGGTTGCGTCGTCGACGACTGATCCCGCTGATCATCGTTTCCTCCAGGGCGGAGCTGCAACGGATCGGATCGGGTAAAACCGCTCCTTACAACAGGAGGCAACCCCTGCTCTTTATGATTGTTACAGTTGCAGGTATTTAGTTGCTTGAATAGCGCCTGCATTTCTGAAAACAGCGCGCTTTGCGCATTGGCCTGGCCGGCTGAGTTGATCGGTAGAATTGAATGCGACGGGACAACCGTTGAGCGCGAGCCGGGAAAAACCGTTCCTTTTAACAACAGCCCCACATTGGCCAAAAGAGATAAAATCAGGACAAACCAGATTTTGGAAAACCAGGCTTCCTTTGGCTGAACGGAGTAGGATTTCTTTATTTCTCTGACCAGTCGCTCCACCACAAAATCAATCCCCTTGTCTGAATTCACAGCAAAGCGATCTGCCATTACGAGATCTTTGTTCTTAAGTTCATCCAGCGTAATGTTGTAGAGGACGGGAAGAATCACCTTTTGTTCTTCGATTTCTTTTGCAAGCAGCGTGTAAAATTCCCGGATGGTCCAGTTTTTCGCCAGATAGGTGGGACTGAAGATCACAATACCATAGCGCGACCGGTTAAGGCCTTTCTCAATGGTCTTCTCAATGCTATCACCTATGCCGAGCTCTTTGCCTGAATACCATATCTTCAGACCGGCCCGCTCAAGCTTAGCACATAGTTCGTTTGCAATGGGGATTTTATCTTCAACAGCATGTGAGATAAAAGCATCGTACTCATATTTGTTTTGCCGCATGTTTTTTTTTACACAAAAAACTCAATGCACGGCTCCAACACAAATGAAGTTTCCGAAGACGGTAAATTTATTTCCTATTGCTTTAAAAAGGTGAGCCGGCCGATCAATTCCTCCCGCATACCCTTGCTCATTTCCAGGGAATGTTTACCCACTTTTACCATGTTGCCCTCGATGGCCGTGACTCTATTGATATTTACGACGTGGGACCGGTGTATCCGTATGAAATCCTTGTTGTTGATCTGATCAAAAACATGGTTCATACTCACCGATTGGACGTAGGTCTTATCCTCGGTGACAATATTGCAATAAGACCTTTCGGCGTGGAGGAAGAGAATATCCTTCAGGCACACCCGCACGAAGGTATTGTCGTTTTTAATAAAAATATGATCGGTTTTCCCAGCGCCGGCTGCCGCGCGCTGCGACGAGAAATTACTGAAAGACAGGTCAATAGCCCGTACCAGGTCCGCTTCATTAAACGGTTTTGTAATGTAGTTTGAGGGTCTGGTTTGTTTGGCGCGATGAAGGGTGTCAGCATCCGCCAGGTCGCTGAGGTAGATGATCGGGACCGAATAGGTTTCCTGGATGATATAGCCGGTGGATATTCCATCCAGGGCGCCTGCGAGTTTGATATCCAGCAGCACCAGGTCGGGTTCATTTTTTTTCATAAACTCCAGCGCATCCTCACCTTTGTCGCAGATCTGTACCACTTCAAAATGATGTTTCTCCAGTTTATAGGCGATATCTTCTGCAATCAGGGCTGAGTCTTCTACTACCAGTACTCTTATTTTGCTCATCGTCAGATGGGAATATGCAAGTCATAGGTGGTCCCGTTTTCGCATTTAACATCGAGACTTCCCTTCAATTCTTTGATCAGCGTTGAAACGATCTTCATGCCAAAGGTTTTCCGCTGTTTTTCGTTGGCCTCGGGTATTCCTCCTCCGTTATCACGGATGCGAATATTAAGTTGATGCAAGCCGGGATGCTCGAGGTTGATCATCAGGCTCGGATTCGGCTGGTTTTCATACGCGTGTTTAAACGCATTGCTGATCAGCTCGTTGAGAATTAACCCCAGGGGTATCGCTTTGTCCACATCAATACTGATCGCATTGATCTCCAGGTCAAGTTTGAGATTTTTTTCGTGATACCCGTATGAGTATACAAGGTATTGGATCAGTTCTGTGATGTATTCTTTTATATCTACGGTGCGGTTTTGATCGACTTTGTAAAGTTTCCGGTGAATCAACGCCATGGCATTGATACGGCTTTCGCTGCTTTTCACTGCTTTGATGGCTGTATCATCGGTCAGCTGCTGTGATTGCAGGCTGAGCAGGCTGGAAAGGATCTGAAGGTTATTTTTTACGCGGTGGTGCAGCTCCTTCAGGAGATGTTCAATATGGACCTTGTTCTTTCTGACTGTCCGCAGGTTGTAATAGATCAGCACCCCGATAACAAGGGTTAATATCATAGCGAGGACCAGGCTGCGGATCCAGATCTGTTTCTTGTCGATCTCTACAGCCTGGAGAAGTCCTTCCTTTTCAAGTAAGGCGATCCTGTCTTCTTTGTTAAGCGATTCATAGCGGGTTTGCATTTCCGCCAGTGATTGGGCTTTTTCCTGATTCAAAAGGCTGTCTTTAACTATCAAAAGCTGCTGGCTGTAATCAAGGGCTTTGTCGATGTCATTTTTTTGTTTGTATAATCTTATTTGAATTTCATAATTGGTCTTTAATACCTCTAGCAGCCCTAAAGAAGTGGCCAGGTTCTCACTGCGTTTTAATTCACGTTCTGCGGAAAAAAGATTGTCGTTTAGAAGATAAACATAAGCCAGGTTATTGCGCGTGATCGCCTGGCCTACTTTGTCATCGATCGATAACCTCATGGATAAGGCTTCCTGATACAAATCTTCTGCTTCTTCCAATTTTTGCATTTTAACCATAACCTCGCCAATATTATTTAATGAAACTCCCTGACCCGTTTTGTCATTGAGTATCCGTTTAATTTCAAGCGAATTTTGAAAGTTAATGAGGGCGCTATCATACTGTTTTAATAATAAGTACACACTTCCAATATTGTTGAATGAGCTTGAAACCCCCTTCATCGAATTCACTTTTTTTCTGACATTCAAGGCTCTGTAATGAAAATCAAGGGCAGCCTTTAGTTCGCCTATTTTTAAATACACATTACCAATAGAATTATAGCAGGTTGCTAGCGTCGTGGAAGGTTCGGATTTCCCAAGTTTATAAGAAGCAGCAAGGAGATATTCCAGGGACTTTTCATATAGTCCTTTTTCTCTATATAACATCCCCAGGTTGATTTCGATGATCGTAATTTTTGCGGTATCCTTTAAATTTTGATACTGCTGATAGGCGGCGTTATAATAATGGATACTGCTATCCCAAACATTGGTTTTAAAGAACAGTACTCCCATATTATTTAAATTCCCCGGCAGCCCGGGGGTGTCAATGTTATCCCTGTTAAGCGACAGTGCCTTTTGATAACAAATTTTTGCGCTGTCATAGATTTCCTGTTGGAGGTAGTAGTAGCCCAATCTTGACAGATAATAAGCAACTGAATCAGCATTGCCTTTTCTTTGAAAAGATTCCAGGGCGGACTTTAGAGCCGCAGGAGATTGCTGCCCAAATACCGGAATTGAGATGAATAGCAAAAGGATCAATCGCCAAGCCACTTTACTTTTTTACAAAAAGAAAGTTAGTGAAAATATGCGATTTTACTGGAAAAAATAAGGCCGTCGTGATGGACGGCCTTTTAAAGACAACAAAGGGAATCAGCTTAAGCTTACAGTACCCATTGCAACAACACTAGGTCAGGGATTATTGGGAGGAGGAGGAATCACGATCGGATCTTTGTCCTCATCTGTGCCTACAGGCTCTACCGCGACCTCGGTGCAGCTTGCAGCAAAAATGGTAACAACAAATGCCAAAAGGATTGGCAATCTTTTAAGTGTTTTCATTGTGTTTGTGTTTAAAGTGGAAAAACTATTGACTGACTTGTCCGTCGAATCGAAGTTTGTGTTTACCCTTCACTGACCTGGCCCGCGAAGCCCTGGTCAGCAAGGGACTTTAAAACACAAATCGATCGATTCGTCAATACCTTACAAAGATGTCGCGACAAACAGCGGATCTACTTCCGGTCCTTTCCTTTGTGTTTCCCATTTTTTCCCTTGTTTTCCTGAATTCTTCCCTAATTGCTAATAACTTCATCGTATGAAAATCAAGGTGCGCCACCTGGAGCGGTTGCTTTTTTTGTTGTCGGAAAAAACCAAAGAACCCCTTGACCGGGCAGGACTGCGGAATATGGCCTCGGAGATCGGAGGCATCAGTGAAGACTATCTGTATAAAAAGATATTTTATGAGATCAGAGCCCTTGATAAGGACGACGACTTAAGCCTTCGCGACGCGCAGCTTAATTCAGTTGCGCGATTTCTCGGCTACAAAAATATTCTCGGTCTTATCTCCGCACTGCAGGCTCCGGTTGATGAGCAGCTGCAAAGCCTGGTGGGAAATTATTACATATTTGTCAGGCAGAATTACACCCGTGGGTTGATCCTGCAGTCGCCCGTAGAAATCAGGGAAACGGATGGGGACTTTATCATGCGCTTAAAAGGTCCAGCCTGGATCTATGAAGGCAGCCTGAAAATCAAACACGGTTGTCTTTTTGCCCTGCTCGCTTCGGCAGAAAACAAATCCTTCTACCATATTTATAAGATCGGAACCCGAAGAGACCCAAAAGTGGTCCAGGGAATTTTTTCCGGAGTCTCGACAGCGTTCGACCCGATCGGCGGCAGGGCTGTCCTGCTGAAGGTAAATGAACCTTCCTCAACCCTTCAAAACAAAGCCTACACCGTTGAGGAACTCCACCAGTCCCCTCTTCCCGGGAACAAGACCCTGGCGGCATATTTCAAAGAATATCCGAAGAACAATCTCAGCATCAACAAAGTGGTCAGTTTTGGGATTGAAGATCTTGAAGAATGATTAAGTTAAAAGTTTTAAGTTCTAAGTTGTAAGTGTTTTAAGTTTTAAGTTTCTGTCAGCACCTTTTTTTGCGCTTAAAAAAGTGCTTTTTTTGAAGCCTATAAGGTGTATTTTTTAGGGGAAATTCTTGTATTTACCCGGTTTTTTTCGTATATTATTAGATTAAGTTGACCGCAAAACTGGCACCTGGCACCTGGCACCTGGCACCTGGCACCTGGCACCTGACTACTCCCCCTCCGGCACCCAGACAACTGCATCGGCAATCACTTTTCCATCGGCATCTTTCGTTGAAACCTGCGCGTAACTTTTTGTCCCAACCGGCAGGGAATAGGTTCCGAGTGATACCCATTCGCCCGAGGTCTGCCCTTCTACTCTGATATCCGATTCCTTAATCGAGATGCCGTGATTACGCTCTCCGTCGTAAACGATTACCAGGGTGTTCGCAGAGATGTTGGCCACCTTGGGGAAATATATGTATGCGGCATATTTACCGGCTTCGGGAATATCCGGAGTAAAGCGGATGCGTGCCATGTCCGGGCTGCGGGCTTCATGGACATAAAAATCCGGTCCATAACCACCTTGTTTTTCCAGCGTCCAGTTGCCATGTCGTTGTACATTCAGGGAATCGCGGTTGTCAACCAGGATCTCAAAGACACTTCCATCGGCCAGGGGATCGCTTTTAAGGCGACGCTGCAGTTCTGGAACATTAACCTGCTGCACATCGGTTCCGCCATCGATGGCCATCACCGCGGCCGTTGCAGATGATTGGGCAAGCACCATGAACACAGGTTCCATGCGGATAGAACCGAAAGCGATGTGCGTTGCGGACAAACACACCGGAACAAGCAGGTTACCGCACTGCGACACCTTCGGCGTCAAGGATCTATACGCGATCGGATACGGCCCGAAACCACCAACCTCTACGTTGCCTTCGTTCTTTACATGGCTATTGACCACCAATCGCTGGGTATTGTGTGAGTCCATTGTATAAGCCGCCATACCTACTCCATCGGCGACTACCTCTTTTCCCTGGCAGTTATTTTGAGTCATCACATAACTTCCGATCATCCTGCGTGCTTCGCGGATGTATAGCTGCGGTGTCCAGTTTCCGTTTTCAGGATATTCATCTTTCGGATAACCCCATTGCAGCATTTCATTTCGCAGTTCCATGGGAACACGCGGATCGTATCCAAAGAAATAAAGAAGCCCTTTCGTATATGCTGTATGGTCGCTGATGATCTTTGCGCGCTGTTCGTGCGAGCCATCGGGATATTCGTAATTCATCCCGATCATATCCGTTGAAAAAGGCCCGCGATTGTTGATATCGGTTTTGCGGTTGGGCATGTGGCTCCAGATGAAATAGTTATTCAGCTTCCTTCTGTCCGGATAAGCTTCAAACAACCTGAGCAAAAGGTCATAACGCGCAGGATCATATTCGCCGGCTGGCGGACGAGTTATGGGAATCATGTTTGCGGGATCCGACGTCAGGCATATTCGATAATTGTAGGCCTGTACTTTTTTATCGCCTGCGCCATTGGGCGATAACTTTCCATCGCTGATACCCCAGAGCAATCCGCTTTTCGGTTTACCCGGAGTTTTATAGGGATCAATTCCATCGGGAAACTGGTGGCCGTCCATGAGTTGAACCCCGTTGATAGTTTCATTATATTCTTTGTTGTCTTCCCTGCCCACCGCATAGGACACGCCGGCCTTCGCCATAAGATCGCCTTCATAACCGGAATCAATAAACATTTTCGCTTTTATAATAGTAGCCGTAGCCGGACCGGTAGAATTCTCGAGTACAATTTCAGTGATCCGGTTACCCTGTTTCTTCACTTCTTTTAAACGCGTTTGGTAAAGGACCTCAAAGCCTCCCCGCTTTACGTAATCCTGAAATATGGCCTCCGCCACTTTTGGCTCGAAGATCCATTGCTCAAACTTGCCGTAATGTTTTCCTACCCTTCTGTAAAAGTCGCGCGAAATTCCACCGATCGCATATTTATTTCCGATGTCAGTATAACCAAGCCCTCCTGTTGTCAGTCCGCCAAGGCGTTTTCCGGGTTCAATCAGTATGGCTTTTTTACCAAGTTTCTGGGCGGTGTAGGCCGCAACCACCCCGGCAGATGTGCCTCCGTAAACACAGACATCCACCTCTACCACCCTTTGCGCAACGGCATGGCTAAATGCTGAACCGATAGAGATTGTTGTGATAAAAATTATTTTGTGCAGATTCATATCGTGAGTCGTCAATCGTGAGTCGTGAGTGTCTGTTATCAAAACTTTCGGTCCTTGCCTTGTGTCCCGTACCGTATTTCCTTATTGCCCCTTATCCCCTATTCCCATCAGGATGGGACACCCGTAAAGGGTGTCCCTACGATTATTCCCCTCCCACCCTACCCGGCTCCCTGACCTCCGCCCCCACAACACCCGTCAGAGAATCTCCCAACTTTTCCCTGAAAGCTGCGGCCATAGTGCTCAGTGAATCCACAACGGAGGGGTATTGGCTAGCTACATTGTTCTTTTCACTGATATCCTTTTCCAGGTCATAGAGCTCAAGTCCCATATTCAATTGAGAATAATTGACAGGCATTCCATCATTTTTCCCAGGCCTGCCTTCGAGTGAACGGTACGTGTGGGGAAAATAAAGTTTCCATTTTCCACTGCGCATGCCCTGCAGTTCGTTGTGCTTATAATAAAAATAATACGCTTCATGTGGCGATTCTGCCTCGGGATCATTGACTATGAGCGGCCAGATATTTTTACCATCAATTTGTTTTTTGGGAAGTTCTGCCCCGATAAGTTTTGTTATCGTTGGCAAAATATCGATGGTCATCGCGGGTTTATCCTGCACAACCCCGGCTGGAATATTTCCGGGCCAGCGCATGATGCAGGGTACTCTTACACCACCTTCAAGCACGGTACCTTTTCCTTCGCGAAGTGGCAATGCCGATCCAGCGTGTCCTCCATAGGAAAGCCAGGGCCCATTATCTGATGTAAAGATTACCAGAGTGTTTTTGCCGAGATTAAATTTTTCCAGTGTCTCCATGATTTGTCCAACCGACCAGTCGATCTCCATGATCACATCTCCGTATAAACCCGCCTCGGATTTCCCCCGGAATTTATCCGAAACAAACAATGGCACGTGCGGCATGCTGTGGGCGACATAAAGAAAAAAAAGATTGGCTTTATTTCTTTCAATAAATTGTGTTGCGCGTTGTGTGTACTGCGTGGTCAGCATGTTTTGATCCACATCCAGATATTCTATTACCGAGTCATTTTGAATGAGGGGCAACCTCGGAAAGTTGCGGGTTTTATTATCCGGATGGCCAGGCCACATATCGTTGGAGTATGGCAACCCGAGGTATTCATCAAAGCCCTGTTTAGTGGGTAAAAAATCCTTGTGATCCCCCAGATGCCATTTTCCGAACATGGCTGTTTTATATCCCTTCGATTTGCAGATCTCGGCGATGGTTTCTTCTTCGGGATTCAGGCCGATCTTTGAATTGGGAGACAGGGCGCCCTGTATGCTGACACGGCTGGGATAACATCCCGTCAGCAGCGCTGCGCGCGAAGCGGAACAAACTGGCTGGCCAACATAAAAATTGGTGAAGCGGATCCCTTCGGCCGCCATTTTATCAATGTGCGGAGTTTTGATATCGGGTGACCCATAGCATGCCAGGTCGCGATATCCCTGATCGTCGGTAAAGATCACGATGATATTGGGTGGGCCTGTTCGTTCGTTACTGGTCAACCTTTGACCACAGGAGAAAGCAAAATTCAGGATCGTAAAAAAAATGAAATATCGGAGGATATACTTTAACATAATTTATTTTATCATCGTTTTTTCCCCGGGCTTCAGGATATGGTATTTATCCTTTAACGGTTGGGATAAGCGTATTTTCACCTCATCGGGATAACCTTTGGCCCAAAACCGGTATTTGTCGCCTTCGCCAAAGGCAATAGTGCTGTGGTGTTGGGGAAAAATATATTCAGGATCGAGTGTATTGATCAGAATGACAGAACGGTCAATGTACATGTTGTGTTCTGTGGGTGAGAAAAAAAGCACATCGACATTCTTCAGGAAAAGGTGATCCTCCAGCAGATATGAATCGCCGGGTTGCAGAAAAGTTTTTCCCGCGACCGTAAATACAAAACCGCAATCCTGGAGATTTGCCTCATAATAGATTGCAAAGTTAGCGTTGCCGTGAATTGCGCGGAGAGCATCCACCTTAACACCTTTTACTTCAAAAGATTCGCGTGGTTTTGCCACGACAATCCGGTTGTCGGGAATTTTCAACTTCCGGGCTACTGGCAAACAACTCTCGGGCATCACAAATATACAGGAGGATTTCTCAAGGAGTATACGCGAAGTATATTCGTTAAAGTGATCGCCGTGAGCGTGTGTCACAAAAGATATGTCAACTTCGGCGGCGATCTCCTCCGGTGTGATCGGTGATGGAGCCAGCCTTAAGTTATTCTCCAGGTAGAGATCCGTGGTAACGACCATATCCCCCGACTTAATGATCCAGCTATTGTGCCCGGCCCACCAGAGTCCGATGCCCGATTGGTGTTCTTTGATCTCATCGATCATTCTTTTATTTTCCTGACCGGCAGTTGGCGCGGAAATAAGCAGGAGGGCAAGGAAAAGAACCGCTGGGCTTCTCATGGCTTGATATTTACAATTCCAAGTTCAAAGTTTAATAGGTAAGATCAAAATTCCACAAAACACCTCCGTTCCCCATTCGTAATCCGACATTCTTGGCAAAGCCATGCCCGTGGCATAGTTGGTAATTTAATCTCACATCGTGTTCGCATTTCTCCCTTTTTATCTTAAATTTTGCAAAACCACAGGCCCATGAAACAAAAACGCAGGGATTTCATAAAATTTGCCGGGCTTACCGGGATAGGGATGGCGGGTGGGTTCAGCGGATTTGCAACGGTACCTTATAAAAATCATCAGAAAACCCTCAGTATGTTAGAGAACCAAACATTGGATACCGAAACAAAAAAGTTTTTGCCTGAAGAAAATACTTCCCTGATCGGACCTTATGGTGAATGGGCATCATCCCTCATTAACAAGGATCTCCCTTCGATGTCGTTTCGGAGAAAAGAATGGGCAAAACTGGAAACGTGGAAGAAGGCCGCAAAAAAAACGCTTATGGATCGCCTTGCAATTCCCGATATAGGGGGAATGCCTGAGGTCACCGTTAAAAAACAGTATACCTATGACGGGCTTCATATCGAAGAACTCACCTGGCAGTTACCCTACGGCGCCCCAACTCAGGCCATACTTTTGAAACCTCAAGGTGCCACAGGACCGCTGCCGGGCATCCTCGCGTTCCATGACCACGGAGGAAACAAATATTTCGGCACCCGGAAGATCACACGCACCAGCGATGATCAACACCCGCTGATGAAATATCACCAGGAACATTATTATGAAAATGCGGCGTGGGCTAATGAAGTTGCGAAGCGCGGATATGTTGTTCTGGTGTCGGATGCCTTTCCGTTCGCCAGCCGCCGTGTGCTTTTGAAAGATGTTCCGGAACACCTGCGCAACGGACTCACTGATGAGGATCCTGAGAATCCTGTAAATATCGAAGCGTACAATGATTGGGCTGGTGAGCACGAACACATCATGGCCAAATCATTATTCAGCGCTGGCACCACCTGGCCCGCTGTTTTCTTTGCCGAAGATCGCAAGGCCCTGGATATACTTTGCGCCAGGAAAGATGTGGATGCTAACAGGATCGGATGCGGGGGACTTTCAGGTGGCGGGATGCGGACGGTCTTTATGGGCGGGTTGGAACCGAGAATCAAATGTGCGGTTTGCGTTGGATTTATGACCACCTGGAAGGACTTCATTATGAACAAAAGTTTCACACATACGTGGATGACGTATGTACCGGTGCTGCCGAACGAAATGGATTTTCCGGAAATTCTCGGCTTGCGGGCCCCTCTTGCTACCTTGGTTCTGAATGATGAACAGGACCAATTATACACCCTTCCGGAAATGAAAAGAGCAGATACCATTTTGCGCGAAGTTTATAAAAAAGCAAAGGCAGAAGACCACTATGCCTGCTCCTATTACCCGGGCCCGCATAAGTTCGACGCTAATATGCAGGATGAAGCTTTCGCATGGTTTGATCGCTGGCTGAAAAAGTGAGGCGTGCATCGTTGGAAGTGATGGAATTAATCTCGGGAAGCGTGTGCGATGGCATGGTAGGGACGCATAATTATGCGTCCCTACCACCCGCTGCACCTCCTTCCCTTGTAAACAGGTAATTAAATAATACTCATATTCGGATCAATAATCATTATTCAAACCTAACAGAGAATGAAAAGTAATCGCAGAAATTTTTTAAGACTTTCGGGACTAGCCGGAATAGGACTGGCAGGAGGAGGCATCATAAAGGCGAACGGAAGTGTTCGCACGGATGAAGAGTTCATCAAAACACCTGCAATAAAACAGGGCGGAAAACACTTTAACATGAGCGGTTACGCCGCGCCTAAAATAGAAACCGTGCGAATCGGCTTTGTGGGGCTGGGTAACCGGGGGCCCGGAGCCGTAAACCGGATGAGCAAGATCGATGGGGTGGAGATCAAAGCCCTTTGCGATATACGTCCGGAACGGGCGGAAAAAGTGAAGACGTCGCTGGAAAAAACAAATCACAGACCGGAATTGTATACGGCAGGTGCGAATGACTGGAAGAAAATGTGTGAAAGAAAAGATCTGGACCTAATTTATATCACGACGCCCTGGAGCCTTCACGCAACCATGGCGATCTATGCTATGGAACAGGGCAAACACGCTGTGTCTGAAGTGCCCGCAGCCGTCACGTTGGATGAGTGCTGGAAGTTGGTGGAAACTTCGGAAAGGACGAAGAAACATTGTATGATCCTGGAGAATTGCTGTTATGACTTTTTTGAGCTGCTCACACTCAATATGGCAAGGCAGGGTTTCTTCGGCGAAATTGTTCATGCGGAAGGCGCTTATATCCACAATCTTCTCGAAAACAATTTCGACAAGGAGCAGTATTACGACATGTGGCGCTTGAAAGAAAACCTGCGGGATGGAAGCCTGTATCCCACGCACGGACTTGGGCCCATCGCGCAGGTATTGAATGTAAATCGTGGAGACCGGATGGACTATCTGGTTTCTGTTTCATCCAACGATTTTATGATGGGCGCTACCGCGAAAGAACTGGCTGCAAAAGATGATTTCTACAAACCTTTTGCAAACAAAAAATTCCGCGGTAACATGAACACGACCACCATCCGCACCGTAAATGGAAAGACCATGATGGTGCAACACGATGTTACCTCGCCCAGACCCTATTCGCGTATCCATCTTGTAAGCGGAACAAAGGGCACGGCTTTAAAATACCCTGAGCCGCGGATCTCCAAAGGGCATGATGGCTGGGTCACTGCAGAGGAATTCAAAGTCCTTGAAGAACAATTTGCACCTGCCATCGTAACACGTGTGGGAGAAATGGCCAAACAGATCGGTGGCCATGGAGGTATGGACTTCCTAATGGACTGGAGATTGATCGATTGCCTGAGGAACGGTATCGCACTCGACATTGATGTTTATGATGCGGCGGCGTGGAGCGCTATCGCACCTTTGAGCGAAGTCTCTGTTGCAAACCGCGCAAAAAGCGTAGACATACCTGACTTCACCTCCGGCTCCTGGAAATCCAACACGCCGGTTGATGTGACCCTTGCAAAAGGAGGAAACACAAAAGTGCTGGTAAGTGCCCGGTGAAATAAATAATGCTTGGGAAGGGACGTGCGACTGCATCGCAGGGACGCCCGCCCGGACCGAACACGTTCGGGCGGGAATAATTAGGCGTCCCTACCACCCGCCGCACAACCTCCCCCATGGCCAAATCAAATAAATAAAATGAAACTTCCAATCTTGAAATATTTTTTATTTGCGATTGCATTCTGTTTTTCATGCAACCAGAAACCAGCGCCTCAGGTTGAGACAACATCAGAAACACCCGGCCCCGAAATAACTTTTGAGGAACATGAGGCAGAAAAAAGAATCGACGTCATGATTGACGGAAAACTGTTCACAGCGTACCAATGGCCGGACAATGTTTTCAAGCCAATACTTTATCCGATCATTTCTGCGGGAGGCACTGAAGTTACCCGCGGATTTCCGCTTCAACCGCGCGAAGGAGAGCGCAACGACCACCGCCATCAGGTTGGCAACTGGCTGAACTACGGCAATGTGAACGGATATGACTTTTGGGGCAACGGGTCGGAAGGTAAAAGATCTCAGAATGGCGGCGAAATAAAACATCTCAGCGTAGAAAAATTGTCGGGAGGGAAAGGTGAGGCTACACTGGTTGCCCTCGCAAGCTGGAAAGATCCGTCGGATAAGGAGGTGCTGACCGAAAGAACCGAATACCACTTCATCACGAGCGGCACGGTTCGCATCGTTGATCGCATCACCACATTAACCAATCCCGGAACCGAAGTAGTAAATTTTAAAGACACAAAAGAAGGTATGTTTGGTATCCGCGTAGCCCGGCAGCTTGAGTTGCCTTCCAATGAGGAACTCACTCTGACCGATGCACAGGGCAATCCAACCACCGTAAAGAAGATGTCCAACGAAGGGGTTACTGGAAATTACCGCAGCAGCGAAGGTATCACAGGCGAAAAAGTGTGGAGCACGCGTGCAAAATGGATGAACCTTTACGGAAGCATAGGAAATGAAAAAATATCTTTAGTGATCTGTGACCATCCTGAAAACATCAGTTACCCCACCTACTGGCACGCGCGGGGATATGGATTATTTTCAGCCAATCCCCTGGGCGCAAAAGATTTCACACAAGGCAAGGAAGAAATAAATTATTCACTTCCCGCGGGACAATCCCTTACTTTCCGGTACCGGATCGTCGTGAGTTCGGGCAGCCACCTGACGGATGATCAGATTAATTCGTATACGGAAGATTTCGCAAAAAAATATTGATTCCATAGTCGTTCACGGTGCTATAGAAAATTAAAGTTCAAATATCAACTAAATGACAAAAAGAAGAGATTTTATTAAAGGCATGTCTCTGACGGGCATGGCGATGGTTTTATCAAACAAGGGGCTCTTTGCAGATGTGTATAAACGCTCAAAGATGAAACCTGGGTTGGTGACGTATCTGTGGGGCAAGGACTGGGACGTTCCAACGATCATTCAAAACTGTGAAAAAAGTAATTTGTTGGGTGTGGAACTCCGCACAGAACATAAACATGGAGTTGAACCTTCGTTGAATCCTGCTCAACGGAAAGAAGTAAAAGCGCGTTTCGCAAATAGTAAAGTTGAAATGATCGGTTATGGATCCAATGTTGAATTCGATAGCCCGGACCCGGCAATCCTTAAACAAAATATGGATCTCGCCAAAGAGCTCATTAAACTCAGCCATGACGTCGGTGGAAGTGGTGTTAAGGTAAAACCGAATAAATTTCACGAAGGAGTACCTCATGAGAAGACCATTGAACAAATCGGGAAATCACTGAACGAGATTGGAAAATTTGGCAAGGATTATGGACAATTGATCCGCCTTGAGGTTCACGGCCGAGAGACCCAGGAACTGCCGAACATAAAAGCTATCATGGACGTAGCGGACAACCGTAATGTCGCGGTGTGCTGGAACAGCAATCCCACGGATCTTATAGGCAAAGGGTTGGAATATAATTTCAACCTTGTAAAAGATCGCCTGGGCGACACGGTTCACATTCATGAAATGGATAGTGACTCGTATCCATGGCAGGAATTGATGAACCTTTTTGTTAAAATGAATTATTCAGGCTGGATGCTCTGGGAGTGCACTTCAGATCCTGCAGACAAAGTGGAGGCCATGACCAAAAATCGCGAGATGTGGGAAAAGCTTGTCGCCAACGCCCAAAGCTGAAGGAAGTATCAAAATCCAATCATTAAAAATTCCAATGCATCCTTCCCAGGTTTTCACCCGATTCCTTTTTACACTTTTGTTGATCGTATCTCTGGCCAAAAACAGAAGCATCGCCCAGCAAGAACTGAATATCATTACCAATGGGAACAACCAGTGGCTCCATTACACAGACGCCTCTAATGCTTTGTATCACCATCTCGCCAGCCAGGCCTATCAGCACCTGGAAAAACGCAGGGAGAAGATCGCAGGATTGAGCTCCTTGTCAGACTGGAAGGAACGACAGCAATGGATAAAAAAAACGCTGCTGGAGGTCGCGGGGCCATTTCCTGAAAAGACACCACTAAACCCGAAAGTCGTAAAGGTGATCAACAAGGATAGCTACAGGGTAGAACACATAGTCTATGAATCGCAGCCTGCTTTTTATGTTACTTCTTCCTTGTACATTCCGAACGGACTCAAGAAAAGGGATAGGGCGCCAGTTGTTATCTACTGCAGCGGACATGCCGATGAAGGATATCGCAGTAAAGTATATCAGCATGTGATCCTGAATCTCGTAAAAAAAGGATTCATCGTCTTTGCATTTGATCCGGTGGGTCAGGGCGAGCGACTGGAATATTTCGATCCTGAAAAATCAAAATCGTCTGTAGGCGGACCCACGTCCGAGCACTCTTACCCGGGTTCACAAGCTTTTATTACAGGAAGTTCGCAAGCCCGATATATGATCTGGGATGGCATCCGTGCTGTCGATTACCTCTTGACGCGCACAGAGGTTGACCATTCCCGCATAGGAATAACAGGGCGATCAGGCGGAGGAACACAGTCTGCTTATATCGCCGCCTTTGACGAGCGAATAAAGGCTGCGGCGCCCGAATGTTACATCACCAGTTTTACGAGACTTCTGCAATCTATCGGCCCGCAGGATGCTGAACAGAATTTTTTTAACGGTATCAGCAAAGGTCTGGACCATGGCGATCTTTTGCTGGTACGCGCTCCCAAGCCTGCCTTGATGATCACTACCACGCGCGATATGTTCAGCATTCAGGGCGCGCGCGAAACCGCAAAGGAAGTGTCAGGTATTTATAAAACTTATGGTGAAGAAGGAAATTTCGGAATGGTGGAAGACGATGCACCACATGCCTCCACGAAAAAAAACAGGGAGGCGATGTACGCTTTTTTTCAGAAACACCTGAGCAACCCGGGCAATGCCGCGGATGAAGAAATGGCCCCGTTAACTGAATCGGAGCTCAGAGTTACCGCCACTGGCCAGGTCTCGACATCGCTCGGGGGTCAAACGGTTTTTAGTCTCAACGCGATGGAAACAGCAAGAGTTATCAATGCGTCGCAATCGGATAAAAAACTTTCCGGACCCGGTAGTTTATTGGATAAGGCAAAAGAACTGTCCGGGTACCGTGAGCCCGGGGATTCAGCGGAACCCGTATTTTCCGGGCGCATCCAACGGGAAGGCTATGCAATTGAAAAGTATTTCTTAAAGGGCGAAGGTGATTATGTCGTTCCATATCTTTTTATGGTTCCGGATAACCCGACACGTAAATCCATACTTTATCTGCACCCATCGGGAAAGGCAGCGCAAGCTTCCGTTGATGGCGAGATGGAGTGGTTTGTCAGGAATGGATTTACAGTGCTGGCCCCTGATCTTCCGGGGATAGGTGAGTTGGGTGCGGGTGATTTCCGGGGAGATGCTTTTATCGGCGGAGTATCTCATAATATCTGGTATACTTCCATCCTTATCGGAAGGAGCATCGTCGGAGTCCAGGCCGGCGACATTGCAAGACTCGTCCGCGTGCTGGGAAAAAACCACAAGCAAACCGAGATCTATGGTTTTGCGCGAAAAGAAATGACGCCGGTATTGCTGCATGCCGCGGCTTTTATTCCGGCCATCCACCGCGTTGCCCTCATCGATCATCTGAATTCTTACCGCACATTGGTGATGAACCGTTCCTATCATTCTCCTTTCATTACCAGCGCCGTTCCGGGTGCGCTGAGGGCTTATGATCTGCCTGATCTTGCCGGCGCACTCGCACCAAGAAAATTATTGATAGGAGGTCTTACCTCCGGGGCGGGTGAAAAAATGAAGGAAAGGAATTTCGCGGAAAAAGGAGTTCCCGCTTCACCAGAATATATATTAGGCAAGCCTGAGGAACACGTTGAATTTATTGAGGAAATTTCAGATGAAAATTTTGACGCTGTGTTCATGGATTGGATCAGGTAAAAATGCAAGTCCCCTTCAGGGAATTTAGGGGCGAAAAAAAAGAGAGAACATTTAAATGGATATTCACCTCAAAACAAATCCCCGGGAACTCGGCGAGGGCGCCGGACAGCTGACAGGTAATCTAATACGGGAAGCCATTGAACAAAAGGGCGATGCCAACATCATTCTGGCAACAGGAACGAGTCAGTTTGAAACGTTGAATCAGCTCATTGGGGAAAAAAATATTGACTGGGCTAAAGTTAACATGTTTCATCTTGATGAATACCTCGGGCTGAAAGACACCCATCCGGCAAGCTTTAGAAAATACTTAAAGGAGAGATTTCTCGCAAAAGTATCTCCGCTGAAAGCAGTACACCTCATCAACGGCGAAACCAACCCTGAGGCTGAATGCATCTGGTTGGGTGACCTGATCACCCAACATCCTATTGACGTTGCGCTCGTTGGCATCGGTGAAAACGGCCACCTTGCCTTTAACGATCCTCCTGCGGATTTTGACACGGAGGAACCCTATATTATTGTCGACCTCGATGAATCCTGCCGTCGACAGCAGTACGGCGAAGGTTGGTTCAAGACCGTTGACGATGTGCCGCGTCAGGCCATCAGTATGTCGATAAAGCAAATATTAAAATCAAAACACATCATCTGCTCCGTACCCGATGAAAGAAAAGCCGAAGCAGTAAAGAACTGTGTGGAACGAGGCGTGAGCAATCTTTTTCCCGCGAGTATTTTGCAGACCCATGACCATTGCACACTCTTCCTGGATAAGGCTTCGGCGAAAAGTCTGAACCGGGATTAAATTGTCTGAACCGGGATTAAAGGATTAAGGGATTACCTGGATGGTGGTTCTCAGGGTGAGTGCGTTGAAATAAATTTTCCGGATCCCTTGAATGGTAGTCCTCAAAAGTGAGTGCATATCCATAAATTCTACTGGCCCACCGCTATCCAGAAATCCTTTCAAATCCTGAAATCAATTCGCGGCGAATCCCTTAATCCGTTTAATCCCGGTTCAGACAATAATTATTTAGAAAATTTCTAAATAATCTATTTTAGAATCAGTCTAAATAAATATATTTGCCTCGTAAACTTTAACATATTTGACCATGTATAACATCCTAAAACCTAAAATGCTGTTTGTTTTCGTCGTTTTGGCGCTTTTCTCTTGCGAAGAGGACAACGAGACCCCCAGCCTAAGAGCAAAATTTGACTATGCGACTCTTACACCACTTACGCCCTACACCAGCACGTTTGTAGATGCTAGCGGAAGTACTACCGTGAATCTCTTTGAAGGCAACACCCGCTATATAATGTTCTACGCCATCAATAATTACATGACATCGCGCATTTCCGCCAATGAGCAGATAGAGGCTATAAAACTTAAAAACATGTTTTCAAACACCGGCAGCCCGTTTGATGATATATCAACTGGCTCAGTCCTTGTGGACGGCGAGGTGTTAAATACTTCCGGTGTTCAGCTAAGAAATGTGGTCGCTTTTTCAAAACCTGCAACACAGGCCGAAGCGGAGCGCGCGGCCCTTAAAAGTAATTTTGAACAAATAGAAGAGGCGAGCAATCACATTTTAGAAACTGCATCAGCGGGCCAGGCCGGCAAGCTGGGAACCCGCCTTGTTGACGCAAAGGGTATCGAGCTGGCACAGGTGATTCAGAAATCTCTGATCGGTGCGCTTCAGTTGGACTATATAGGCAATGTACTAATGGAGGAGGGGCTAAATGCCGACAACACCCGGGTGGTTGGTGATAAGAACTATACGGAACTTGAACATAATTGGGACATAGCCTATGGGTTGCTTACCTTGAACCCGGTGTACCTTGAAGGGTCAACGGACGGTAGCCGCGGTACTTTTGAATTTGGCGCCGGGTCTTATATCTGGGAATACAACAAAGGGAGCTACGCAGATATCCACCCCGCTTTCTTAAAAGGGCGCGCAGCTATTGTGAACAATGACCATTCAACATTGCAAGAACAGGCTACTTTTATTCGGACAGAAATCGAAAAAACCGTTGCGAATGCCGCCCTGGGTTATCTCGGGAAATGGAAAACTGACCAAACCGAGGCAGACCGCGCCCACCATATTGGCGAGGGACTCGGCTTTATCTATTCACTGCGTTTTGCAACCATCCACGAAGCAGATGCAGCTTTTTCAGATGACATCATTGAAAACCTTGTTGGTGCTCCAAACGGCTTCTGGGACATTGATGCAGACAAGATCAATGCTGCATCTGAAGCAATCAGTACCAAATTCGGCCTTTAAAATTTTGATCGAAGAAAATTTGAATCTATAAAACCCGGATGGATTGATTGAATGCGTCAATCCATCCTCGTTTCTCACTTATGGAATCTTTGAAAAAACTGGCGACGTTTTCCCTCACCCTGCTGCTCCTCGCCTGCGGAGGAAAAGAAAGTGAACCCTCGCCTGCCGATAATACAAAAGACAGAAAAGTTATTCTCACCCACTGGGTTGACAATATTATTCGCCCATCCTATGTAGATTTTCGTGAATCGTTTGACGTAATCATCGGGAAGGCGGAGGAGTTCACGACATCACCCGATCAAACTACGCTTTCCGCCCTGCGCGAATCGTGGGTCGATGCCTACATCGAATGGCAAAAGGTGGAGTTATTTGAATTTGGCCCCGCAGATAAATATACGCTGCGCAATTTTTTTAACATCTATCCCGCGGATGTAAATGGTATCGTCACCAACATGAATGATCCGTCAACCAATCTTGACCTTCCCACATCCTATGCACGGCAGGGGTTCCCCGCCCTCGATTATCTCATCAATGGGCTTGGTTCGAGTGACGGCGAAATTATCAACGCCTACACTACAGATCCCGATGCTTCAAAAAGACTTGCATACCTGGACAGGTTAACCGCGCGCATGGATCTATTATTAACCAATGTGATATCTGAATGGAACGGCGCTTACAGGGAAACATTCATCAATAAAACAGGCCTTGATATCGGATCATCAACAGGACTGGTGGTAAACGCCTTCGTGCTACACTACGAGCGTTACATCCGTTCTGGCAAGATCGGAATTCCCTCGGGAGCGGCCATCGGAAGCACGGGTGTTCCCTATCCCGAAAAGATTGAGGCTTACTTTAAGAAAGATATATCGCTTAGTCTTGCGCAAAGTGCTCACCAGGCAGCAAGAGATTTTTTTAACGGCACGAACAGATTCACCGAACAGGAAGGGCCATCCTTTAAATCATACCTGGATGCCCTGGGTTCAAAAGACCAGGTAAGCGGAGCTACATTATCAAATATCATCGATAATCAGTTTATCACTATCGGCCTGGAACTGGATCAGCTGTCACCCAACTTATATGAGCAGATACAAACTGAAAATCAGGAAATGGTTGAGACGTACACTGCCATGCAAAAGCTCGTGCGCATTCTGAAGGTCGACATGACGTCAGCTATGAGTGTTACCATTACCTATACTGACAATGACGGAGATTAAGTTTGAAATACGATGAACAATTACTTTCAAAAAACAACTTCTGCTGCTCCCCTGGTTGTGTTCAGGATTGCACTGGGACTATTGATCTTTGGAAGTATCGCAAGGTTTTGGGCAAAAGGCTGGATCTTTGATCTCTACATTAAGCCAAAATATTTTTTTCCGTTTTACGGTTTTGAATTTGTAGAGCCCCTGGGTGAATTATCGTATCTGCTTTTTGCGATTTGCGGGCTTTGTGCGTTGATGGTCGCCATCGGTCTTTTCTACCGCATAGCCAGCGCGGGATTATTTCTCAGCTTTACTTACATAGAACTCATTGATAAAAGCACCTACCTGAATCACTATTACTTCATCAGCATGGTTTGTCTGATGATGCTCTTTTTGCCTGCGCATCGTTATTTTTCCATCGATGCTTACAGGAACAAAAAGATTCTATCCGATGCGATCCCGCGATGGAGCCTGGATTCCCTGAAATTTTTCGTATGCCTTGTGTACGTGTTTGCCGGATTGGCGAAATTGAACAGTGACTGGATTCTACATGCCCAACCTTTAAGGATATGGCTTCCCGCGAAAAATGATCTGCCAGTCATTGGTTTCCTTTTCAACTATGTGTGGGTAGCTTATGCGTTCAGCTGGATCGGATGCGTTTATGACCTGAGTATTCCATTTTTACTATTGAAGCGGAAAACCAGGATCTTCGCCTATTCGGCAGTCGTCATTTTCCATATGCTCACAGCCCTGCTGTTTCCTATCGGCATGTTCCCCTACATCATGATGGTGACGGCTTTGATCTTCTTCTCTCCTGAATTTCACGAGAAGATCCTTTTGAAAATTGGTACCTGGATAAAGGTGTCAGGAGATTTTACTAAGCCTTCAATACAATATCCCGTTTCAGGCTCGGGAATTTTACCGGTGGCCTTCGGATTTTTTTTGCTGATCCAGGTCTTGTTGCCGTTGAGACATGTCCTTTATCCTGATGAACTTTTCTGGACCGAGCAGGGATATCGCTTTTCATGGCGCGTGATGCTGATTGAAAAAGCGGGATATGCACAATTTATAGTAAAAGACGCGGCCGGAAACCAGGCCGTAGTGGACAACAGTAAATTCCTCACCCCCTTGCAGGAAAAAATGATGGCTACGCAGCCGGATATGATCCTGCAATACGCGCACATCCTTCGCGACCATTATAACACACAGGGATTCCGTTCGCCACAAGTATACGTCGATTCGTACGTTGCGCTCAACGGTCGTTTAGGCAAGCCGCTAGTCGACCCAATTACGGACCTTTCAAAAGAGAAAGACTCATTTAGTCACAAACCATGGATACTACCCTTCGGCAATGAAATTAAAGGTATTTAATATACTCTTTTTGTGCTTTGTGTCGGCCCATGCCTTTTCACAATACCGCCTGTCGGGCACGGTTTCTTCCACCGAAGACAACACTTTTATCAAGGAGTGTGTAATTTACCTTAACGGCGAAAAAACTGCAGCTGTTACCGATGGCCGTGGTAGATTTCACTTCAATGATCTGGCGAACGGAAATTATATTCTGCATTTTACAAGTCCGGAATATGAATACCTCCAGTTGCCCGTAAGGATCACTGATCAGGATCAGTCAGTAAGGATACAACTCTCACCGCGTTCTCAGATCCTGGCCGAAGTAATGATCACCGACGCGCAGTCTTCGTTTGGATTTTCCCGGATGCGCGGAGTGGAAAGCCTCGGGATTTACGAAGGAAAAAAATCGGAGGTCATTATTCCTGAACAGCTTATCGCCAATCTTGCGACCAACAATGCCCGACAGGTTTATTCCCGCGTTGCCGGCTTAAATATCTGGGAAAATGATGGCGCAGGATTGCAACTCAGTATCGGTGGCCGGGGTCTCGATCCCAGCCGCACCTCTAATTTTAACGTCCGTCAGAATGGTTACGATATCAGTGCAGATGCACTAGGTTACCCCGAAAGTTATTACACGCCACCGATTGAAGGTATAGGAAAGATCCAGATAGTACGTGGAGCCGCATCACTTCAATACGGTACTCAGTTCGGCGGCATGATCAATTTTGTAATGAAAAAACCCGTTGCGGACAAGAAACTGGAATTGGTCGCCAGGCAAACCGCGGGCTCTTATGGCTTTTACAACGCCTTTACGAGCGCCAGCGGAACTGTGGACAAAATAAGTTACTACACATTCTTTCAATTCAAAAGAGGCGATGGATGGCGCAACAATTCACATTTCAATAACCATACTTACTTCGCAAATATTAATTATCAGGTCTCGGAAAAAACAACAGCAGGCGTTGACATTACTCAAATGGGATATCTCGCGCAACAGCCAGGCGGATTAACAGATCAAATGTTTCGGAACGATCCACGTCAAACAAACCGGGAACGCAACTGGTTTAAAGTGAATTGGAATTTATTTGCCCTGCACCTTGATCACAAATTCAGTTCTGCCAGTGAGTTTAACCTTCGGGTGTTTGGACTATATGCAAACCGGTATTCTATCGGGTTTCGCCCTAACCGCGTTGCAACCACGGATGATAACAGCGAACGCGACCTGATCAAAGGTGATTTTAAAAACTGGGGCGCGGAAGCGAGATACCTCAAACGTTATTCTTTTGCTGGACAACATGCAGTGATTCTATTGGGAAGCCGGTTCTACCAGGGAAACAATCACAGTACCCAGGGCGTCGGAAGTTCAGGCCGCGGCGCGGATTTTAATTATGTCAATGCCGACGAGTATATCACCTATGATTACCGTTTCCCCAACAAAAATGTTTCTTTCTTCGCCGAAAACATTTTTTATTTCGGTGATAAATTTTCTATTACACCCGGCCTGCGGTATGAACATATAAATACGACCGCAGAGGGCTTCTATGGTACACTCTATAAAGACCTGGCAGGCAATATCCTTGAAATTCAGACTACCGGGGAAAACAGAAATAATGGAAGGCAATTCTTACTTGCGGGCATAGGGTTAAGCTTTAAACCCACACCCTTCCTTGATGTCTATTCAAATTTTTCCCAAAACTACCGTTCGATCACTTT
>JBBDXJ010000186.1:0-25169 GCA_040902445.1 Cyclobacteriaceae bacterium | reverse complement strand
ACTACCGCGAGTTGCGCCGGGAGCTGATCGCCAAGGGACACACGTTCAAGACCGACGGCGACACCGAGACCATCCTGCACCTGTACGAAGAACTGGGTACCGGTTGCGTGAACCGCCTCCGGGGAATGTTTGCGTTCGCGATCTGGGACTCCCGGGCCCGCAGCCTGTTCCTCGCACGCGACCGCTTCGGGATCAAGCCGCTCTATGTGATGCGCGCACCCTGGGGCGTTGTGATAACTCTTTCCCGCTTAAACAAGCCTGCTTCCCGAATGCCATTCAATTCCTTTTCCAGTACAGGTTGGATTTTCTTATACATATCTCAATTTCTTAATTACAAAACTTTTGCCTCCACTACTCCATATTAGTCCGACTAATCAATCCAATAATCCACTAATCTGACGAATCCAAATCTAATCGGACGAATCCAGGTTAGGTTTGGGCCTCATCACTGGTTTGCCCGGTTTAGGCTGACCCGGTGGTTGTGGAATTGGGACATTGGTTTCGGGTGATTTGATCTCAGGCGGAATCTGAAGGAGATATTTCCTCCGCACCGGATTTATCAGATTAAGTTTTTGCAAGGTAAAACTATTGGGATGGGTCTGTTCAAATTCATTTTTCCAGACATTCCATACCTCGGGCTCGGCATTTTTAAATGCCCGGGAGTCTATTTTTTTACTGATCAAATACGTTTCAAAATCGGGAACCGTAGACATTGGTAAACGATTACTTTATATAAACTTTCATATTGCACTGCGCGGCATTAATCCTCATAATTCAGAAAACAACCCTGCCTGTGCCGCGACAAAGCCACAATAAAAAGTCTTTGTTACAGTATTTTCAAAGGTATAAGGTTTTTATTTGCTTTTAGATTCCGCTTAATTTTTAATCCCTATCCGGTGAGCAACCATAAAATTCTAGTTATTGGCGCAGGCGGCCAGTTGGGGTCTGAACTTACACAGGCACTTTGGTCCCGGTTTGGGCAGACCAATGTCATTGCAACGGATATAAAGGACCCGGGAGGTATTCTTTCAGGGCGGAATTTTGAAATTTTGGATGTCTTGAATCACAAGCTCCTATTTAACTTCATTAAAAAAAATCAGGTGACCCAGATCTATCATCTGGCGGCGGTATTGTCTGCTACAGGCGAAAAGAATCCCAAATTCGCGTGGCATCTTAATATGGAAGGACTTATTCATGTGCTGGACGCCGCTGTGGAATTTAAGATCGAAAAACTTTACTGGCCGAGTTCCATTGCTGTTTTCGGACCGAACACGCCAAAACAACACACTCCGCAGGATACGGTCATGGATCCTGCAACCATTTATGGCATCAGCAAGCTGGCAGGCGAACGCTGGTGCGACTGGTATTATCACCGCCATGGACTGGATGTACGAAGTCTGCGATATCCAGGTCTAATTGGTTACAAGACCAAACCCGGAGGGGGTACCACGGATTATGCAGTGGATATCTTCTTTAAGGCACTTGCAGGAAAAAATTACGTGTGTTTTCTCAAGCCCGACACCTATCTGCCAATGATGTACATGGATGATGCGGTCAAAGCAACCCTGGATCTTATGGAAGCCCCGGCTGATACAATAAAGATCAGGTCCAGTTATAATATTTCCGCTATGAGTTTTTGTCCCGCAGAAATCGCTGCCGAGATACAAAAGCAGGTGCCTGGATTTTCTATCAGCTATCAACCTGATTTCAGGCAGCGCATCGCCAATTCATGGCCAAGATCCATTGACGACTCATCGGCGAGAAAAGACTGGGGATGGAAACACGAATTTAATTTAAAAGAGATGACGGAAGATATTTTGAAAAAGCTTCCTCAATTCCTTCCAGGTCAAAAAACTCACATTTAGAAAACGCTACACGTTGTTTTTCATTCCCTGACAAAAATCTTCCGTGTCAGTTGCAGGGTCTTGCCAGCTTTGATGATGTATACACCCTGTGGTAAATTTTCCGGAAAGAGAATTTCAGCTTTAAACACGCCGGGACCATTCTCGTGTGAAATTAAGTCCATTACCTTCTGGCCCTGGATGTTATATAGCTGAAGCGGAACAACAGGTACATCTTTTAATCCTTTTATTTCAATTGTGATCTCTTTACCATTAAACGGGTTAGGGTAAACATTCAAAATTGGATAGGAAGGTCCGTCGTAATTGATCATGACCGGATCGGAAAACGTAAATTTTCCGTCAAAGTCAGTTTGCTTCAGACGGTAATATGATTTTCCTAGAAAAGGTGAATCATCTGAAATGCTATAGGAATGTTCTTCCTGACTGGTGCCCTGTCCGTCTACGACACCCACTTCATAAAACGTTTCAAAATCAACGGTTTTCTCGAGGCTGAAAAAATGATTGTTCTTTTCCATTGCAGTTTTCCAGGTGGATATGACCTCATCACCATGCACCTCCGAACGGAAATAAAGGAGTTCAACAGGTAACGGCGTGTTTACTGAATTTGTTGAAGCCATATAAAAATTATTCAGCAATTGCGCTGATAAAAGGCCAGTCCTGTGAGCCCTGACATCCGCCGCACTTCCGGTACTCGCTCCCGCCACCCCAATGTTTATTGCGTCTGAAAGTTTTGTCAGCCTGGTCTCACTTATCAGACCGATGGTAAAACCAGTTCCTCCGGCTCCGATAGCAAAAGTTCCTGCAGTTACTCCGGTTTTAGTAAGGGTCCAGAATGCATCATGTCTTCTTTGAATAGTCGAAGCGCCGTCGACGAACGCGATATTCGTTGCAGTTGAGGCGTCGGTATATGCTACTGTAATAGTACCATTGCTGGATACGGTATTACTTTTACTGATCTGAAATGGTCTGAAGTTAGCACTGCCCCCCATTGGAAAGAATCCTGCTATGTTATTGACGGCAATCGCTGTTGCTGGAAAGGAACGTGTCAGGCTTCCGCCGTACATCCATCCTGCAGCGGGCAGCTGACTATGGACTAACGCTCCGGCTGTTGCAGCAGTAATTGTAAAGGTATTTGTATTTAAATTGACATTGCCATCAGTCATCGTCAATACCGTGGACACCGTCACATTATCGTCAAGGGTAATTTGGGGAGAAGTGGCAAAAGAATTATTGATGACCAGGTTATTAAATGTTTCTCCAGCCGGATTAGTAATGGTTTGCGCCCCGGTTCCACTTAAGGTTACTGTCCCTGTACCTTCTGTGAAAGTAGCAGTTCCGGATACGAGCCAATTTCCCCGGACAGCTATTAACGCACTGTTGTTGGCATCTTTCGCACCAGAGTTGCTAAGTGTAATATTGTGATGAGTAATAGGAAGGATCCGTTGTGCACCTGCGGCATTGTAGTTAAAAGTATTACCTGCGACGGAAAGATCCATGACCGTATTCATATCAACGTCATACGCCGTATTCGGAGTGAGGCTCCAATTCCAGGTACCCGTTGCCAGATTATTGAAATCGCTGCCAGCGTCGATCGTACCTGTCAGGAAATCCCCTGATTGATTGATGATCCCTGAATTATTAATGACTAGGTTGCCATTGCCTAGACTCATCCCGGTCAGATTGAAAGTCCCGGTAGCGCTATTGGTAATTACGTATCCGTTGGTACCATTTATGTCAAGGCCAATTGGGCTTGTCGACAAAGTAAGTGTCCCACTATTCAAAATGGTCGAGTTGGAGCTTGAATTAAAATCAAACAACCCCATGCTTATCGTTCCCGCATTCGTAATTGCAAAAGTATAGCTTGTGAAGATGATGGACGAAGTGGTTGTTGCAAGTCTGGTCAACGTCCCTCCATTTTGCACATTTAGGGGACCGCCCCTCTCCATTGTCAGGTCCAGTCCATTTGCCATCCATCTCAGAGTCCCGGTATTTTGAATTTCAAGCCCTGCGGCATTTCCATCGGCGGTGAAATTAACAGTCCTGTTGTTTCCGATAATAGCCCGGCTAGTGGCATTCGGCGTACATGCGCAAGCAGGACCTGCAAAACCGACCGTTGACCAGGTGTTTCCATTGTTCCAGTCTGCGCTGGCTATGGAATAGAGTACAGAAATATCAGTAACGGTCACATCATCGAAACCCATCAGGCCTCCACCTCCTGAATTATCCCGTCCCCTCATTACTATCTGAAGATTTGTTCCCGAAACTACCGCGCTTGAGGCGGTGAAAACTGTTGTCCCAACAGTTCCAAACACCTCTGCGAACATAATTTCAGGTCCGCCATCAATCCTGTAAAATGCCCGGACATAATCTGCCACTGTAGCATTATTTCCGCCCATCAGCACTTGCAGTGCGACTTCGCCCAATGCAGAAATATTCATATTGTTTGACTGCCAAACACCTTCAGTGGTGGTGTTATCAATTCGGAAGATTCCGCCGTACGGGGCGCCGACATTAAGTCGCGAAAAACTTGGGGCTCCTCCAGTGGGTGTTGTAGTGACACTCCATGTGCCTCCAACGGTTCCGGCAGCCGTACCATTAACAGCTCCATCCACCTCCCCGGTAAAATCTTCAATCCATACCTGGCTATAGGTACCAGAGCTTATGCAAGCAAAGAATATGAAGAGGAGCGCCCGGGGGCTTAAGGAACTCATTATGCGGGGATTATAACCTCTAAATATAAAAATAAAATACTCGATTTCCGATTTCTCGCTAAAGAAGTTCTTGCGAATCCGGATTAATTTCTGACCAGTATCCTGACCGTTCGTTCAAGATCCGTGGAAACATACCTGAGTAAATAAATGCCGGAAGAAAGTTTATTCTCAAGAAAAATATTGTTTCGAATTGTACTGACCTGGCTGTTAAAAATCTCAACACCGAGCTGATTTGTCAATATAATTCTGTCTGATTCTTCCGGTCCAAAATTCGTCCTGAAAGAAATTACATCACCAATAGACGGGTTTGGAAAAACCGCAAGTCTTTTTGGCCCGGAATATTTAATAGCCTTCACGCCGAAATATTCAAAAGATTCGTCCCGGTCTACTGCCTTGAGACGGTAATAATTAAAACCTAACAACGGGGCATCGTCTTCAAAGGAATATTTTGAAACAATATTGTAAATGTTGAATCCTTTTCCCGGCAGTTCACCTATCCCTTGAAAATCAAGTCCGTCATTAGATCTCTCAACAATGAATCTGGAGAAATTCTCCTCCATGGAGGTGGTCCAATCAAGCTTTATCTTTTCAGCCCGGATATTTGCCGTGAAATCAAGTAATTTTATCGGTAGTGCAATGTTATATCCAAATTGATCATACGCCGTTTGACCCGTGAAACCGCCAGTAGGCTCGCAGTAGGGCTGTCCGTTATATGCGCAACGTCCCTGATTGGGGGCTCCGCCACAATTGTTACAGCCACCAGCCCCTTTCATGAGTTCTACGCCGCAGATGAGGAGGCGATCAGAACCTGTATTACTCACATTTACCAGGCCTCCCTGCCCTACGGCAAGGGAGAATCCGCACCCACCTGATGTCCCAAGAGAAAGCGCGTTGTCTATATTGAGAACTCCACCAGTTTTTACCTTAACGCTGCTGTTAATCGTAACTGCAGCCGTTACATTAACAGTACCGAAAATTTGGAATTCCGTACCAGTCCATGTGTCAGTAGTATTATTGAAGTTTACAACCATACCGGCTGGTATAATAACTGTAGATTTGCCAAAAGCGGTTCCACCCTCGGAGCAGGTTATTGTGATGCCACCAGCATCCCAATTTACAGGACTTGCATTCGACACCGTACAAGTTTGGGCCGGTAACAGGCTTATACTCGAAAAAGTAAGGACTATATACAAAGTCAGACCTCTCATTTGTTAACAATTTGTGCAACCTTTGATACGAATAATTAACAAAAGTAAACACTTTTATGATTGAAAACTTGAAAATCGACCATTCCAATGGAATTTTAATCCTCACAATATCAAGAAAGGAAGCCCTGAACGCTTTAAATCTTAAAACCCTATCCGGATTGATCTCGATTTTACAGGATACCTATCAAAACACGGACGTAAAAGGCGTTATCATGACTGGTGATGGTGACAAAGCCTTTGTTGCCGGAGCCGATATCAAAGAGCTGTCATCACTCACCAGGGAACAGGCTTTGGCTTTTGCTAAAAATGGTCAGCGTTTGTTCAAGCTGATCGAAGACTGTCCGAAACCTGTTATCGCGGCCGTTAACGGGTATGCCCTGGGAGCAGGATGTGAACTCGCGATGGCGTGCCACATCAGGATCGCTTCGGAAGAAGCTAAATTTGGTCAACCCGAAGTCAATCTGGGTATTATACCGGGATATGGGGGAACGCAACGCTTGCCGCAACTTGTTGGAAGAGGTAAGGCCCTGGAGTTGATGATGACTGGAGACATGATCTCCGCCCAAGAGGCTAAATCTATCGGACTGGTAAATCAGGTTGTGCCGAAAGGCGAGCTGATGAACGTTGCCGGAAAAATGATGAGCCGCATTTTGAGCAAAGGTCCCATAGCTGTGGCGAATGTTATTAAAAGTGTGAACGCGGGATTTAACTTTGAGCTCGGCGGTTATGAAGCGGAGGCGGAAAATTTTGCAATTTGTACCACCACGGACGATTTTAAAGAAGGAACCAATGCGTTTGTTGAAAAGAGACAACCACAATTCAAGGGTGAATAGTTTACTCAGAACAATGCCATCTCACACCGAAAGTTCCAGGTAAGATGGGTAAGATCCAGCGACTAGCCGGGGAAACGGTTCTTTATGGACTCGGTAGTATTTTACCCAGGTTTTTAAGTTTTTTACTCGTTACTCTCCATACCGATGTCTTTTCCCCGGAAGAGTACGGTGTTATTACAAAAGTTTACGGCTATGTAGGTGTTGTGAACATTGTTTTCATTTTCGGAATGGAAACAGCATACTTCCGGTTCGCAAATAAAGGAGGGCTTGGCGAACAAAAAGTCTTCAAGCTTGCGCAGACAGTTGTAATCGCCATGAGTACACTGCTGTCCCTGATCTTTATTTTACTGTCTGGTCCAATATCCGAAACGTTGTCTATCCCCGGCAGGTCAGACCTCGTGATCTGGCTTGTGCTGATCATGTTCATCGATGCACTTGCAAGTATCCCATTCGCCAGGTTGCGGCTTCAGAAGAAAGCTACTCTATTTGTCACAGGTAAACTTTTGAACATCGGCATACTTGTCGGCTTGAATGTTTACTTTCTGAAATTTGCAACGGACTTCAATCCGGACATTTCATTTGTGTTTCTCGCCAACCTTTTCGCCAACGCGTTTTATTTATTCTTTTTCGCACGCACTTTATTGTCCTGGAGGCCAGCTTATGACCGGGAAATTTCCCCGACCATGTACAGCTATGCTTACCCGATCATGATCACTGGCCTGGCGGGAATGACGAACGAAATGTTTTCGAGGATAACCCTGGAAAAATGGTTACCTGAAGGTTTTTACGGCGCCAAAAGTCAGGAATACGCCCTGGGGATTTTCGGGGCGTGCTATAAACTGGCCATGTTGATGAATCTGGCCATTACGGCGTTCAGGTATGCCGCAGAACCTTTTTTCTTTTCTAACGCTTCTGAGAAAAATTCTCCACAGCTCTTTGCCATGGTTAACCATTATTTTGTGATTGTGTGTTGCGTCATCCTTTTAGGAGTATCCATCAATCTCGACATTTTGAAATATTTCCTGGCTGACCCGGCTTATTGGGAGGGATTGCACATTGTACCCATCCTGCTTCTTGCATACCTTTTCCTCGGCATGTATTATAATTTTTCGACATGGTTCAAGTTGTCAGATAAGACTTATTTTGGAACAGTCATTTCCGTCATGGGAGTGATCATCACCATTTTAGCCAATTACATCCTGATACCCGTGGCCGGATATATGGGAAGTGCGGTAGCTGCCCTACTGTGTTATGCGGGAATGACCGGGATCTGTTATTTGCTGGGTCAACGATTTTACCCAATTCCCTACAATATCACGAAAGCCCTGCTTTACATCGTTATTACTATGGGCCTGGTATACGCGGTGAATGCGGTTCAGATTGAAAGTCAGTTAATGGCCAGTGCATTTCATATGGCAGTAATTTTCGCCTATCTTTTAGTCATCTACTTTATTGAATGGAGGAATTTACGGTTAAAACGGGCGTGATTTTTTAATGATTTGGTCAGTTCCAACGAAACGGAAAATTTACCTAATCATTAACCAATTTACGCTACCATAGCATGAACATGATCATACCCATGGCCGGTTTAGGAAAGAGACTCAGGCCGCATACCCTGACCGTTCCCAAACCATTGCTTCCGATCGCCGGCAAACCCATCGTACACAGACTGGTGGAGGACATCGCAAAGATCAGTACCGAAAAAATTCAAGATATAGGATTCATCATCCATCCCTCGTTCGGAAAGGAGGTTGAAGAAAACCTGAAGGGCATAGCCCGGGAAGTCGGCGCTACGGGAAAAATCTACTATCAGACCGAGGCTCTTGGAATCTCTCACGCTTTATTGTTTGCTCGTGAATTATTTACCGGCAAGGTAATCGTTGCTTTCGCCGACACCCTGTTTAAGGCAGACTTTACCCTGGACATGTCAAAAGATGGTATCATTTGGGTTCAGAAGGTTTCAGATCCCTCACAGTTTGGGGTGGTGCGTTTGAACGCGAAAAAAGAGATCACGGCCTTTGTTGAAAAGCCCTCGGATTTTGTATCGGATCTTGCCATCATCGGGATATATTTCTTTAAAGATGGAAAAAAATTAGCCGAAGAAATGCAGCACCTTATTGACAACAACATCCGCGAAAAGGGGGAATTTCAGTTTACCACTGCCCTGGAGAACCTCAACAGGAAAGGTGCCGTTTTCATGACGGGTGAAGTAACAGAATGGCTGGACTGTGGCAACAAAAATGCCACTGTTCAGACCAATCAACGTTATCTGGAATTCATCAGGAATGAAAAAATGGTTTCGGGTAAGGCCAAAATCCTAAATTCAGTGATCATACCCCCCTGTTTTGTTGGCGAGGATGTAGTCATTGAAAATTCCGTCATCGGTCCGCATGTTTCCATAGGTAAAAGTTCACGCATCAGCGACAGCAGGGTGAAGAACTCTATCATTCAAAATAATTCACATATTTCTCATGCGGTTTTGGAAAATAGTATGTTGGGGAATTTCGTTAATTTTGAGAAGAAACCGTTGGATTTAAGTGTTGGTGATTACAATACAATAACTTGAAATTGAATACAATCTATAGCGCTTTTGGGCTCCTGATCATGCTGGCACTTCTGTTACCACAGGAAGCTCCTGGCCAAAAAAAGAAGCGGGGTGAAGATTCGCCAGTGGGAATAAGGCTGAGGGAAGCCGAGTTTTATTTTACCGAGGGAGAGAAATTTTTCATTCTGGAAGACTACGCCAAAGCCCTTGTGTACTATCAACGGGCATTGGATATCAATCCTGATAATGGCACCATTAATTTTAAAATCGCGGAAGTTCTATCAAAGAGCAGCAAACAGGATGACCTGGTAAAAGCTTCGCTCAGTATCGAGCAGGCGCTGAAGCTGGAACGGGAGAATAAATATTTTTATCTACTGGCTGCAACGATCTACAATAGTTTAGGTCGTTTCGACAAGGCAGCTGCCTCTTATGAAGCGATGATGGAAGACGTTGAAGGCACCGAGGAGTATTTGTATGAGGTAGCAGCTGTTTACCAATACGCCGAGCAACCCGAGCAAGCGATCAGGGCATATAACCGTGCCGAGCAGATCTATGGAGTGAACGAAGTATCATCCATCCAGAAACTCAAGCTTTATTTAGACGCGGGAAAAAATGCCGAAGGCCTGGTGGAAGGAGAAAAACTGATAAAGGCATTCCCCGATGAAGGTCGCTATATCATGGCCTTTACGGAAATCATCTCTAAAAAAGGAATGCAGGAACAGGCGATCCGTTACCTGGAACAATTCATAGAAAAGAATCCGGAATCGGGAGAGGTGAAAATGCTGCTCGCTGGATTTTATCGTGATACCGGACAAGAGGAAAAGGCGCGGCCATTTCTGCTGGGGCTGTTTGAGGACCCCAGCGTAGATTTGTCCAGCAAGCTGATTGTCGTAGGAGCGTACAACGCCGAACTCAATCAAAACAAAACAAAGAAAGTCGCGGATGCCGCCAAGGAAGCGTTTGCCGCTCAGTTGTACGAAAAATTAAAGACAAGTCACCCGGGCGATGCTAGTGTTCATATCATTGGCGGTGATCTGTATCTGTCAACGGGCAAGGATCGCGAAGCACAGGCGGAATATCTAAAGGCCGTGGAGAGTGGCGCTACGGTAAATTTTGAAGTTTATGAAAATCTCTTATACCTGGAAACACGCCTTGAACAGTGGGATCTGGTAATCAGGCATGCGGAAGAAGCGCTGGAAATCTACCCAAACCAAAGCATGATCCATTATTTCAATGGTATTGCCAATATGAGAAAACGCAGTCATCCGGAGGCAATTGCATCCTTTGAACAGGCGAAGCGATTGTCCTCTTCAAATCCTGCCCTGGTAAGTGAGTTGAACAGCCACCTGGGCGAAGCTTACAACGCAGCAAAGGAATACGCAAAGTCAGACAAAGCTTTTGAGGAGGCCCTGACCTTTGATCCAAATAACTCAGTGGTGCTGAATAATTACAGCTATTACCTCGCTATGCGGACAGAAAACCTTGAGAAAGCGGAAAAGATGTCGGCAACTCTGACAAAAAATCACCCGGAAAATCCGACCTTTCTGGATACGTATGCCTGGGTTTTATTTACCCGGGAAAAATATAAGGATGCAAAAAAGATCATGGAGCGCGCTATCAGTACCGGAAAAGCTACTGCAACGCACTTCGAACATTATGGCGATATACTCTATAAGCTCGGCGATATTGATGGAGCTGTGCGGCAGTGGGAGAAAGCCAGGGGCTTGAATGCTAACAGCGAAACACTCAATAAAAAAATTGCGAATAGAAAAATTTATGAATAAGGGCCCAGGGTTCTTTTTTATGATTCTTTGCGTGCTTGCTTCCGCTTGCGCCAAGAAGGTGATCACTACTCCCCTCTCAACTACTCCGAAATCAGTCCTGAATATTGAAGAAATTGACTTCGATTATTTCCAGGGAAAAGCGCGTATGATATTGCGCGATGCCAACAAGGAACGGGAGGTGAAAGCCAACATCCGTATTCGCAAGGACAGTGTGATCTGGATGACCTTTTCCGTAATCGGTGTGCAGGGCGGAAAGGCGCTGATCAACAAAGACTCGATCACCATTGTCAGCACCGTGGATAAGGAATATTATGTATTTCCTTATTCTGAACTCAGCTCCAGGTTTCATTTCAACATCGACTTTGAGGTAATTCAGGCAGCGATGTTGGGCAATACCATCATACCCCGCTCGGAGCGCGATCAAGTTGTGCAGGAAAGTTCAATGTATTTGATGAAACAGCGTCAATCCAACGTGGATGTGGTTAATTATGTAAATGCCGCAAGTATGAAGATTGAAAAAGTCGAGATGAAGGAGGAGAACAGCATGAACTCGCTTGTGATCAACTACTCGAATTTTCAGCCCGTGGGTGACAAGGTGTTTCCCTACAACGGAACGATCAATTTTTTTTATAAGACCCTTTCCGGACTTTTGAACACAACAATTATTTTCGAATACAATAAAGCAGAAGTAGGTGATCGGGAACTCCGGTTTCCATTTAATATACCAAAACGCTATGAACACAGGTAAAAGTGTAGCGCTTCTTATCCTGATGTTTGCTTTAAGCTTTTCTGCGACTGCGCAGACAAAAACAAAAAGTCAGCTTCAAAAAGAAAAGCAGCAGAGTGTAGCCAGGATTAAGGAAGTTGAGAAAATTCTGGACGAAACAAATGCAAAGAAAAAAAATACTTTGGGTGAATTGAGCGCACTCAACCAAAGGATTATTGAACAACAAAACCTTATCAATTCCATCAGGAGAGAGATCAGCCTTCTCAATACAGAGATCCGGGATAACAATGATATTATCGATGTACTGGATGATGATCTTGAAAAACTGAAGAAAGAATACGCGGCCATGTTATTTGCTGCTCAAAAGGCAAGTAATGGCACTACCCGCCTTACATTTTTATTCTCCTCCAAATCATTTGATCAAATGGTCATGCGGCTGCGGTACATGGAACAGTACGGTGAAACGCGCAAACTGCAGGCCCAGCTTATTGCACAGGTTCAGGCGGAACTTGGCACCCAGGTGAAACAAATTGAAGGTAAACGCGAAGAAAAAAACAAGCTGCTTCAGGAAGGAGAAGATCAGAACCGAAATCTTGCTTCTCTTAAAAAGCAGCACAACAATCTTGTTAAGGCACTCGAAAAAGAAGAAAAGCAATTAAAGCGCGACCTGGAAGACACGAGAAAAGCTCTGGCTGTACTCGACCGCAAGATCAACGACATTATCAAAGAAGAAATGGAGCGCGAAGCGCTGGCGCTGAAAGGCAGCAAATCCGTTTCAGTTGCTCTCTCCGCTTCGTTTGAGGAAAATAAAAACAAACTTCCATGGCCGGTTTCGACCGGCTTTATCTCGCAGCGTTTTGGACGGCAGAATCATCCCGTGCTTAAAGGAATCGTCACGCAAAATGACGGCGTGAATATTCAAACCAAGGAAAATGAAAAGGTGAAAAGTATTTTCGAAGGGGAGGTTCGGGGAATTGCTTTCATACCCACCTTTGGAAGAAGCGTTATCATCAACCACGGCGAGTATTATTCGGTATATACCGGCCTTAAGGAGGTATATGTTAAAACCGGCCAAAAAGTTACCACAAACCAGGAAATAGGTGAGATCAATTCCAACAATGAAGGCATTTCAGAACTGCGCTTTCAGATCAGAAAACAATTCACTCCCCTGGATCCGCAGGCTTGGCTGATGAATATGTAATCAAAAGAATTCAGCACATTTCTTTCAGATTCTTAAAATTTTTACCTTATTTTTGTGGTTATCTAACAAAAATTTGTAAGAAATGCCACCTCGGCGCACGGGTATGGGCATGTTTATCTCCTTGAACATTAATTAATAATTTAATATGAAAGCGGTATTGTTATTTTTGGGAAACTTGGGAATGCAAGAAATCCTTCTTATTGGTTTGTTTGTTTTGATCTTTTTCGGCGCAAAGAAAATCCCTGAGTTCATGAAAGGTCTTGGAAAAGGCGTTCGTGAATTCAAAGATTCAATCAAGGACGTGAAGAAGGACATTGAAGATGCTGGTGCTGCCGCCAAAATCGAAGACGGTAAGTAAGTATTGAAAACATATGGTTCATTTCGGGAAATCCGGAACGATCTTCAGAACGGCGTGATTTCCTGCCGGGATTTAGTAAAACAGCACCTCTCAAACATTAGGGAAAAAGCCCACCTCAATGTATTTTTGAGTGTGTTTGAAGAAGAAGCGCTCAGTCAGGCCTCCTCGGTTGACAAGAAAATAAGGGAAAACAAAGCAGGTAAACTAGCCGGATTAGTGGTGGGGATAAAAGATGTATTGGCTTATCAGGATCACCCCCTCCAGGCGTCCAGCAAAATTCTGGACGGCTTCACCTCCCAGTTTACCGCAACCGCTGTCAAACGCCTCCTGGACCAGGACGCCATTATCATAGGACGTCAGAATTGCGATGAATTCGCCATGGGTTCTTCCAACGAAAATTCCGCATTTGGACCTGTTTTACACGCTATTGACCCTTCCAGAGTACCGGGGGGATCTTCAGGAGGTTCGGCGGTAGGCGTAATGGCCGATCTTTGCCATGTTTCCCTCGGGTCTGATACCGGAGGCTCTGTACGGCAACCTGCCGGCTTCTGTGGGGTGGTAGGATTAAAACCCACTTATTCAAGAATTTCCAGGTACGGTCTTATTGCCTATGGCTCTTCCTTTGATTGTATTGGCATCTTTGGCAAGTGTGTGGAAGATGTCGCGCTTGTGCTTGAAGTGATTGCCGGGGCAGATGAATATGACAGCACCGTGTCCAAACGTCCCGTCCCCCCTTACCTGGAGCACCTGAATGATGATCGAAAACCCTACAAAATCGCTTACTTACGCGAAATTGACCACTCGGAGGGGATTCAGTCGGAAATCCGTGAAAATATTCAAGAGAAGATCAAACAGTTGAGAAGGGAGGGGTACACTGTTGAAGCTGTTGATTTCCCCCTCATGGACTACATTTTGCCTACGTATTATATACTTGCCACGGCAGAAGCAAGTTCAAACCTGTCACGTTTTGATGGTGTGCGGTATGGATACAGGAGTAAGGCAACCACTGACCTGCATTCGATGTATAAAAAAAGCAGATCAGAGGGTTTTGGGAAAGAAGTGCAGCGAAGGATCATGCTTGGCACCTTTGTTTTAAGTGCCAGTTATTATGACGCCTACTACACGAAGGCCCAGAAAGTAAGGCGTATCATCCGGGATAAGACGAAAGCGATGCTAAAGGAATTCGATTTTATCCTGATGCCTGTTACGCCGACAACCGCTTTTAAATTAGGAGAACACACCAGTAATCCTTTAGAAATGTACTTAGGAGATCTTTTTTCCGTTCAGGCTAATGTAGTGGGTGTACCCGCTATTTCAATACCATGCGGAAAAGATAAGCAGGGTTTGCCCATCGGACTGCAGGTAATTGCAGATGACTTTGAAGAATCGAAACTTTTACATTTTTCCAACTTTTTAACACACCTGAACTAACATGGGAAAAGGGTCTTTCTTGTTTCTTTTCATAATTTTTTCAACGCATGTCCTTTCACAGGATTTGCCGGATGAAATTGTACAATCTTTCGATTCGGTTGTCGTCGACTCGCTTGAAATTGCAGCGGCAGAGGAAGAAATGTTGTATAAGGAAGACACTTCGGATTATGTTTTCTATTATCTGCCAACGGATCTTGAATATATTCCCGGCGATGATAACCCCGCCGTTTTCAGAGACCGACTTACTTGTCTGCAACAAACCATCCCTCTTGTTTACAATGATAAGATCCACGCATTCATTAATTATTTCACAGTAAAAGACCGTGAGTACACACGCCTGATGATGAGGCGAAAAAATCTTTACTTTCCGTTGTTTGAAAAATACCTGGCAAAATACAATTTGCCAGATGAGTTGAAATACCTCGCGATTATAGAATCAGGTTTAAATCCCCGGGCCGTTTCGCGCGTTCGCGCTGTTGGACTCTGGCAGTTCATGTCAGCCACGGGAAAATATTACGGATTAAACAACAACTGGTATATCGATGATCGCATGGATCCTGAAAAAGCCACGGATGCCGCATGCCGTTATCTCAGGGATCTGCACAGGATGTTTCGCGACTGGGAGCTTGCCCTGGCTGCCTATAATACGGGGCCCGGCAACGTAAGGAAGGCTATTCGCAGGTCTGGCTACAAAAAGAGTTTCTGGGATATCTACCCGAACCTCCCGCGTGAAACCAGGTCTTACCTTCCTCAGTTCGTCGCCATCATTTACACAATGAATCATCTCGAGCAACACAACTTCTTTGACGAAGGAGAAGAAATGCTCGTGCGTTCGGATACCATCCACGTGAAAGGGTTTGTAAACTTTGAGACGCTCGCAAGCCTTACCGGCGCCTGTCTTGAAGATCTTCAAAAGCTCAATCCCTCCATTCAGCGAAATGCGATCCCGGGTACAGGCCGTGATTTTGTGATCCGTGTTCCGCTCACATCCAAAGAACATCTTGAAGGAGACCGCGTGGCAATTCTTGATTCTGCCTCAAAAGTGGGAAAGAAAGAACTTGAACTCCTGGCCAAAACCATGGAAGGTTCCACCTATGGCCGCGACCGCATTGTTTATAAAGTTAAAAATGGCGATGTGCTGGGGTCTATTGCCATGCGCCACAAGGTTCGTGTAGCGGATATTAAAAAATGGAACAATCTCCGCACCGATGTGATCCGCTCAGGCCAGCGTTTAAATATCTGGATGAAGGGCAGCCCGACCAATACCGTAGTTGCTTCGGCGAGGAACAATACTACCGTTACAGATCTGCAGGGAACAAAAACCTATATCGTGCAACCCGGCGATACGCTGTGGGACATCTCTAAAAAATTCAATGGACTCACCATTGAAAAAATCAAAACGCTCAACAAATTATCCAACAGCAAGATCCAGCCCGGCCAGAAATTAATTGTGGGAATCTGATCGGGTGTAGAGACAAGGCATGCCTCGTCTCTACTGGTTTTTTCAGGATATTGTTATCTTTGGCGTCTTAACAGAAACCGTCGCGCATGTCGATAAAAATCAGAAAAGAGGATGCCCTGAATTACCACATGTTGGGGCAGCCTGGTAAGATAGAAGTGGTGCCCACAAAAGTTCTCAGCTCACAACTCGACCTTGCCCTAGCCTATTCACCCGGAGTGGCTGAACCCTGCAAGGAAATTTTTGCCGACAAAGAAAATGTGTACAAATATACGGCGAAAGGCAACCTGGTCGCTGTGATAACAAATGGCACAGCCGTATTAGGTCTTGGGGATATCGGTCCTGAGGCCTCCAAACCCGTTATGGAGGGCAAAGCCGTACTTTTTAAAAAATATGCAGGCATAGATAGTTTTGATATTGAAATTGATGAAAAAGATCCCGATTCATTTATCAAAATAGTAAAATCACTGGAGCCAACTTTCGGAGGCATCAACCTGGAGGACATTAAAGCTCCGGAGTGTTTCAAAATAGAAACCGAGCTGCGTGAGAAAATGAATATCCCTATTATGCACGACGACCAGCATGGGACAGCGATCATTTCGTCTGCAGCTTTGCTAAATGCCCTTGAGATCGTCGGCAAAAAAATGGAGTCGATCACCATTGTTGTCAATGGCGCGGGCGCCGCAGCGGTGAGTTGCACCAAACTTTATTTAGCATTGGGTGCGAAGATGGAAAATATCATCATGTGCGACAGCAAGGGACCTCTCACTAAAAGCCGCACCAATCTTGATGAGATCAAGAAACAATTTGTAACAAACCGAAAAGTATCCTCTTTGCCGGAAGCCATAAAAGGCGCTGATGTATTTGTCGGCCTCTCCGTTGCCGATGCACTCTCTCCCAATGACCTGTTAAGCATGGCAGACAAACCAATAGTCTTTGCGCTAGCGAATCCGGATCCTGAAATCGACTACGATCTCGCCCGCAGAACAAGGCCCGATGCTATTCTCGCCACCGGAAGATCCGACCATCCTAATCAGGTGAACAATGTACTGGGCTTTCCATACATCTTCAGAGGCGCGCTGGATGTACGGGCGACCGAGATCAATGAAGAAATGAAACTGGCTGCAGTGCATGCTCTGGCAGATCTCACGAGGCAATCCGTTCCCGATATGGTAGTGAAAGCTTACGGCACCGACAAATTATTGTTTGGCCCCGAGTACCTGATCCCCAAACCTCTGGATCCGCGTTTGATTACTACCGTTTCTCCTGCGGTTGCTAAAGCTGCAATGGATTCCGGTATGGCAAAAAAACCAATCACCGATTGGGATGCTTATCACAGGGAACTCGAGAAGCGAATCGGTATTGATCAGAAGCTCATGTCCCGAGTGATCGATCGCGCCAAGCAAAATCCGAAACGCGTGGTATTTGCCGAAGCCACTCACCCCAAAATTCTCAAGGCCGCGCAGGTATTGAAAGATGAAGGAATTGCCAAACCAATATTACTGGGAAATAAAAAAGAAATCCTGCAACTGATCAAAGATCATGGACTCGACCTTGCAGATTGTCCGATCATTTATCCACGCGACGAAAATGAAAAGGTCGAGCGTTACGCCGGCATGTTTTACAAAAAACGGCAGCGCAAGGGAATCACATATCAGGATTGTCTTCGCCTGATGCGCGAGCGAAATTACTATGGATGCATGATGGTGGAGCTCGGGGATGCGGATGCGCTTGTTTCCGGATTGACAAAGGACTATCCCAAAACTATTTCGCCTGCGTTGCAGGTCATTGGCGTGGCCGAAGGTGTGAGCCGCGTGGCGGGTATGTACATCATAACCAATAAACGCGGAACCTATTTTTTCTCTGACACCACCGTCAACCTCGATCCCAATGCCGAGGAACTGGCTCAGATTATAGAGCTTACCGCCAGAGGGGTGAAATTTTTTGATATCGAGCCCCGGATTGCTGTGTTATCCTATTCCAATTTCGGATCTTCCAAAGGGGAAGTACCTGAAAAAACCAGGGCTGCCGTTCAGCTTGCGAAAAAGAAAAACCCAGGCCTGGTAGTAGAAGGTGACATCCAGGCCAACGTGGCGCTCAATACTGAGATCCAGCAGGAAACCTATCCGTTCAGCGAGCTTTCACAGGAAGGGGCCAACACCCTCATTTTTCCCAACCTCGCATCCGGCAACATAGCCTACAAACTCGTAATGGAAATCGGAGGCGCGGAAGCAATCGGTCCAATTCTATTGGGTATGAAGAAGCCCGTGCATATTTTGCAATTGGGAAGTTCAATCCGCGAGATTGTCAACATGGCAGCCATTGCCGTGGTTGACGCACAATTGCATGAGCACAATGATCACCTTTAATTTTAGCCACGGGCGCGAAGACACACCTGTGCGCCGAAGCACTTCGGTGCGCAGGCACAAAGAAAGGCAAGCGATAGCTTAGTGGCAACTTTAGAACTAAAAAAATGATTGCATTTTTAAAGGGAAGGCTCATACACAAAGATCCCACTTTCGTCATTATTGATGTAGGCGGCGTTGGCTACCAGGCGAACATTTCACTGGCAACCTATTCCGATATAAAGGATCAGGAGCATATTCTACTTTACACCCATCTGGCTATCCGTGAAGACGCCCATATCCTTTTTGGATTTAGCAAGGAAGTTGAAAAAAAACTATTCCAACAGCTTATCTCCGTAAATGGGGTAGGTCCCAGCACAGCGATAGTAATGTTATCTTATATGGACAGTACCGAACTAAAACACGCCATAGTTCATGAAAACGCTACAGCCCTGCAATCCATCAAAGGAATAGGCGGAAAAACAGCCCAACGGGTAATCATTGAATTAAAGGATAAACTGAAAAAAGAAAGCTGGGAAGAAACACAGTCTGGGGTTTCTCCTGGTTCACACAATACTTTGCGCAAAGAAGCGTTATCTGCATTGCTCACACTTGGTCTGCCTAAAGTGGCAGCCGAAAAAAGTGTAGATACCGTCCTGAAAAAATCAGGAAATACCATTACTTTAGAAGATTTAGTAAAGCAAGCACTTAAGAATACGTAAGCATTTTTCCGATCAATTTATCTGGTGGAAATTTACCCGTGTTCATAGGGAAAAATTGTCGATGCGCCGCTGTGCGGATTTAAATTGGCTGGATTGTTTCCCTAAACCTTCCGTCCTTACCAATTTGCACTTCAGCCCATTCGTAAAATTGGTGAATTAATTTGGCTCTAGTTACCTCTAAGAATTACGCTGCTTCAGCGATCAGCCTGCTTTTGGTATGGCTTAGCCTGCTATTTTCATCTCCGGCCTATGGGCAACGCGCCGATACCTCCCGGGTTGTTCCGCGGGATACCATCCCCAACAGCGAGACATACGAACCTACGCGCAGACCTACTTATACTCCCAGCGACCGCTATGGCGATCCCTTTTCAAATTCCACGACGGAATCCCCATTATTTCTCAAAGATCCCAATCAGCTAAAACTGGATGTGGAGATTGACACAGCCCTCAATTATACGATCTATGAAAAAATCGGCGAACTGAATTACCGGCCTACCACCAGTATGTCGTTCGAGGAGTTTAAACAATACCAGGATCGTCAGATACTCAAGAATTACTGGAAAACCCGTTCACGCGCAATGGATGGTGAAAGCGCGGTCAGTGGGCGCGGCTTCACGCCAAAAATCTTTGTGAGCCCGATCCTCGACCGGATCTTCGGCGGAAGTTACGTTGAACTGGTGCCACGCGGTTTCGTGACGCTGGATTTTGGTGGGTCATTTCAAAAGATCAGCAATCCCTCTATTCCCATCCGCCAGCAGCGCAACGGTGGTTTTGAATTTGATCAGCAGATCAATATGAGCGTTGTGGGAAAAGTGGGGGAAAAGCTCGCGGTCACCGCCAATTTTGACAACAACAATTCATTCGACTTTCAGAATAATATGAAAGTTGAATACACGGGTTACAAGGAAGATATCCTTCAAAAACTTGAGATCGGCAATGTGAGCTTACCCCTCAATAACACACTTATCCAGGGGGCGCAGAATCTATTCGGGGTCAAGGCCCAGATGCAATTCGGCAAACTGAATGTCACAACCATAGCATCCACCCAGCGGGGAAAAGTTGCGTCAATTGAGATACCCGGGGGTAACAACGGTCAGGGACGTCCCTTTGAAATAATTGCTTCCAACTATGATGAAAACCGCCACTTCTTCCTCGGCCATTATTTCCGTGATAATTACAGGCGATGGATCCAGAATCTGCCGCAGGTGACCTCCGGGGTGAATATCACCCGCGTTGAAGTGTATATTTTAAACCGGAATAATGATACGCAAACGCTGCGCAATGTCGTGGGGTTAATGGACCTGGGCGAAGGCAGGCGGATCTATAACGCATCTGTGCACTCTGCAGGAGCGAACAGGCCAACGAGTAACAACGCCAACGATTTGTTTGCTGCCGTTTCCAACTCAAACCGTAACTCCGACGATGTTAATACCCAACTTGAAGATTATTTTGCGGGAGACAATAATAACGGAACGGATTTTGAAAAAATCACCGGCGCACGCAAGCTCAGCCCGACAGAATTCACCTACCACCAACAGCTGGGATACATTACGCTTACGCGTAAATTACAAAACGATGAGGCCCTGGCCGTTGCTTATGAGTATACCGCCGGCACGGGTACTTATAAGGTCGGGGAGCTAACCGATGATTATGCTAGACTGAAAGATGAAGATGTCATTTTTCTAAAACTGCTTCGTCCCCGTAAAGTAAGTATCCGCAACCAGAATAACGGGATCATTCCGACCTGGGATCTGATGATGAAAAATATTTATTCACTCAACGTGAATCAGTTATCGCGGGAAGGATTTCAACTCAGGGTCATTTACAGGGATGACCGCACTGGCATCGACAATCCCCAGTTGCAGGAAGGAAGCAGCACCCTGCGTGAGCGCCAGCTCATTGAGGTCCTGGGACTGGATAAACTCAATCCTGTTAACGACCCCCAGCGCGATGGCAATTTTGATTTTGTTGACGGGATTACCATCAACACCCAGAATGGACTCATCATATTTCCCTATCTCGAACCATTCAGCCAGGCGCTGCGCGAAGCTTTCAGGACTCAGGCAAATGAAGATTTCCTCGTACAAAAATATTCGTACGATACCTTGTACCGCACAACCAAGGCAGATGCTGAATTATTTGCCACCAAAAACAAATTTTTTATTGTAGGGCAGTACAATGCAGGTTCGGCAAAAGAAATTCTTATTCCCGGTTTCGGGATCTCACAAGGGTCGGTGAAGATCTTTGCCGGTGGAATGCCTTTGCAGGAAGGCACGGATTACACAGTTGATTACACATTCGGAAAAGTGATCATTAACAATGAAAGTATCCTCAGTTCAGGAAAAAATATCAGCGTCCAGTACGAACAATCCGATCCTTTTGCTTTCCAGACGCGCAGCCTGGTGGGAACCCGTTTTGATTACCAGGTGAATGAAGATGTGAATTTCGGCTCAACCTTTTTGTATTACAATGAGCGGCCCCTGGTAAGCCGCAACCAGATCGGCACGGAGCCTGCCCGAAACATGCAATACGGTTTTGATTTTAACATGCGCAAAGACAGCAGATTGTTGACGAAGCTTGTTGACGCAATTCCCATACTGCAGACTAAAGAACCTTCTTCGATTAATTTCACAGGAGAATTCGCACAACTTCTCCCCGGTACGTCCAATATTATTGATGGCGAAGGAACCGCTTATGTAGATGATTTTGAAAATACTGCCACGCCCTACACCCTGATGTCTCCGCAAAGCTGGAAACTCGCTTCAACACCTGTGGGCGATCCCAGATTTGATCCCAGCGGGGGAAAACCCTTTGATCTCAGCGCTGGTTTTAAAAGAGCGCGGATGGCATGGTACTCCGTCGATAATCAATTCTATCGGACCGCCGGACGATATAAACCTGAAAATGTTACAGAGAACGATTTGAAATATCACTACGTGCGCCCGGTTAATCCCAATGAGATCTATCACAACTTCCAACCACAGCAAGGGCAATACTGGCAGACTGTTTTCGACATCGCGTATTATCCGCTTGAAAGAGGGCAATATAATTACAATACTAATCTGACGAATACAGGTTTGCTTGCTGATGATCCGACTACCAACTGGGCAGGTATCACTTCGGCTATACGCACCGAAGTGGATTTTGATAAGGCCAATATCGAGTACGTTGAATTCTGGCTCATGAATCCCTTTCTTGGCGGTGAATATGGGAAAGTAATTGTTGAAGGAAAAAGCACAGGGGTAAACAACACCACCGGCGGAAAACTGATATTACAACTGGGGAGTATTTCAGAAGATGTAGCCCGTGATTCGAAGCACGCATTTGAAAACGGGTTGCCCGCCGATGGCAATCTTCCTACCGCCGCGTCTCCGAATGAATGGGGTTACGTCTCCAATCAGCAGTATTTAACCAATGCCTTCGACATTGAGCCCTCTTCGCGCGCCAATCAGGACGTCGGACTCGATGGACTTCCCTCCGGCAAGGAAGCGGCGTATTTCCAGGATTCCTTTATCAATGCTTTGAATCCCGGGGCACAGGAAGTTGTTCTTGCCGATCCGTCCGGTGATGATTTTAAACATTATTTTGATCCCGGGTTTGATGCTTCCGGCGCCCAGATCCTTGAGCGATATAAATATTACAATGGCCTTGATCGCAATTCCCCGATCACCACCACTGCCGATGACATCGCTCGCTCTGCAACACAAACTCCCGACAATGAAGATCTCAATGCTGACAATACGCTGAGTGAACTGGAGGAGTACTATGAATATGATATCGATCTGAAACCAGGTCTTCTTGACATTGGCAGCGAATATATTGTCGATAAAGTAAATGCCAAAGACATCCCTGGTGTAGAGTGGTATCTTTACCGCATTCCCGTTCGGGATTTTGAAAACAAGTTCGGCAATATCAGCGGGTTTAAATCCATCCGTTACATGCGGATGATACTAACAGGTTTTCAACAGCCAGTAGTGTTGCGTTTTTCAAATTTCAGGATGATCGCAAGTCGCTGGAGAAGATACCAGGCTGATCTGCGCGGTGGCGGTTTCCAGGGCGAGCAGGAGCCAAACTTCAATGACTTCACTGTGTCGGTGGTAAACCTCGAAGAAAATGGTGTTTGGGAAGAACCAACTCCCGGCGCTCCGCCGACCTCTCCCTACCGTATACCTCCAGGCGTAAGAAGAGACCGCGATGTTACCTCTGCTATTTCCAGGCAGCTTAACGAACAGTCTGTACAGCTCTGTGTGGATGAATTGAAAGACGGTGATGCACGGGCCATTTTCAAAAATGTGGGGGCGGACCTTTTCAATTACGGGAGAATAAAAATGTTCTTCCATGCAGACACTGAAGAAGGCGCAGAGTTGCGTGGCTTCCTGAGATTAGGGACTGACTTTGATCAGAATTATTATGAAATAGAGGTCCCGCTTATACGTTCCGATCCCACTATCCAGAATCCCAGTGATCGCGATGTCTGGCCGGAAGAAAATGAAATAGACCTTGACCTCAATGAACTATACGCATTAAAAGCGGCGCGTGACCGCGAACGTTTTCCCATATCCGAATCTTATCCACAAATAGGAGGTCCTAAACAAATAGGCCGTCATCTTATTCGCATCGTGGGAAGACCAGACCTTAGCAGTGTTCAGTTAATGATGATTGGCGTTCGAAACCCAAAGAGCGATGACCGGCGCTCGCATTCGATTTGTCTTTGGGCAAATGAGTTACGAGTGACAGCCTTTGACCGGACGGCAGGGTGGGCGGTCAGCACCACGCTCAGCGCAAAGCTCGCAGATTTTGCCACGGTGACCGGAGCGTTGCGACACACAGCTTTTGGATTCGGAACTGTCAGCTCGAAAATCGGCGAACGCGCCCGCGAACAAACTACTGCTTACGATGTTTCTGCAAACGTCAATATTGATAAACTGTTGCCCGGTAATTCAGGGATCAAGATACCGATGTTTGTCAGTTATGAGAACACAACGATCAATCCGAACTACGATCCAGCCAACCCGGATATGAAAGTTGATGCCGCATTAAAATCATTTCCTGATCAGGATGACGCCGATAATTTCAAGGACCTCATACAAGACAAGACGACGCGAAGGAGTTTAAATTTTGTCAACGTCAGAAAAACGAAAGTAAAACAGGATGCTACGCCGCATATTTATGACATCGAAAATCTTTCGTTCAGCTATTCGTTTAGCGAAGCTTTGCAAACGAACTTCTTTACCAGGGAATCTTTGTTGCGCCAGCACCGGGCGTCGGTAGCCTACAATTTTTCTCCAAAAGCTACTGGCATCGAACCGTTCAAAGACGTGAAAGCCTTCAGTTCACCGTACCTGAAATTCCTGAAGGATTTCAATATAAGTTTATTGCCATCGAACATATCCGTTCGTGCTGACCTTGACCGGTCATTCGGAAAGAAGATTTACCGCAACTCCGCCGGCTCCTATGGAACGTTCAGTTTTTCGCAGCCGAACTACCTGAAATATTTCACCTTTAACAGGCAGTACAGCATGCGCTGGAATATATCCCGCGGGTTGTCAGTGGAATACAATGCACGTGCCAACGCTGTCGTTGATGAACCTGAAGGCGATATAGACACCGAGGTCAAACAGGACAGCGTCATCAATAACCTGAAGAATCTGGGACGTATGAAAGGTTTTGATCAAACGGTGACGCTTAACTACACGCTACCGCTTGACAAGTTTCCGATCACGGACTGGCTAAGCGCTGAATACCGCTACCAGGGCGGATATAACTGGCGCGCCGGGCCGGTGAATATTCCCGACGCCATCGCGTTCGAAAAAAACCTTCAGGATCTGCCTGACAGCCTGGATTTTAAACACACCATTCAAAACTCACGCGAAAATAATTTCACGGGCAAAATAGACCTTGTAAAACTTTACAATAAGGTAAAGTTCCTGAAAACGCTCAATACGCCACCACGACCTCCGGCGCGTCAACCCGCCCCCAGACC
>JBBDXJ010000185.1:0-3725 GCA_040902445.1 Cyclobacteriaceae bacterium | reverse complement strand
TTAGGATACCGCCGTTATCTAATCCTTGCCATGTCCAACCTTCAAGATCCTCTTTTTCCACCTCGTCTAATTCTTCCCCATTCACAAGTACTTCCGAAGGTTTCCCCGTGAGGCGGAAGACTTCATTTGAAGCATTATCAAAGGTAGTATAGGTGATGCGCGCCGGTTTGTATTCGATCTTTGATACAATGGAAGAGGTCCGAAGCAAATGATCTGCATTATCCGGAGCGAGCTGGGGTGCCGCAGCCATGGCGCGCAGGTAATGACGGACGTAATCGCCATAACCGTCGGTCATCCAGATGGCATTCGTGGGATAAAAGTTTTTTCCATCCGCGTCGACCATATACGTCGCCCAGTTTAACTGTCGCACCGCATTGCGCGCATAGGTCGTATCGCCCGATTTTTCCCAATACATCAGATCCATCGACGCCTGGCGTGCGGAGTGACTGTTGCCCGGAACTCGGTAAGCGGTTTGTTCATCAATGACCACCACTCCGTAATTTGAGTATTTGTCGTTGCCGAGTTCATCGTACACCCATTTAAAGATGCCTTTTACTGTTTCTTTCCATTGAGGATCCAGATCAGGATTTTCCATAATAAACATCGCGTACGTAATGGCATTGATCTGGGTGTCAGACCACCGGGGAACATCCTCGAAAAAGGGCCCCCACTTATTTGTTTTGACCGGATAAGCCTTGAACCAGTTGATAGTCATGTCGAAGGCCTTTTTGTACTCTGCAGTGTTACCTTTTTTCATCTCGATCAATTCCCTGAACAAGTTCAACGTTCCGGTAAAAAAGGTAGTGTAGCTGGATTTTTTTTGTTCTTCTTTATTCTTGCTGAGGTCTTTATCCATTCCTTCATACCACGTAGCTTTTTCAATAAGCACGCCTACCTCGCCGGTTTCGGCATTGACCTTGAATGGCCATGGTGAATTATCGTTGTCGCCCGGCTGCACTTTGGAGGCCAGGGTGTTTGCAATTTTAATTGCGGTATTCAGATATCTTTCTTCGCCGGTCTTTTTGTAAAGATGTATGAGTTCAAAAGCAAACGATCCCGCTTTATCTGGTTGTGTATAACCTTTGCCGATGATCATATCGCCATCATATATTCCGGATTCCACATCCATGTTATAGGGATAGGGAATATCAGGCCATTTGCTTGTGGACGGAGATAATGAATTTGCCAGATAGTAATCCGCCATATACCTCATATTCTCTATCACTGATTCATCGCCGGTGTAATTATAGTAGAGGTCCCAGGAAGAAAGAGCCATGTTGAGTTGGTCGCCGCCGAGTCCGCGTTTATCATGGCCTGGCTGCCACACCTGGTGATTCATGTAATATTGCATTCCGTTGGAATCGACCTCGAGATTTTTCCAGAAATTCCATACGCGGCCCAGAACATGATCATATGATTGGCCGGGATTAGCGGAATACCAGGGCAGGATGTGGCCTTTCTCATCGACGCGAACCTGGTGATAAACAATTTTATCGGAGACAATGGAGTCGCTTTTCGAAAGCAGCATATCTTCCTTCAACCCGTTGTATTGCGGAAAGGACTTATCGGTGCAGGCGGTAGCCATACAAATCACAAAGAGAACAGAGGCAGATAGTCTGTACATGTATTGGAATTAATTATGTATGAATGATCTGGCTCGAGCCAATCGCAAATGAAGGTTCCTTACTTATTATTTGTTTCAGCAATGACATTTCCAAGTGCATGCCCGCTCATTTTATTATTCTCCTGCTTTACGGCAGGTGTACCATTTGCAATAAAAATCGCGGCCTTCTGTGTGCCGTTTTTCGTATCCCGTATGATATTGTCTTTGAGAACGACATCCTGCGCATTGCCCTTAAATACAAATCCATATCCGCCATTAACCGTACCATTATTCTCTACGGTATTGTTTACAAAACTATTTCGGTGTGGCGAATTTTTTTGATCCTCATTTCTGAAATAAACGCCATCCTCGCCATTTTCAAAAATGTGATTTTTGGCGAAGATCACATCGGAATCTTTGTGACCGGTACTAATCCCGATTTCCTGGTTGTGGTGAAATTGATTGTCTTTGACTAAACTGTGTTGCACCCTCCAGCATATATACAACCCACGCATGGTCATCCCAAACGAAAACCAACTTTCGCATCATCCGGCGCGAAACGTCTGACGGACTGGAAGGTTGTATTTCTTCGTCGGAATCATTTACGATCGCCCCTGTGACGGGATCGGATGAAACACTGCAGGGATTGGTCAGCTTTTATCCCAACCCCGCCAAAAATATTTTATATATTGAAAGACCCGCAAACGAAAGGAAACTTTCCATGGTGATGATTGATGCTGCAGGCAGGGAGTTACACCGGTATGATGCCGTCGAAGTTTTCCAACAGGTCGATCTTTCGATGCTGATACCCGGTGTCTATACGATCATCATGCGTTCAGGTGAACGCACCGCCAGCTGGAAACTGGTGAAGAACTGACAATGAGATATGTTGCAAAATCAACTGATCAGAATACTAGAAAGCTGAATAGATAATTAAGTAAATAAACAGGAGCAGAATGAATAGTGAAGTAAAATCTTTTCCGCTATAATAGGTTTTCATGGGTTTGAATCTTAGGTTACTGAAAAAATAAAGGAGGTTTTGGTTCAATGAAAAGGATCGCGTTGAAAAAGTTAAATGGAAATTATATTATTTTTTATAGCATACCGGATAAGCTCGGCATTGTTATTCAACCCCAGTTTTATGAGAATATGTGTTTTATGCGTTTCGACGGTTTTTACACTTATAAACAGGACTTCCGCTATATCTCTGTTTGATTTTCCAGAAGCCACCAAGGCAAGGACCTCCCCTTCTCTTTTTGTCAGCTGATTGGGAAGCGCTTTTTTTGGATTCTTAAGTTTTTCGACTGAATAAAAATCATCAAAAATTAATTTCTTGATCGCATCATTAAAATACCGCTCACCCGCATAAACGGCGCGAATGGCTTCAAGAAGTGTTTTTTTGCCTATGTCCTTCGGCAGGTAGCCATCTACTCCCGACTTGATTCCCGCGGAAACGTATTCCTTGCTTATCTCCATAGTGACGATGATGATTCGGATAGTTTCATCAATCTCTTTTATCCAACGGGTCGCTTCAATGCCGTTCATACCCCCGGGCATAATGATATCCATCAGCACTACGTCAGGTCTATTGGTACGGATCAGGTTAATAGCCTCCTCGCCCGTTGATACCATCCCCACAACTTCCATATCTTTAACACGCTCAAACATGGCCTCAATTCCCTCGCGTACCAATCGATGATCGTCAGCTATAAGTACTTTTATTTTATCCATTTTAACTAAACCATCTGCCGGGGAATTGTTACAATAAATACAGAGCCTTTTCCTACTGTACTTTTTACTTTAATGGTTCCGTTCAAAAGTTCTACTGCCTTTTTTACAATGGAGAGGCCAAGTCCTGTTCCCTGTATCTGATCGGCATCTTTTCCGCGTACGAAGGGCTCGAATATAATCTCCATTTCGTTTTCCGGAATGCCAATCCCTTCATCGCTTATCTCTATAGTGATAAAGGTATCCTGATCCAGCACATTGAGTGAGACCTCTTCCTTTACAGGAGAAAATTTGATTGCGTTCGTCAATAAATTGATCAGGATGTTGCGCAGTAGTTTTTCATCCGTATGCAAAGAACCCAGCTTATTGGTTGAAATGCCGATGAAATGAGAGT
>JBBDXJ010000184.1:0-25444 GCA_040902445.1 Cyclobacteriaceae bacterium | reverse complement strand
GCGTTAACGGAGGCGACGTGCCACTAAAGAAATTTCCGCGCTTTCCAGATAGTGATGCCTTGTTGGACACTATTTTCTCACAGCAGGACTACCTGTGGAATACAGACCAGGGAAAAAGTTTCAAAGCCTTTTGGGAATTTCTGATGAGTGAAAGTATGCAAAAAGAGTTAGAGGAGCTGATTGGAAAAATGAATGAGATTCCAGTAATAAAGGCGATAAAACAAGAGCCTATTGTTGATCGGATAAAAACGAATCTGGTTGATGCCGGTGATAAGGTAAACAGGAGTAATGACGGATTAATTGAGCAATTGCGCAAGTATGTAGAACAGAGAAACCTTTCCGAAAGCAAACACATTTTGCGGAGTATAGAAACGATTGAAAATCTGTTGATGGAACACAAAGACCACATTGAGCCACAGCTGATGATAATGGATATAGATGGATTATTTCGCCCTAATCTATTAATGGAGCGTCCCCTTTTTAGCCCTCCGATAAAAGCAGTTTTCGAACAGACTTCAATTGAAGAAGGTAAAGCAGATGCTGATACCAATATCCTGTTTGAACAATTTTTTGTTGATATAGAAGCTTTACGTAACAATATTAAAACCGCATTACGGTCCAAATCTCAAGTATCGTTGGCTGGGTTACTGAATCTATACGAACCAACTAAGGGAGTAGCTGAGGTAATGGGCTATATACAGATCGCGTCTGGAGACAGCAAGCACTACATAAATAACGAAAAGACGGAGGATTTGGTAGTGAAGAACATTGATACCGGAAAGCAGTATCAATTGAAAGCCCCGCTTATCATTTTTAACAGATAAACATGATTCAGGAATACTCACTAAGCCTGGTAACACTATTGAAAGGCATTTTGTACAACCACCAAAAAGAGGCTTGGGAAAATTTACTCCTGTATGAGCCAGAGGTTAAAAAGTATTTCCTTTCCATAGGGCTGGATATTTATATAGACAAGAGTGAGGGCTATGCCTATCTGCAGCAAAAAGAATTCGAAGATGAAATACAACTCCCCAGACTATCGGAAAAACGACAATTGAATTTCTTCACATCTCTATTATGTATCGTGCTACGGAAATATTTACTGGAACAGGATGCGCAGGGAGGAACTGTCAGAGCTATAATTACGCAACAAGAAATTATCAATAGAACAAAAGTATTTTTGCCCGCTGCTTCCGATGAAGCCAAGCAGGAAGATAAAGTGATCACGACCATCAATAAAGTAATTGAGATTGGGTTCCTTAGAAAACTAGATGATGCCGGACATAACTATGAGATCCACCGAATCATCAAAGGTTTTATAAATGCAGCAGTAATTGATGATACCTTACAGAAACTTGTAAGGTATGCGGCAGAGAAAAAAACAATGGACTGACCTATAAAATATGGAAGAACTTCTATCCGATGCAGACCCAGCCATGGCAGGTTTCAGGCTTCAATACTTGGAAGTGCTGAATTGGGGAACTTTCAATAAAGTGCGCTGGCAAATTCAACCTAATGGACATAACGCTCTTCTTACAGGAGATATCGGCTCAGGAAAATCCACACTTGTGGATGCTCTCACATGTTTATTGGTGCCTCATCAAAAAATAATCTTTAACAAGGCAGCCGGGGCAGAAGGTAAGGAAAGAAACGTATTAAGTTACGTGAAAGGAGAATACAAGAAGGAGAAAGAAGAGATTACCAAAATAGCCAAGAAAGTTTATTTACGGCCAGATGATAATACCTATTCGGTTATTACTGGTAATTTTCATAATGCCGCATATCAGGAAAATATATGTTTGTCGCAGATTTTTTGGATCGGTAAAGAAGGAAAAATCGAAAAACTGTTTGTTATCGGAACAGTGCCGCTAACAATCGCGCAACATTTTAGCGACTTCGTTGATATTAATGAGTTGAGAAAAAAGTTACGCAATACAGAAGGTGTGCAACTGTTTAATGACAATTTCACCAATTACAGCGAACATTTCAGACGTCTCTTTGAAATGAATAGCGATAAAGCAATCGATCTTTTTTACCAAACGGTGTCTATGAAATCGGTTAGCAGCTTGACTGATTTTGTACGAGAGCAAATGTTAGAACGTACCGACGTAAAGGAACAAACAACCGCCCTTCTCAAACGCTTTGATGATCTGAACAAATCACATTCGGCTGTCGTGCATGCCAGGGAACAACATCAGATATTAAAGCCGCTAATTGAAGATTCGATCACATATGGAACAGTAAGTAGAGAAATAGATAATATAGAGGCAATGCTCGAAGTGATTCCCGCATGGTTCTCCATACAAAAAAAGCAGTTACTGTTACATGCAATAGAGACTGTTCATGACGAGATGGATCTTGCTTTGAATATTCAAAAGCGATTAACGCAAGAAAAGGAGGAGCAGGAAACCAAAAAATTTGGAATACTTCAGGACATCGATAATAATGGAGGAAAAAGAATTGAACAGATAGAGAATGAAATAAGAATTCACGAAAGAGAAAAAGACGCTAAGAAGAAGGATTATGATGATCACGAACTACTTACAAATAAATGCGGGCTGGTTACCGTGCAGAACGAAAAGGACTTTCAGAACAATATTTCAAAGGCTAAACTCCTAAACGAAACATGTAGCACCAACGAAATTGAATTAAGACAGAAGCGCGATAATATTGTAAGCGAGTTGCGTAAGAATGAGAGTGAACTACAGCATGAGCAAAAGGAACTAAAATCTTTAAAAGAAAGGCAAACACAAATACCAGGCTGGCTGGTATCCTTCAGATCTCAGCTCTGTAGCGATTTGCGTATTGAAGAAGATCATCTCCCTTTTGCAGGTGAACTGCTACGAGTAAGTGAAAATGAAATAGCTTGGGAAGGAGCAATTGAAAAACTCCTGCGTGATGTCGGCATAAGTCTACTTGTACCCAAAGATTACTACAAAAGTGTTAGTAAATATGTAAATGATAACGTACTTAGAAGTCAGGATGGAAGGGGAATTAAGCTAACTTATCTTGAAGCTGATATTGACAATTTCACTCCTGTAATAAGGCAGCTCGACAATGACAGTATCGTGTATAAGGTCGGCATAAAACCGGATACACTCTTCTATGGTTGGCTCGAAAATTACCTCCAACGCAGTTTCGGTGATTTTATCTGCACAGACGTAACACAATTACACCATGTATCCTACGGAATTACTCAGCAAGGGTTGATAAAAAGCGGAAAAATCCGTCATACAAAAGATGACAGAAGAAGAATTGATGACAGGCGAAATTATGTTTTAGGCTGGAGCAATGTAGAGAAGATAAAAGCCCTCGAAGAAGCTATTGAAGATATCGGAATTAAGCTACAATCTTTCCAACTGAAACGGGCTGATATTGAAAATCAACAGGACAAAAATACAGAGTTAAAGACAACTATTTCCCTTCTGCTTTCTCTTAAAGAATATGATCGCATCGACTGGCAACGTCATGTGACGAAAATCCATGAGCTGGAAAAGGAACAGTATGAATTATTAAACAACAACGATGTTCTCGCCCTTCTCCACAAGAGAAAAGAAGAAGTGATTATCTTAATTGGAGAAATCAAATTAAAAGAAGAGGAAAAAATAAAAGAGGTTGGGAAACTGCTTGAAAAGATAGAACAATACCAAAACCAACTTCAGGCAACAGAGAGTACTATCGAAAGTGTCGACCAGAGTAAACAACAGAAATACTTCCAGGTGATTGAAGAGAAGTTCGTCGACAAACAGCTACTTCTTCCGACTATAGACAAACAACAAGAACAGTTTAGAAAGCAATTTGAAGGAGAAAATGGAGAACTCAAAAAGCTTCGTTTCCGATTAAGCACTCTGCGCTCGTCCATTGAAAAAAAGATGAGGGAAATAAAAGAACATTCTAAGGCTGAGTATAGCGAGATAGGAGAAAGCATAGATGCCAGAACGGAATATATGCAGAAGTTTGAAAAACTGGTATCTGAAGATTTGAAAAGACATGAAGATCGCTTTAAAGAAGAGTTAAATAAGAACACCATTAATAGCATTGCAGTGTTTGACAGCCAGTTGGAAAAACACGAAAAAGACATCAAGTTTAAGATAAAAGCGATCAACCAACACCTGCGTGAAATAGTATATAATGCTTCGCAGGGAACCTATATCACTATATTGATGGATATTACACCAGACAAAGAGGTTCGATTATTCCGGGAAGAACTAAAAAAATGCTACACACACTCTTTTAGTAGCAATTCGGATTTATACACCGAAGAAAAATATGAACAAGTAAAAAGAATATTAGACCGTTTCACCAGTGGCGACAGTATTGACAAAGATTGGACCAATACGGTTACGGATGTTCGGCAGTGGTTTGAGTTTAACGCAAGTGAACGATACGCAGCTGATAATACCGAAAAAGAATTTTATGAAGGCTCTGGCGGGAAAAGTGGTGGACAGAAAGAGAAATTAGCCTACACGATATTGGCAAGCGCATTGGCTTATCAATTCGGATTGCAATTTGGTGAAAGTAAAAGTCGCAGTTTTCGGTTTGTAGTAATCGATGAAGCTTTCGGAAGAGGAAGTGATGAAAGTACACGCTATGGGTTAGAACTTTTTAAAAAACTAAATTTGCAACTACTCATCGTTACGCCATTGCAAAAAATACATATTATCGAGGGGCATGCTAACTCCTTCCATTTTGTGAGTAATAAAGATGGGAATAATTCTCAGGTAAGTAATTTCACCAAGGAAGAATACACAGTTGAGAAAACCCGGCATAATAGCGTGTTTATGCATAGTAGCGTGCAATAAAATCCCGAAAATGATAAGTCCTGAAGAAGTTAAGCAGCAGGCTTTGAGATGGTGGAAGCCGTTGTTACAACATCATCCCCACGGTGAATCTTTCTTCCCCAGGCAGGTAGATCGTATTGGCAAAGTGCAGTCTGCTGATGTAACGACACGATTTGAAGCCCTTCAAAACGAAATCGAGCTCCTATATGCAAGTTCCAAAAACGAAAATGGTATCGGTTATCTTGTAAAAACGTCCGGAAGAAATTTTCGAAGAACAGGAAATCATGAACTCCCTGATAGTATTGAGTTTGAGACTATCGATGACTATCTGCACACTACAGGAAAGAAAAAAGAATGGAAACTATTTAAACAAAACTATGAATTTCTGGTAGGAAGCCTCCCGCAATTAAAAGAATGGATAGTGGACAATGTCCTTCTATTAACTTCACCTGATACACACTGGGAAGGAATTTTGTTAGTCTGCGAATACCTTATGAAAACGCCTAGGCCCAATCTATATATTCGTCAGCTGCCCATTAAAGTTCATACAAAATTTATCGAACAGAATAACACGCTGCTTCAGTCAATGCTAAATTTCCTTATCCCAGATCATATCCGAAATAAGGAACAAAGAAGATTTGCAGATAGATACTTTTTGAATCACGATGAACCTTTAATACGTATTAGAATACTTGACGATAAATTGAAGATCTACGGTAATATTAACGATCTGAGTATTCGTCTATCAGACTTCGAACTTATCGACTTAGGTTGTAGTCGGGTATTGATCACAGAGAATAAAATGAATTTTTTGACGCTGCCAGAACTTCCTACTGCTATAGCAATTTGGAGTGGTGGCGGGTTCAACGTAAGTTTCTTAAAGAATGTGAATTGGTTGCGGATGAAAAGCATATATTATTGGGGTGATATTGACGAACATGGATTTCAAATACTGCACCAGATGCGTAGCCACTATTCACAGACACAAAGTGTGATGATGGATAGAGAAACATTCGATACTTTTCAACACTTTGCAGTAGATAGCGAACGTAGCACAGCAGTTCAGCTTCATTTTTTAAATCAGGAGGAGTCGGAGTTGTATCAGTCCTTGAAATTAAAGGAGAGTAAAAACAGGCTCGAACAAGAAAAAATCTTTCAGGATTACGCCAACTCAATCTTGAACAGCCTACCAAAATAGTTAAAGAACCTATTTTGCTTTCAACAAACGGCTACCGAGGGGTCTTAACAAAACCTCTTTCCTTTCTTAAATAAGTTAACCACTTATTCTGACAGAATTGTGAACATTCAATTCTAAACGCTGATAATTTGCCTTCAAAACCAAACTTTGGAGGCTTATGTTTAACCTTATCACTCAGCAACTATTCACGGGTATCCTCGGAGCTATGATCCGCAAAAGCGGGCAAATGAGTTTCCCTGATCACCTCAAAGAAAGGTTTTCAAAATTCATAAACGATTTAGACTGATATTCTATTCGCTGCTTGCTGTTATGATCGATCCTGAAAAAGACATATCCAATCTCGACTTCCCCATAGCAAAAGTTATCCGGGAAGCTTTGTCTGATTTACCTCCTTACCTGCGGAAGGAACTGCTCGGCTCACAACCGGAAAATGAGTTTATATCCAATCGTGTAGATATATACCTGCTGGAATTGGAGAATGCCATGCATGCAGGATATGATGAATTGGGGTCAAAAGAGATTGCCTTGAAAGAATGTCTGCACGGATTACGCCAAAGCGATGGAGAAGTTTTCGAAGCGTGAGGCGTACAGGAATGGCCTTTCCCTTATGCAGAGGCTCCTCAGGCCTGATGCTTTCTATGATGATAAGTTGTCCTTCCATGGATTTGGTGCCCTGAAAGAATTGCTACTGCCACTCGATAACCTGTCGGCCTGGAGTGCAGAAGATATTCGCTATGAAAAAGAAGTTCGGCAATTCCACCAACTGTTACAGGACCATTTTGGTGATCAATACAAACCTGCATTGGTCAGTCTGAAGAACAGCATCCTTTCTTCCTTTTATACTCCCGACTTTATTACGGCTCCCATTGTGGAAGCCGTGAGGCAAAGTAAATGCAATGTAAAGTCAATTCTTGAACCGGCTGCAGGTACCGGAAATTTTATCAATCTTCTAAAGAAACATTTTCCGGATGCTTCCATTACAGCAATAGAAAAAGATGATACGACTTTTAAAGCGTTGAAAATGTTACACCCGGATATTGAAGCGATTCATTCCGGCTATGAGAATTTCAAAAATAGAAGCTTTGACCTTGTGATTAGTAATATTCCATTTGGTAACATTAATGTTTTTGACGATGCGATTTTTCGGGAGGCGGTACCTGTAAAAATAAAAGCAACCACACGTATCCATAACTATTACTTTGTCAAATCGCTGGATAACCTGAAGGAAGGAGGAATGCTGGCTTTTGTTTCGCCATCAGGGGTTATGGACAGTCCTGGCAACAAGGAAGTCCGGGAATATCTCATGAAAAATGCTGACCTCATAACGGCGATGCGACTTCCCAACAATGTATTTGAACAGGCCGGTACATATCCGGTAACCGATATTATACTGCTCCGAAAGAAAACACGCAAGAAAAATATATCATCCGGAAAAAGATCTTTTACCACATCTGAAAAAGTACAGGTGCTCAATGATAAGCACCAACCGGTACAAGTGGACATCAGCGGGTATTATCTGGAACAGCGGGATAATGTGCTTGGTATCCTGGTGGCAGGCGGACAATACGATGGACGATCCCTTGATGTTCTTCCCCTTGAAGACGCCACTGCTGAGTCCATCCGACTGTCCCTTACTGAGGGGTTTGCAAAAAGTTTCGGCACACAATACTATCGGGAAGAAGTACTGATTCAGGAAAATCCCAACGTATCATCTTTTAACAAGCTTCCGGCAGAGCATCCTGATTATAATTTATTAAAGCGAGGCAACATTGTGATCCATCAGGGCAAAGCAAGTGTGGTTGATTTTGAAGGCGCTGAAAAAATCTTACAACCTCGGCCATTAATCAGAGACATCGACAGAGCCTTTTTGTTCACAGGCTTGCGCAACACAGTGACGCGGCTTATCCAATCTGAACTCGATGGTCATCCAAATGAAATGAAAAAGCTCCGCAGTGAACTTAATGCACGTTATGACCTCTTTGTATTCCGTTATGGGAACCTCAATCATCCTTCCAACAAAAAATTATTCCTGCTCGATGCCGAAGGTTTTAAAGTGCTCTCATTGGAACGGTTTCAGGGTAAGCAATATGAAAAAGCGGATATTTTCCACCGGCAGGTAAACAATATAGAACGTACTTATGAAAAGCCGGAGACACTTAAAGATGCCATTCTCCTTTCACTCAATGCACGAAACGGAATTGATATTCCTTTTATTACTTCTTTATTAGAAAGAAATAAAGAAGATATCATCAGGGAAGGCATTGACCAGGAAATATTGTTCAGGGACGTTGAAAATACTTTGGATGAAAAGTATGTAACAAGAGATGGTTTCCTGAGTGGCAATGTAGTCCGGAAAATGGAAATTCTCGAAAACCTGAAAGAGAATAAGGGCGGGGATATAACCGGGCTTACGGATAAAGACATTGATAAGCATTTGGAACGCCTTAACGAAGTCAGACCCGTGTATCTTAAGCTGGAATTGATTGATATCAACATAGGTGAACCCTGGATACCAATGGACATCTATGAAAGCTTTGCAGAACATCTCTTTAAGCAGAAGACTGAGATCACCTACCTGGGGTCCTCGGATATGTTTTTAGTAAATGTACGGGGTTACAGTAATGAGGAAGGAATAACTTATGCAGCGTCCACCCATGGCGGAAAATTAGCGGGAAGCAAGATTATGGAGTATGCAATGGCTGACACACAGCCCTACCTTCAGATACGCGTTCCCAACACAGATCCGCCACAATACCTGCCTGACACCGATGGGATGAAGAATGTGGAAATGAAGATCCGCGAAGTAAAAGAATATTTTGAATCTTTTTTGAATGAAAGGCAGGACATTGCTGAGCGTATTGAAAACCTCTATAACAGGAACATTAACAACACAGTCAGGAGAAATTACGATGGATCACACCTTCAATTGGCAGGGCTAAAGCACTTTATACCTCGTTCGCACCAGAAGGATGCGGTATGGATGATACTTCAGCAGGATGGTGGTATTGCAGATCACAAAGTAGGTGCAGGTAAGACGCTCATTATGATCGCCGGTGCGATGGAAATGAGAAGGCTGGGTATAGCACAAAAGCCTTTACTTCTTTGTATGAAAGCCAATGTAGCCGATGTTGCAGCTGATTTTCTTAAAGCCTATCCGACCGCAAAGGTATTGGCACCGGATCCTCAGAAGGATTTTACAAAACAGAAACGGCAGGGAATCTTTGCCAGCATTGCAGCCAATGATTGGGATGCCGTAATCATGACACACGATATGTTTCTGGCAATGCCACAATCACAAAGAATAAAGAAGGAAGTCATGGAACGCGAATTGGAAAATCTGGAAGATGACCTCAGTGTATTGGCGGACAACAGAATATTATCCAAGCGTGTACTAAAGGGACTGGAAGCGCGAAAGCAAAACCTTTCCGCACGTATTATGATTGCGGATGCCGCGATCAGGCGGGATGATAATATCCTGGACTTCGATAAAATGGGCTTCGATCATATTTTTGTTGATGAAAGCCAGGAGTATAAAAACCTGCACTTCACTACTCGCCATCAGAAGGTGGCGGGCCTGGGCGATCCTTCCGGAAGCCAGCGGGCGCTTAACCTTGAATTTGCTATTCGTACCATCCAGGAAAAGAAAGGCGGCGACAAAGGCGCTACATTTCTTTCAGGTACGACTATAAGCAATAGCCTTGTAGAAATGTACTTGCTATTCAAATATCTTCGTCCGGGCAAACTTGAAGAGTTAAGGATCAATTCTTTTGATGCGTGGGCGAAGATGTATGCGCGTAAAAGTGCTACGTATGAGTTCTCCGTAACGAATGAATTGAAAATGAAGGAACGTTACCGGGAGTTTATCAAAGTGCCCGAACTTGCCCGGTTCTATGCAGAGATTACCCACGTAGTCACAGACCTAAACCTTAAGGTAGAAAAACCAGAAGTAGAGAACATTGTCATCAACATCGATCCGACACCCAGCCAACAGGAATATACTCAGAAGCTGATCAACTTTACGAAGACAAAAAATCCTGCATACGTTGACCTTCACTTCACTGACAAGGAAAAGAACGCTTTTATGCTCATTGCCACCAATCTGGCAAAGAAAATGAGTATCGATATGCGGCTGATCAATCCCATCAGGTATCCCTTTGAATCAGACGGGAAAATTGGAAAATTGTGTGAAACGGTAGCCAATGAGTATATAAATAGTAAACCTTTTAAAGGAACTCAGTTAATCTTCAGTGATATTGGAACCCCCCATGGAAACAGCTTCAATGTCTATGCGGAAATCAAAAGGATATTGGTTGAAAGGTATGGACTTAAGCCTGATGAGATACAGTTCATCCATGACCACGATACCAAAAAGAAGCGGAGTGAGATCTTCAGGCAAGTCAACAATGGTGATGTGCGTGTTTTACTTGGCAGTACAAAAAAATTAGGTACGGGGGTTAATGTGCAGGAACGTGTCATTGCCCTGCATCATTTGGATATACCGTGGAGGCCCAGCGACTTTGAACAACGGACAGGTCGTGGCGGACGGCAAGGGAACAGAATATCCAAAGAGTATCGTGACAATATAGTGCGCAACTACATTTATGCTGTTAACCGGTCACTCGATTCGTACCAGTTCAATATACTTTCCAACAAACAGAGGTTTATAAGTCAGATCAAGAACAATTCCATTGATCAGCGCAAGATTGATGAGGGGGCTTTTGATCAGGAAGGCGGAATGAACTTCGGAGAATATGTGGCGCTTCTGAGTGGTAATACTGATTTGCTTGAAAAAGTACGTCTGGAGAAAAAGCTCTATGACCTGGAGCGAAGCTACCAGGTATTCTTAAAACGCAAATCTGAAGCTGAGTTCCAGATCGGCCTCACAAAACGTGATATGGCAGTAAAAGAGAATAGCCTTGCACACCTTGAATCAGACTGGAAGCCTATACGGTCGACAGACCTGGAGAAGATACCAATTGTTATAAATAAAATTCCAGTGACAGATAGGAGAATTGCAGGAGAACAATTACACGACATAATTCTTGATCTGAATAACAATGCCATAGAACGACGGGATATACCTATTGCAAAGTTCCTGGACTTTGAACTCTTATACGATCCTAAGCAATTAAAAGTACATGTAACCGGCAGCAGCGGTCAGATTTATAATTATGCCGATGGTAAGCTGAATGAAAATCCTGCACATGCAGGACGTTACATTATTGACTCAATTAAACGCTTGCCGAAGGTTATAGAGAATACAATGGATGCCATCCGTGATTACAAAAGGAAAACAGAAACTTATCAGAAAGAACTTACCCTTGAGTTTAAAGATAAAGCGGTAATTAAAGAACTCAAACATCAGATTGATGAGTTAAACATCCGTATTGAGAAAGCTACATCTCAAAAAACAGAAGCAAATCAATTGCCTGAAAAAAAACCGGTCACGGAAGCCGCACTAAAAAATAAGGGCCGTAAATCAAGGATTCGTCTTTGATCAATGTAACCCCCCCCCTTTTTTTTGCTCCACATGGAACGTTGTCGTTTCTTAACAAATCAAATCATTCCGCATTATCTAGGTATATGTCATTAAGTATTTTGTATTGATTTGATATGATTTGAAAATCAAGTTGAGAAATACGAAATATTATGCAAAAAAATAATTAAAAAAAATTCACCCCATTCTGACCGAATTGTGAATATCTCTCTTTGACGCCATGCACCTTTGCCTTCGTAACAAACACGAAGGCTTATGTTCACCTCCATCTCTTGGCAGGAATTTTTCCTTGTAATTTCGTTTTCAGTAGTAAGCTACTACTGCCTGGCAACCCTCCTTTTATTCCGGCAGGAAATCACTTCCTTATTCCGGGGCCATTCCTTCAATTTAAGACCTGCGGATGAAGTTTCGGAGTTTGCTGATTCTGGACCGGGAATTATGGGCACTATCCAACATCAGGAGGAATCGGTTAATCAACGTACTTCTATCAATGCGGCCTGGGAAATTGAAGTGTTTCCCTCAAATGACGACCCTGAAACGTTTTCGGACATAAAGCAAGGGCCTTCACCTGAAAATGCGGCCATGCTGATCGGGTCTGTTGCAGATCTGCTTCAGGAAATCAAAACACTGGTGGAGCTGGTCGGCGAATATAAGTCGGCGAAGGAGGAGGGAAGCTCTTTATTTCAAACCCTGTTCTCGCGCTATCCTCATTTGCGAGAGTCTATCTATCAGGAACCCATTAATCTTTATATCTACCAGACCGCGAAATCCACATTCGATTTTGATCTCGAACTACAGGAGATTCGGCAGTGGTGGGCACCGGTCAGTGACGGTATAATTTCATAACCATATACAAGAATAAATCCTATAATATGAAAACCACTTCTATCTCTTTCATTCTCAAAAAAGGTCGTGCCTTCTCTTTGGCTCTGATTGTTTTCAGCCTGGCCCACCTGTATTCCTTTGCTCAGGACGGCAACGCTGGCATTAATGAAGCCAACATGCGGGTCCGAAGCTATTTCGATACCGGAACGGATCTCATGTATGCCATCGGTGCTGTGCTCGGTTTAATCGGTGCTGTCAAAGTCTATCAAAAATGGAACAGTGGTGATCCGGATACCGGACGCGTCGCCGCCGCATGGTTCGGCTCTTGCATTTTTCTCGTCGTGGTTGCCACGGTTCTCAAATCATTTTTCGGAGTGTAGAAGGTGCAGTCGGATTTTTTACAACGTCGGGTCAAAATTTAATCTAATAAATCTTATGAACAGCGTGTATAAGATCAATAAGGGAATTAACAAAGCCATCGAATTCAAGGGACTGAAGGCCCAATATATAGGATACCTGGGAATGGGTATCATTCTTCTGCTGATCCTGTTTGCAATTGTCTACATCCTCGGGGTGAATGTATTCGTATGCCTCTTCCTGATTGCCAGTCTCGGAACACTGCTCTTTATGGGAATCTATCGGCTCAGCGACACCTATGGCCAGCATGGACTGCTAAAAAAAATGGCCAGGCGCAGTATCCCGGAATACGTCATCGGAAGGACAAGGCGAACCTTTATCCAACTGAAGAAAGAGTCGCATAAATCGAGGTAGAAAATAACGAGAATAATTTGGAATAAATCACAGTAAAGGAATACGATATGTCTCAGCCAATACCTCTCTTCAAGAATTTTCCAGTTTACAAAGTGGAGTATGACTGCATGCTTTCCAAACAGGGCGATGTTACCATTGCCTATGAAGCTACCCTCCCTGAAATATTCACCTTGTCGGACCAGGAATACGAGGCGTTTCACCATGTCCTCGTAAAGGCCATCAAGGTTCTGCCCCGGCACTCCGTCTTTCATAAACAGGATTGGTTCTTTGCGCGAAAACATCAGCCGGAGTTTGAGAACACGGACCTTTCGTTTCTTTCAAGGTCAAGCGAACGGTTCTTCAATGAACGCCCGTACCTGGATCACCGGTGTTATATCATGCTTACCCAAAAACCTCTTGACCGCAGGGTTTCCAGTTCTATGTTTTCAAACCTGACCAGGCGAAGTGTTGTGCCAGAAGAAACCATCAATCCACAGCGTACCCAGGAATTTTTAGATAGCGCCGGCCAGTTCGAGCGTATTCTGCACGACAGTGGTTTTGTCAAACTGAAACGGCTTGGGGATGATCAACTGGCAGGTACCGGTCAGGAGGCCGGCTTGCTGGAGCGCTACTGTTTTCTACTGTCAGAGACGCAGCAACCGGTTATTAAAGACATTCATTTCAAGGATGGAATTACGATCGGCGATGAGTACTGCCAGATCTTTGCCCTCTCCGATGTTGAGGATCTGCCAACCCTGTGCGGTTCCCGCATAAACTATGATAAATACTCGACCGATAAAAGCAAGTTCAGCGTTGGGTTTGCTTCGCCGCTGGGACAACTCCTTTCCTGTAACCACATCTACAACCAATACATTTTCATCGAGGATGTTGGCAAAATGATAAAGTACCTGGAAAGCAAGCGGCTCCGGTTGCAATCCCTTTCCACCTATTCGCGTGAAAATTCCATCAGCCGGGATGCCACCAATGATTTCCTGAACGAAGCAATTGGTTCCGGACGACAACCGGTAAAAGCCCATTTCAACGTCATGGTGTGGACGGACAACAAATCAGAGCTTAAAGAGCTGAAAACCCAGGTGTCTTCTGCCCTGGCCCAGATGGATGCCGTTCCCAAACTCGAGTCCGACGGTGCGCCGCAGATCTTCTGGGCAGGAATTCCCGGCAACGAAGCTGACTTTCCTGTGAACGACACCTTCGACACATTTGCCGAACAGGCTGCCTGTTTTCTGAATCTTGAAACCTGTTACCGTTCCTCCTTAAGTCCCGTGGGTATTCGCCTTGGCGACCGGTCAACCGGAAAGCCCATCCAGGTGGATATCTCAGATGAGCCTGTCAAAAAAGGAATCTGTACCAACAGGAACAAGTTCATTCTTGGTCCATCCGGAAGCGGAAAATCATTCTTCACCAATCACATGGTCCGATCATATTATGAGCAAGGCACACATATCGTGCTTGTGGACGTAGGCCATTCCTACAAAGGACTATGTGATTTGGTGAATGGATATTACTTCACTTACGATGAATTTAATCCCATAAAATTCAATCCCTTCTATATTGCGGTCGGGGATTCCCTGGACACGGAGAAAAAGGAAAGTATTAAAACGCTTTTGCTTGCTCTCTGGAAGAAAGACGATGAATCCTTCAACCGCTCGGAGTATGTGGCTTTGTCAATTTCCCTGCAGCTCTACTATGATCGGCTAGGTGTCGATCCTTCTATTTTTCCCTGCTTCAACTCCTATTATGAATTTCTGCGCGATGAGTTTGTAACGATACTGAAGGCAGACAGGGTAAAGGAAAAGGACTTCGACGTTGAGAATTTCCTCTATGTGCTACGGCCTTACTATAAAGGCGGTGAATTTGACTACCTCCTGAACGCCACTGAAAACCTCGATCTCTTGAGGGAACGCTTTATCGTGTTTGAACTGGATAATATCAAGGACCACCCCATCCTTTTCCCGGTCGTGACCATTATCATCATGGAAGTGTTTATTTCCAAGATGCGCAAGCTGAAAGGCATCCGGAAGATGATCCTGATCGAGGAGGCATGGAAGGCCATTGCGAAAGAGGGCATGGCCGAATATATCAAGTATTTGTTCAAGACGGTCCGCAAGTTTTACGGGGAAGCCGTGGTCGTTACCCAGGAGGTGGAGGATATTATCTCGTCGCCCATCGTCAAGCAAGCCATCATCAATAACTCCGACTGCAAGATCCTTCTCGATCAAAGCAAGTATCAGAACAAGTTTGACCAGATACAGGAGCTCCTCGGACTTACCGAAAAGGAGAAAGCCCTTGTGCTTTCAATCAACAAGAGCAACGACCCTGCAAGAAAGTATAAGGAGGTTTTTATAAGCCTGGGAGGCGTTCTGTCCAAAGTATACGCAACGGAAGTCTCCCTTGAGGAATACCTGGCCTATACCACCGAAGAGTCTGAAAAGATCCAGGTACAGGCCTATACAAAGAAATGGCGCGGCGATATCCGGAAAGGGATCGCGGCACTGGCCAATGATATCCGCTTAGGTGAGAGGAGTAAAATGACAAATTTATGAAACCAATAAAGAAAGCTTTGTTGATCGTGCTGCTGACAGCCGTGTGCATCACAGCAACGCCACTCAAACAGCAGGAGCTGCAAGCCGGAATTCCGATCGCCATGATCATTAAGGAAGGCGTAAAGAAAGTGATAAAAGCGGTAGACCTGATGATCCAGCGCCTTCAGAACAAGGTCATTTGGCTGCAGAACGCGCAGAAGGTCCTGGAGAACAAGCTCTCTCAGCTCAAGCTCACCGGGATCGCCGAATGGACGAGAAAACACAGGGACCTGTATAAGAAGTACTATGATGAGCTCTGGAAGGTAAAGAATACACTGACTGCCTATAAGCGCATTCGCGAAATCATGGACCGGCAGGTCCGGATTGTTGAGCAATACAAACGCGCATGGAATATGGTAAAGCAGGACAAGCATTTTACCGGGGCCGAGATTGATTATATGTATCGGGTGTATAAAGGGATCCTGAACGATAGCGTCAGAAACCTCGATCAGATACTCATGGTCATCAATTCCTTCAGGACACAGATGACCGATGCCGAACGCCTGGCCATTATCATGCGGGCGGGAGCGCGGATCGAGCAGAATTTTCTTGACCTCTTGGAATTCAATATGAAGACGGGGCAGTTAAGCCTTAACCGGGCTAAAGGACAGTATGAGATTGAAAGGGTGAGAAGATTATATGGCCTATAATACTTCGTTATGAATGAGCTGGAAAACAATGTATTGCAACACATGGGTGCGGTCGTGGCTGTGAACTTCAAGCTGGCCGCACCGCTCAGTCAGCTTCTCCTGATCCGGGAAAAGATCTCGGCACGAGGACTCAAGTCCTTTGATAAACAGGATATCCTGGATGAATTGGGACGGTTGCAGCGCATTGCCGCGGAACTGCACGGTGAAATGGTTGAGATCTGTGACCTTCTGAAACGTGTCGAACAGTAGAGAGAGCCAGGATGCAGCGAACACTCGAACATATCAACACGTTTTCGGACCTGATGCGCCGCAAGGGCTATGATGGAAATTTTCATTCATCCTTTGGATTCTACGATAAGCTGAAGGATAACCTGATCAAACACGTCTTTCAGTGCTACGAGGAAAAAAGAAAGATCGGACCGTTAAACCTAACCACCTACTCGCATTGGACCGATACCAAAGGTCCGTATGTCCGGTGCAACTTTTACACTGATTTTTCCGAGCCAGGCGGATTCAAAGTTTTGAAAATGGATATCCAGCATGGCAATGAGTATGGTCCGGTCAAGATTAAGGAGATTCCGATTGAGCGGAATTCGGAGATACCGGACCGTGAACAGGCAAACCGAATGGTGATGGGAAAAAAACGAGGGATCAGAGTTTAAAAGGGATTAGAGTTTAAATAGGAATCAAGATGAAAACAATTCTGATAGTAATGCTTTTTGTCGGTGGCTGTCTCCTGGCTCAAGCGCAGGTGCCGAAGGTTAAGGAATTCTTTAAACAGAAAAAGACGCAAACCGAATACCTGATCAAGCAGATCGCTGCATTGAAGATTTATTTCAAGTACCTGAAGAAGGGATATGAGATCGCAGGTCATGGGCTTAATGCCGTTAGCGATATCAAGAACGGTGCCTTTGATCTTGACAAGGGTTATCTCAACTCACTAAAGCAGGTAAGCCCGGTGGTCAGGAACTCGCCGAAGGTGGACGATATCCTTTTATATCACCATCACATCAAAATTGTCTTCCGCGAACTAAATGAAGATTGCCGGGGAGATGAAAACCTCACTGTGGAGGAGATCCGCTACATCCAGGCAGTATACGTAAACATGCTCCGGGAGTGTACCGGGTCCCTCGACGAACTTGAGGTCATCATCACTGCTGGTGAAACAGAAATGAATGATGATGAGCGTCTGCAGAGACTGGATAGCGTGTACCTCGGTATGCTGGAGAAGTATTCGTTCACGCAGGATTTCGCGGGAGGTACAAGGTTGCTTTGCCTGGAAAGGGCGAAGGAAAAACATCAGGTGAAAACATTGTCGGATCTGCATACAGGGAAATAAATATGAATGCAATGAAAATAGTCTTCATAGCGATAATGGCCTTCTTGTGTATGTGCTTCCCCGGCAAAGTTCGGGCGCAGACGCAGGAGGCAACCCAGCTCATGCTCAACTATGAAAAGCTTCGCCAGCTGGAAGCGATCCTTGACAATATGTACAAGGGGTATAAAGTCCTGAGCAAGGGTTACAATACTGTCAGGGATATTGCCGAAGGGAATTTTAGTATACACCAGGTTTTTCTGGATGGGTTGTATATGGTTAGCCCGGCGGTCAAAAATTATCGCCGTATTCCTGAAATAATTCGCTATCAGAAATTTCTGGTCAAGGAATACAAGAGGGCGTTTGACCGGTTCAGAAACGATACCAATCTCACGTTGAGAGAAATCAAATATATCGGAAATGTTTACAGCTACCTGATCAAACAAAGTCTCCGCAACCTGGATGAGCTGCTGATGGTCATCACAGCTTCCAAACTGCGGATGAGTGATCAGGAAAGGCTTCAGGCTATTGACAGGATATTTTATTCCATGGAGGAGAAAGTTTCCTTCCTGATACATTTTAATAATTCCACAGGAGTATTGATCGTGCAAAGGGCGAAATCAAACCGGGATGTTAACACCACGCAAAAGCTTTATGAACCAGGGCCATAAATCAACGATAGTATGAAAAGATATTTTTATAAGGCCGTGATTTTTACGGTCACAGGAATCCTGTTTCCAAAAATTTCCGAAGCGCAGCAGTTTACCGGCGAAATTAATAGCCTGCAAAGTGTGCTGGATCAACTCTACACCGAGATGATCCCGCTCTGCAACCAGCTCATCGGCATCGGGCGCGGCCTGGCAGCATTTGCCGCGCTCTGGTATATAGGCTCCCGTGTGTGGCGAAGTATTGCCAATGCCGAGCCTATTGATTTTTATCCGCTCCTGCGTCCGTTCGCGCTGGGGCTGGCTATCCTGTTATTTCCGTATGTGCTCGCCGTCATGAACGGGATACTTAAACCCACCGTGACAGGAACCGCGGCGATGGTAAAGAACTCGAACAATGCCATCGCCTATTTGCTGGAAATGAAGGAAGACGCCATCAAAAAAACCGCGACCTGGCAGATCTACGGCGATGAAGGCACCCATGCCAAATGGTACAAGTATGCACATCCGGAAGGAGAGGAGGAAAGCGGGCTTGATATGCTGACCAACGGAATGCAGTTCCTCATGGCCAAAACCGCCTACAGCATTAAAAATGCCATGAAACAATGGATGTCCGAAATTCTTCAGATCGTCTACGAGGCCGCGGCGCTTTGCATTAACACGTTGCGAACGTTTTACCTCATCGTCCTGGCTATCCTCGGACCCCTAGTCTTCGGACTGTCTGTGTTCGATGGATTGCAAAATACGCTTACGGTCTGGATCGCCCGGTATATCAATGTTTTTCTCTGGCTTCCGGTGGCCAACATCTTCGGTAGCATCATCGCCAGGATCCAGGAGAACATGCTCCGCATTGACATTGAGCAAATCCAGCTCTATGGTGATACTTTCTTTAGTTCTTCTGACACCGGATACATCATCTTTCTGATCATCGGGATCGTTGGATATTTTACAGTGCCTTCCGTGGCGAATTACATTGTCCACGCAGGAGGAGCCAATGTATTACTCTACAAATCATCCAACGTCTTTACGGGTACGGCAAGTTCGATGGTTGCTGCATCGGCAGGAAGTGCGGCCGTAGCAGCGAAATTATTTACCGCGCCTTCTTCATCGCCACCCAATACACAGACAGCGCATGGAAGTGCCGTGAGTCCGAAAGCGGACTTCATGCACGATAAACTATCAGGAAACAAATCATAAGAAACATAACAGATGTTCCGGCAACTCAAAAATATTGACTCCGCATTCAAGCACATCCGCCTGTTTTCAATCGTATTGATCCTTACCTGCGGATTCATTTGCTGCTTTACCGTGTACAAGAGCTTTCAACTGGTGATCCGGTCACAGGAAAGAGTCTACATACTCTCCAACGGTAAGGCACTGGAAGCATGGTCAGCGGAACGAAAAGATAATATTCCCGTGGAAGCGCGTGATCATATAAAGATGTTTCACCATTATTTTTTTACCCTCGACCCGGATGACAAGATGATCCAGGCGAATGTTGGCAAGGCGATGTACCTGGCCGATGCTTCCGCTAAACGTCAATATGATAACCTGAAGGAAGGACGCTATTATTCCAACATCATCTCAGGAAACATCAGCCAGGATGTTGAAGTGGACAGTATACAAATAAACCTGGACCACTATCCTTATTACTTCCGCTGCTATTCAAGACAGCGAATCATCCGGGCGACTTCCATTGTGATCCGCAATCTGATCACGGAAGGGTACTTACGCAACGTCGCCAGGTCGGATAATAATTCACATGGGTTTCTTATCGAGAAATGGAATACCCTTGAAAATAAAGACATCAAAACCGAGAACCGATAAATCAAAATCTTATGAAACTATTCAGGAAAATTAAAAAGGAAGATAACCCCGGGGAAGGAAAGTCCACCGGCATCCTTGAAATCCTATACACGGCCATTCTTAAATCTCAACGCAAACTGGCTGACTGGCTGGGCACGCAAAGTGAAAAGCTGTCGCCGCAGGGAAAAAAAATTTCACTCCTTCTGTTTGGACTGCTCATGGGTGGCATCAGCCTCATGCTGGTCATCAATTCTTTCAAGGTCACTTCAGTGAATGCTTCAGTTTTTCCGCACGCTATTGAATCTCCTGCGGTAACTCCCGGAATCGGAACCGAACTTATTATGACCCCGGAGGAATACGCAAAACTGATCCGGTTCCGCAGGATGATGGACAGTTTGAAGCAATCTCCAGAAGGCAGAACCCTCTATAACGAAATACTTCAGGGGAGGGCAGGCCTCCTGGACAGTTTCGACTTTCTTCTAAGCATTTACGCTGATCAGGATTAACGCTTTCACTAAACAATAAACACTAAAACATTTAAACGCTAAATATTATGAAACGCCATTCTCAAAAATTCTTGATGCAGCGCAGGTTTTACATGGTATTACCGCTGCTGATATTGCCTTTTGTCACGATGATCTTCTGGGCGCTGGGAGGAGGTCAGGTAAATCCTGTTCAGGCGCATGAAGTGGAACACTCCGGATTCAACCCTGAGCTCCCCGGTGCGCATTTTTCCAAAGAGGTCGAGCTGTGGGATAAGTTTGCCCTGTATGAACAATCCAAACGCGATTCGCTGAAATACCAGGAGGCCAGAAGAAATGATCCGTACTATGTGGTCAGCCCATTAAAGGGAAATCGGGATACGCTGCCCGCTATGAATTTCCAAAGTAAGCTGATCACATCCCTGGGCGATAAGGGCGGGGCCGAAGAGATTGATCAGCATGAAGCCATGGTCAACCGCAAACTGGAACAGCTTGCGCTGCAACTGGACCGAGAGGATGATCCGGCATCCGGTATGAGAAGGGCTGACACGTCCCCATCGGAAAGCGAAAAACGGAGTGTTCAGGATCTCGGGATGAGTGAGGATATCGACCGACTTGAAAGGATGATGGCGCTCATGGAGCAAGGTGATGTGAACGATCCTGAAATGCGCCAGATCGACGGCGTGCTGGAAAAGATCCTGGATATTCAGCATCCTGAACGGGTAAAGGAAAAGATCCGAAGCCAAAGTATACTGCATAAGGAGCGAGTTTTTCCTGTCCAGTCCACCACCGGTGATGACAACATCGCATTGATTGAAAACCGCAGAACCGGTTTGCCAGTAACCCTTCCCGATAGCTTGATGATTTCTGACCAGGCTGTTAGTGTGCGGCCTTTCAGGAACGGATTTTACGGGCTGGATGATAATGATGTCCGGTCACCATATGAAAGTAATGCCATAGAAGCCGTCATCCATAATACCCAGACAGTTGTCGCGGGCTCCAGCATTAAAATGCGGCTCCTCTCTGACATCTACATCAATGGCAAGCTCGTTGAGAAAGATCAGTTTCTCTACGGCGTCTGTTCTTTAAACGGTGAGCGCCTGAACATCGCCATCAACTCCATCCGGGATCGGAATGCTTTATTCCCGGTATCATTATCCGCCTATGACCTTGACGGCATGGAAGGAATCTATATTCCGGGCGCCATCACGCGCGATGCAGCCAAGGAAGCAACCGGTCAATCCATCCAGGACCTGCAACTTTACTCCATGGATAATTCCCTGGAAGTGCAGGCTGCAACCGCTGGCCTTGAAGCTGCGAAAGGTCTGTTTGGAAAGAAAGCCAAACTCATCAGGATAACGGTGAAAGCCGGGTACCAGATCCTGCTAAAGGATAGCAATCAGTTAAATCAATAATTTATTCCTGATGCATGTGAAGCACATGAGATCTTCATGAACAGATACAATCAATATTCATCAATTCATAAACAACTAAAACCATGATCCACTTTTTAAACATCCTGTACTTCAGGATCCTGCTTGCGTTTTTCCTTATGCTGCTTGTAATCAATGGCAACGGTCAGGCCAATGTTCAACTCAGCAATGTTGAAGTGACATTCAACAAAACTTCCAGCATTGTTTTTCCCGCAATCATTACCTCGGTTGACCGGGGTAGTCCCGATGTGCTGGCACAAAAAGCAAGAGGTGTCAACAATGTTCTTCAACTGAAAGCGGGCAAAATGAATTTTAAAGAAACGAACCTGACCGTGATCACGGCTGATGGGAACCTGCATCATTTTCTGGTTCAATACTCGGATCATCCGTTAACGTTCACTTATCAGGCAACACAGTCCGGGAAAATAAACCGGAGCAAACTGTCACATCCATTGATCTTTCAGTCCGGAATGACCACCTCTGAAATGCACATCTACTGCCAGGTAATTATCGATCAGCAGGAAAGAGGAGGCCTGAAAAGCACTTCCAAATACGATATGAACCTTGGTCTGCGCGGAATCTATATAGAGGATAACATAATGTTCTTTCACTTTAAGGTCGCGAACAGATCAAACATCCCTTATCATACGGATATGCTCCGGTTTTTTGTAAAAGACAAACAGAAGATCTCACGCACGGCTTCGCAGGAGGTTGAAAAGATCCCTTCGTATCGTTTCGGAAATGATAGAATATTCGAGGGAAGGACCACGCGAGATATTGTTTATGCCATTCCGAAATTCACCATTCCCGATGCCAAGCTCCTGGTGATTGAGTTGATCGAAAAGGACGGCGGCAGGCACCTCCGACTTGCTGTTAAGAACCGCAAAATCATGAAGGCACAAACGGTGCGCATTCCCTAGGGTTAATAAAGTTAAAGCTATGGTAGAGCAGAACCTGGAATACATCAAAGAAGAACTGTCGGGTCTGGGCTTTAAAAATATTCCCGAAAAGGAAATAGCGGATAAGCTTAGACTGGATCCCGATAAGTTTCAAACGGAAGGAGCCATGCGGGTTTCCCAGAAGGGTAAAATGGAAGACGTTTTGTATGGCATATTTTTTAAAAAATATGAAAGACAGGATATGTACCATGCGTATGCTTACCAGGCCACGCTGAAGAATGATCCGGCAAAAACACAACTCTTCAGGATTTCTTTCAATAATGACTTTACGCTCCCCGAGGCATTTAATCTGCTGAATAGCCGCGCGGTCCATAAGTTAATTCTGGATCAGAAAACCAGTAAACTTTCCACCGCATGGTTTCAGATGGATTTCAATGCAAGAGATGTCCACGGGAATTATAAAGTGGACCAGGTGAAGATCAATGACCGCGGTTATTTGGTGGGTGTCTTGCTGAATAAACATCCTATCAGGGAAATACAGGATCCAAAACGGTTAAGCACCATTGTCAGCGCTTTATACCAGGGAAATGCCGAGCCCGTAACATTGCTAAGGAACGGCAAGGAGATCCATGCCTTTGTCCAGGCCGCTCCGCGCAGAAATGGAATTGACTTTTACACGGCCAATAACAAAGTGTTGGGATTGGATAAGAATGGCAGGGAAAGAACCGCCGGTAAAATTATGGAGGGCCTGCCAGGACGACGTAAGGGAAGGGGCAGAGCGTTTTAATCGAATTTTTCAAAATCTAGAAAGTTATCAATCATGAATGAACAAAATGCAGAGTACTTGAAAGAACGCCTTTTCTATCTGGGATTTGGCGACAAATTGCATGCTGAACTGGAAAAGAACATCCGGCAGCAAAGTGAACAGTTTAAACTCCCCATCCAGGCGGAGTTTTCAAAAGGCGGACAAAAAGATGTGGTTGACTTTTCGCTTGACTTCTCAAAGTCCAAGCAAAGTGACATGTACTTTCTGAATAGCTACCAGGCCTCCCTGAAGAATGACGACCCGGAAAAGGAACGGTCACAAACCTTTTACATCAACAAGGGGAACGGAGTAACGGCCAAGGAAGCGTATAACCTACTCGATGGCCGGGCAGTCCATAAGAAGCTTAGTGACAAGGAAGGAAATCCCTATGAAGCCTGGCTTCAACTCAACTTCGACCAAAAGGAGGAAAACGGGAGTAACAAAGTCCAGAAGTATCACACCGCCTGGGGCTATGATCTTGAGAAAGCACTTGACCGGCACCCGGTGAAAGAATCGGCAAACCCGGACCAGAGGAAGGATCTGATCAAATCGCTGGAGAAAGGAAACATTCAACAGGTAACCTTTCAGCGCGACGGGCAGGATGAAAAGATGTTCCTGGAAGCCAATCCCAAAGAACGAAACCTCATCGTTTACGATTCGCAAATGGCAAGACAGTTTCAGGGAATAAAGGAGCACAAGGGCGAGAAGACTGAGATAAAGGAAGGGCAGGGGCAGAGTGAAGACTCTGGCCAGAAGAAGAAAGCGGAAAAAGCAGTTGATGACCCTGACGCTCCTGCGAAGAAGTCCAGAAAGAAAGGTATGTCTGCATAGGCATTTCACATTTATTCAATAGAACCTCGCTAACGGGGAGAGCTTGCCAGGTGTCCGTTTAGTCATTTTTTTCGGGATGCACACCTTGGCAAGCACTCCCTATTTCATACGGTTCATCCGCGGAATTAATTTGCTTGCGTAGGACGGTACCCAGGTGCCTACGTGCATGATTGCATCCGGTTTATTAAAACCCAATCACGCCACACGCCCGCTCGACCATGTGCCTGGATCCCACATAAAACGGAGTCCGTTGGTGAAGCGATTGAGGTTCTATCTCAAGTATTCTGCGGTGGCCGTCAGTGGCTTTGCCTCCCGCTTCTTCCGCAAGGAAGGCAAGCGCATTGCACTCGTACATTAACCTTAACTTGCCTCCCCGATCTTTTTCCGTAGCGGGATAGATGTATATGCCGCCCTTTAGAAGGTTGCGGTGAAAATCGGCGACAAGGGAACCGATATACCGTGCGGTGTAATATTGGCTTCTACAATATTCGAGGTAGGATTTGACGGAAGGAGAAAATGAATTGTAGTTACCCTCGTTAACCGAGTATGTTTTTCCGTTCTCCGGAATCGCCATTTGCGGATGAGAAAGAAAGTATTCACCCAGACCTGGCTCATAAGTGAAGCCGTTTACTCCATGGCCGGTGGTATAAACGAGCATCGTCGAGGAGCCATACAGCACATACCCGGCCGCCACTTGTTCGAATCCTTTTTGTAAAATATCTTCAATCTGGATAGGAGTCCCCTCTTTGCTTTTTCTACGGTAAACCGAAAAGATGGTGCCGATGGCCACGTTCGCATCTATGTTCGAGCTTCCATCGAGCGGATCGATGGCGATCACATATTTTCCTTCATTATTGAGATCCACGAAAGATTCGTTTTCCTCTGAAATCAGGGCGCAAACTTC
>JBBDXJ010000183.1:0-3776 GCA_040902445.1 Cyclobacteriaceae bacterium | reverse complement strand
TCTTAACCAACGCTTTCTGGTGCTGTATCCTCATCTTACCGTTATTATCGGCAGTGTTTAGACCAGAGGCAGTGAGTAACAGCGGAATGAATAGTAGTGCTTTAAGTTGCATGTTGATTGTTGTTGAATCCATTGTTCGTCCGGGGAAAAACTTAAAATCCGTGATATTTAGTTGAGGTCTCGAAAAAGGACCAGCAGGAATTACCTTTCTGCTGAACGCATCCACTGTTGTGCCTTGATTTCACTTGTGCTATAATAAGCTAATAAGGTCGGTGTAAGTTTTAATCCATGTGTTATGAAGGTAATAAGGTTTAAGATCCAGTATATCTAAATGTTCTCTGCCAAACTTCTAGTAATGTCATTAAGAAATATTCCATTTTGGACAGATGTGAGCTACTCGTAGGTAACTGCCATAACCCTGACGATCTCCTTCACCAGATTATCAGCGATTATTTTATGGCCTTTATCATTCGGATGTGATGCATCCAACATCAGCGCATCAACGGACTCGCCCGTATCGGCAGTATACTTATTGAATTCATTAGAGTTATCTACCAATCCCGTTCTATATTTTTTTGCCAATTTTCTTACTACCTGTATATATTGTAACAACCGTTCATTTTGAAAACCTTCATACTCTTTTACAAAAGGGCCTGGCGCAATGAGTATTACCCGGATCTTTCTATTCTGAAGGGTTTCAATGAAATGAGTAAGGTTCTTCTCGTAATCTTTCAAAGAAATTCTGGATTGCCCGCTGGCTTTACGACTGTCAATAAACGAGTCATTGGTGCCAAAGCTTATGATCACCGCATCGGGTTGATGCGACAAGACATCAGATTCAAACCGGTCTGAGGCGTGGCGGACTTTATGAAGATTGTTATCGGACAGACGGCCTGTATGACTTCCCCCTACGCCGGAATTGATCACCTTTGCATAGACTTCTTTCTCCGCCAGCAGGCCAGGTAACCTTTGCGCGAAAACCTGGTTTATTGTTTTCCGCGTTGCCGTGATGGAATTTCCAAAAGCTACAATGACAAGAGAGTCTGGCTGCGCTGCAATGAAATCCTTTTCATAAAGTTTGCATCTCAGTCCGCCAAACATTGTTGTTATCCAGATTTCTCCTGGTTTTGCCTCGAAAAAATATGGATACGACAATCCCAGTAAGGTCTCGCGCGCTGTTCCTTGTTTTACAATTTTCGAAAATACCCGGGGCGGACTCCAGCTTTTTCCTTCATCGTTGGAAAACATAATTGACAGGTCTTCACGATTCCAGCTGGCGGGCACTTCAGACCATTGTCCATCGCCACCTTTTGCAGGGTATTCAGTTTTCCCTTCGGCATAGACGCGGTTCCACACTAAAACGAGGCGACCACTTTGCAATCTTTTCAATAATCCTGGTGCAGCGCTGGCATCAATGTCTGTCGGTTTGAAATTTTTCCATGTCAAACCTTCATCAGGAGAATACGCTTCCCAGAATTTTCCCCAGTTAGTGCGCATCAACATCCATAGACGCCCGTCCCTGAGTTGCTCGATCGTTGATTCAGTAACGCCTCCGTGATGGCCAATACCACCGAGATCGATCACATTGCTGCGAACCCAGCGCTTGCCGTCGTCTTTTGAGGTGTAGGTCACCACCGAATGTCGCCCGGGATTATGGCGCATCATCATGGAAGTAAAGACGACGCTGCCATCGCGTGTTTCTATGATATCGCGAATAGCACCGGTCCAGTCATTATGGAGTTTTTGTAAATCCTGCCACGTCTTTCCATTGTCCAGGCTGCGAATGGCATACGTTGGAGCAATTGCTTTTTCCGCCGGAAAATCCATAATGTCTGCCTGCCATTCAAATTTTCCTACTTCCTCCATGTTGATGAAGGCGAGGATGATTACCCCGCTCCGGGTGCGGATTAACGCGCGTTCCTTTGAAATAGAGAATTTGTCCGGTTCTTTGAAAACCGGATATTCTGTCCACGTTTTCCCTTCATCTTTACTGATAAAGGTTGTGGTTGTATCTATGGTCAGGATGCTCCCATCACTCAAACGAACAAATGGCCCCATCTTGTTCAGGCCGGTTATTTCCTGAACATCATCGGATATCCAGAGGCCGTCGGAAGTAAGTTTTCCTTCCTGTGTGTTTCTGATTAATCGGGTATCGTTTTGCGCCACGGATAAACCATGGGTGAGGAGCAACAGGCCAACCGTTAATAGTATGCTTGTCTTCATAATTTGCCTTAGGGGATCCGAACTTAATATCCAGGGTTTTGCCCGATTCATGAGTTTAACGTTAACGTGGTTTGTCGAATAGAAAATACGGGTGCACCCTCTTACTTAATAATGCCATTTTCATGAGCGGGCCTCTTTAATATGTATGACTTATAGTAAATTTAAAAAAAGAAGTGCAATAACAAAATTTTATTTTACTTAGCAAGGATTCCCGGCTAGGGATGGCCATTGTATGCGAGAGTCGGCTTCAATTTAAGGCTGGGACGGCACGCGTAAAAATATGTATGGCTTATTAAAATTTAAACGTATTATTGTATAACCGCATTGATTTTGGGTTCCCACGGTCATATATATTTTAGAAATTGCCGTGAAGCAAAAGACCGGTATGTGAAAAATAGCGTGAGCCATTAAGCAAATATAAATTGATAATGATGAACGAGGAAGGCCTGGTGGAAAGATTAAAATCCGTTGAATATTTAACCACTGTTGATAAGGTTGAAATCAATCTCAGGAATTTTTTTACCAATGAAAACCTTCAGCCGGGAGATGCTATTCCAAAAGAAGTTGAACTGGCGAAAGCTATGGGTGTCAGCAGAACGGCTATACGGGAGGCCTTAACGCGGCTTAAACTCCTTGGACTCATTGATTCCAGAAAAAACAGGGGCATGATCATTACACGCCCTGATGTTCTATGCAATATCAAAAGGGTATTGGATCCTCATCTGTTGGATGGGGATACCATGAAGGAAATATTTGAGTTGCGTCTCGTGCTGGAAATGGGTATTGCAGATATTTTGTTTATTAAGAAAAGTGACGAAAAGTTATTGCGTCTGGCGGAGATCGTTGAGCGTGAGGAAAGGACAAAGAACAAGGTTGAAAGGGTGAAGATCGATGTTGAATTTCATTCCATGTTGTACAAGATGTCGGATAATACCACCATTCTTCAATTTCAGAAGATGTTGCTTCCGGTATTTGATTATGTCAACAATGGTCTGCATGTGCGAAGCCAGGTGAGAACGAAAGATTACGCGTCGCACAGGGTATTGTTGGGAATTCTACAAAACGGCACACCGGAAGAGTTCCGGAATAAAATGAAAAGTCATTTGATGCAATATTTTGAGAAGGTTTGATCCTGATGGAATTGGAGATATGAATGGCCTTGTGTATCAGTGATTCCATCCATGGTGACAGCGGTATAACGCAATATTTGAGTAGTAAAAAGAAAGTTAATGGCAGACTTTAATTTTGAACATGTTCAGTACACTACTCTCCAGGGAAAAAAGGCGGGCAGCCATCTGCTAATCCTTGCGGGGGTACATGGTGATGAATATGAACCGATTGCTGCGGCAAGCAGATTGATCCAAACTGTACCGGAGATTCTTACACAGGGAAAGGTGACTATTGTGCCCATCGTAAATCTTTCTGCTTTCAGAAGGGGAGCGCGGACGGGAGAAGATGGTTTGGATCTGGCGAGAATATGTCCGGGAAATAAAAGTGGGACCATTTCCGAAAGAGTGGCCGCCATGAAAGCCGCCGGACTCCTGCCCATACCA
>JBBDXJ010000182.1:3678-25593 GCA_040902445.1 Cyclobacteriaceae bacterium | reverse complement strand
GAGTTTGTTCAGGTCATTGTGACTGTAGAACATCAGGCACAGTCCTTCAAGACCATCGCGGCCTGAACGTCCCGTCTCCTGATAATATCCTTCCAGCGACTTGGGGACATCATAGTGCACAACAAAACGAACATCGGGTTTATCTATCCCCATTCCAAAGGCAATGGTAGCAACGATGATATCGGTTTCTTCGTTAAGAAAGTCGTCCTGATTTTTCATTCTCACGCCGGGATCCAATCCGGCGTGATAAGGCGCGGCCTTGAATCCGTTAACGCGCAGAAGCTGCGCGATCTCTTCAACCTTCTTGCGGCTGAGGCAATAAATTATACCGGATTTTCCTTTGTGTTCCTTTACGAATTTTATCAGTTGTTTCTTCGTCTCTTTTTTAGGACGAACTTCATAGTAGAGATTTTTTCTGTTGAAGGATGACATAAACACATCGGCATCCTCCATCTGTAGATTTTTCTGAATATCGATCTGTACTTTCGGAGTAGCAGTAGCAGTAAGTGCAATTACCGGCATGTCTCCCAGGTTTTGGATCATGGATTTTATTCTGCGATACTCCGGACGAAAGTCATGTCCCCACTCAGAAATACAATGCGCTTCGTCAATGGCGACAAAAGACACATTCACTTTTTTTAAGAACTCGATTGTTTCTTCCTTGTTAAGGGATTCGGGAGCAACGTATAGCAATTTAACATTGCCATTCATGCATTCCTTTTTCAGTTTCGTAATTTCGCCCTTACTCAGGGTAGAATTCAGGAACCTCGCGTTCACGCCGTATGCGTTCATCTGATCCACCTGATTTTTCATCAAGGCGATCAGTGGTGAGATAACAATTGCGAGGCCCTCGCGAACCATCGCCGGCAACTGATAGCACAGCGATTTGCCCGCGCCGGTTGGCATAATGACGAACGTATTTTTTCCATTCAGCAAATTCCTGATTACCCGTTCCTGATTACCACGAAACTGACTGTAACCAAAAATTTCCTTTAGGCTTTCCTTTAAAGCGTCTTTCTCTTCGACCAGCATCATTTTCTACTTATAAAATCCTAAATTGTATCTTTGTGATCCGGTTTAAATAAATTTTAAAAACCATTGAAGTTAACAAAAAATATTAAAAAAATTGCACAAGACGTTCTTTTAAATGAGTCCCGGGCAATTGAAAATTTAATTGCATATATCGACGACAATTTCGAGGCATGCGTGCGGGAAATTTATTCTGCTAAAGGCCGTCTTGTCATAACGGGCATTGGCAAAAGCGCAATCATAGCCAATAAAATTGTGGCGACCTTAAACTCTACCGGCACGCCTTCACTTTTTATGCATGCAGCTGATGCCATCCATGGCGATCTGGGAATGATCCAGCGCGAAGATATCGTCATGTGCATTTCTAAAAGTGGCAACACTCCTGAAATTAAAGTGTTGGTTCCCCTGCTCAAACGCAGAGGTTCCAGGCTTGTTGCATTGGTGAGCAACACAAATTCATATCTTTCGCAACAAGCTGATTTTGTTCTTAATGCAACGATTGCAGAAGAAGCGTGCCCTCATAACCTCACGCCGACAACAAGCACGACGGCACACCTTGCCCTTGGTGACGCTCTTGCCATTTGCCTGCTCGAACTGAGAAATTTCAGCATGCGCGATTTTGCTGAATACCACCCTGGTGGCTCACTTGGCAAACAACTCTATTTAAAAGTATCCGATGTTTACCTTCAACATAAACTTCCCGCAGTTAGTGCCGACACACCGTTAAAAGATGTAATTATCGAAATTTCAAGCAAACGGTTGGGGTGTACCTCCGTTCTGGACGGGAACAATAATTTACTGGGAATAATTACCGATGGCGATCTCAGACGAATGCTTCAGAAAGACACCCGTCTGGAGAATATCAAAGCCAGGGACATAATGAGTCCAAACCCGAAAAGGATCGAAAAAGATGAATTTGCCGTGAAAGCCCTGCACCTCATGCAGGAAGCAAATATCACGCAACTGGTAGTAATGGATGGAGAAAAAGTGGTGGGTTTTATCCATTTGCACGACTTGCTTAAAGAAGGTATCGTATAAAAAGTGACAAAACTCTTTTATAACATTTGGTGACTGACGTCTTTTGCAGTAGGTCTTACGCTTAAAACAAGAATGAACAAAAATTTATATGTTGTATTGATGGCGGGGGGTGTGGGTGTCCGCTTCTGGCCTTATAGCCGTAACTCCAGGCCCAAACAATTTCTCGATGTCCTGGGAATGGGGAAAACCCTAATTCAATCCACTTTTGAACGGTTTTTACCGCTTTGTCCGGTCGAAAATATTCTTGTTGTTACTCATGAGGAGCACGCAGCGATTGTAAAGCAACAACTTCCGCAGTTACAAGCCAACCAGATCCTCACTGAACCGATGCGGAAAAACACTGCCGCGTGCATTGCTTACGCAAGTTTTAAGATCCACCAAATAAACAAGGATGCAGTAATTGTGGTAAGTCCTTCTGACCACCTGATCCTGAAAGAAAGCCAGTTTTTGGATGTTATCAAAAAAGCAGTTGACCAGGCCAGGGCTGACGAAAAACTGATTACTCTCGGCATTAAGCCGACCCGTCCTGAAACAGGTTATGGCTATATCCAATATCACACCGAAAAAAGCTTTGCCAAAAAAGTAAAAACCTTTACGGAGAAACCTGAGCTTTCACTGGCAAAGAAATTTTTAGAAAGCGGTGATTTTGTCTGGAACGCCGGTATCTTTATCTGGAGCGTGACAGCGATCGTCAAGGCTTTCCAGCTGCATTTACCTGAAATGGCGGAAGTCTTTGAAGAGATAAAAAACAAACTCAACAGTCCGCAGGAAAAAGAAGCCATAGGCGCGGCTTATCCCCAGTGCAAAAGTATTTCCATCGACTACGGCATGATGGAAAAAGCCTCTAACGTTTATGTTTGCCTGGGTGACTTCAGCTGGTCTGACCTCGGCTCGTGGGCGTCCATCCATGAGATCTCAGAAAAAGATCATGACAATAACGTCATCCGGGCCAATGCGCTTACCTATGATACACGAAATTGTATGATCAAGGGATCGGATAATAAATTGATCGTGGTTCAGGGATTGAACGGGTATCTCGTCGGAGAATTTGGCAACGTGATCATCGTTTGTGAAAAGGACAAAGAGGAACAATTCCGCAGGTTTGTTAATGACGTAAAGTCAAAACCAAATGCCAATGAATTTTTGTAGGTAGAGACAATGCATGCTTGCCCGTCCGAAGTTTCAGCGAAGGCGGGCCTTGTCTCTACACCACCACCCGGATTCAATTATTTCTGTCCGGCGCCCCGCGTTCTGACAACTTCGTAGATCGTCACACCCGTTGCGACGGAAACATTCAATGAACCGATCTTTCCTTTCATAGGGATCCTCACCAGTTCATCAGCATCGCGCAGCAGTGCATCTGAGATGCCGTCTTCTTCGGAACCCATGATCACGGCGATGGGCCCCGAAAGCTGAACATTAAAAATACTCTGGTTTGCTTTCTCCGTACACGCAATTACGCGGATCCCGTTTTCACGCAGATACTTCATGGTTTTTTTAAGATCTTTTTCCCTGCAGATCGAGAGATGATTCAATGCTCCGGCTGATGTCTTCATTGCATCGCTGGTGATAGGCGCATTACCTTTTTCGCCGATCACAATTCCATCTACCCCGGCACATTCGGCTGTGCGCGCAATAGCTCCAAAATTTCTCACATCCGTAACGCGGTCGAGAATCAGTAAAAAGGGTTCGCGCCCTTCGCTATAAGCCCGGTCGATCAGGTTATCCAGCGATGCATATGTTACTGAAGCCAGTAGACAAATTACACCCTGATGATTTTTGGTGGAGAACTTTTTCAGTTTTTCCTGAGGCACAAACGTATAGGGCACATGCTTTTCCCTGGCCAGGGAAATCAGTTCCTTGATCAGATCATTTGCCAGACTGGACTGTATCATGATCTTTTCAATCTCCTTACCCGCGTGGATGGCCTCCATAACGGCCCGGGTACCGTAAATCATATCCATTTTTTCCATTATATATGTTTGATGCGTTGGGGTGTTCATGTGGCGCCGCGTTCCGATAAATCCTGATCTTAAAATTCTCCTCAATCAAATTGTTGTCATAAGGATTGTATCTCACTCTCAATTCCGCGCTGACTGTATGAAGGCAGCTATTTGGAAAACTGAAACACCCTGAGCACGCCAGATGATCCAGGTGAAAACATCAACACATCAGGACACGAACACATCAATACAACTAAAACCGGGCATTTCTCCAGAGGTCGATTACTTCGTACCAGATGTTTTCATATTTTTTTTCGCGGATCAAAACAAAATTAGCTGGATCAAATAAACTGCTGGATTTTGAGAACGTAAATCGAACCTTGAAGCGGTCGCTATCATAATTCCACACTTCGCGATCATCGAACTTAAAAACCTCATCGGGAAGACCGAAAATAATGTAGATCATTCCACGATCGGTTTTCCATCCTTCTTTATAGGAAGTAAAGTAGCGGTTAGCAAGTTCTACTCTCCTGAAATAATTCCGCATTAATATACGGGCGCGATCGGTTTCAATTGCAATACTTAAAATGACGCGGTCAAATGCTTTCTTATTTGATTGCGCCAACTCCAGCTTGTCGAATTCCTGTTTGGTGGAAATGTAGATCAGCGGACCAGGAAGATTGGCGAGTTTTGAATATTGGGGATAATCTTCTTCAACCCGAAAAGCAAGTGACTGTAAGGAGTTGGTATCCTTCTGAACAAGGTACAGTCCTTTTCTTGAAAAATTGATCTCCTGGCCGCCCATCACCCGAAACACAGAATCAATTGACATCGCCTTTGAAACCCTCCCCTGCGCCTCGGAAAATGCAGGCGCTGCCCCAGGAAAGTTGTCATCGTAGTAGGAGACGATCCATTCATCGGAATCATTTGCAAGCTGAACTCTTTCGCTGGTCCGAATAAATGGCTCAGTAACGACCGACCCATTCCTCGTAAGAAAATTGTTTGCAGGATAATTTGGTTCAAGGGCAGAATAGAACAACCACGCCCTTTTCGCTGCAGTATTTATTACGCGGGCAACAATATAATTGGGTGCATCGGTCAGGTTGATCGTGCCACGACCTTGCAGTCCAGACGCATTCCTCGTAGTGGCATGGTCATTGAGCGCAACTGAATTTCCTTCTTTATCACTCAGTTGGTTACGACCCTCCCATTGGATGGAATATTGATTCGTTAAACCCACAGTATCTTTTGCGTGCAGCGAATACAGAATGGTGAAAGATCCTTCGCCACGCACCGGCGTCAGGATGAAGGAAACCGATGTATCAGGGTTATATAGATATTCATAATTGATGTCCCGCAGAGGCTGGGACCAGGAAGCACAGCTGAGAAATAACAATACAATGCTGATGTATTCTTTCATAATGATACTATTAAAGGGCTTCTCAGACCGAGGAGCGCGCCCGCGGTCACAGAGTATTTGTCCGCAAACTGGTTTTGAACCACAATATCCGTATAAAAGTTTAATCTTAGAATTATTCTTTGCCCCATAAAACCATACTATTTTTGTGGCCATGGCAAAAATTTATACCACCGAAATCACCAGCGAACAGATCACCTCAGACAATCCAATTCATCAACGGCTGTTTAAGGCATATGTTGTGGCAAAGGATTTCATTCAGGGGGATGTTCTGGAGGTTGGATGCGGTGAAGGAAGGGGCATCGCTCTGTTGACTCGCTACGCCCAAAGTTTTACGGCGGTTGACAAGATCAGGCCGGTAATTGAAGACTTACAAAAGAAATATCCCGCAGCGCGGCTGATCAACATGAGCATACCTCCTCTTACGGGTTTAGACGACAACGCTTATGATGTGGTCGTGAGTTTTCAGGTCATTGAACACATCCGGAATGACCGGTTATTTTTACAGGAGATCCACCGCGTACTTAAGCCGGGAGGCACTGCTTTGTTAACCACACCGAATCGCAAATTATCACTAACACGAAATCCATGGCATATCCGGGAGTACCTTCCTGAAGAACTGGAACGCCTCGCACGGAAAATTTATTTCCACACGGAAGTGAAAGGCATTGCGGGCAATGAGAAGGTGATGACCTACTACGAGGAAAATAAAAGATCCGTAAGACGTTTTACACGTTGGGACATTTTTGATCTTCAGCATAGAATGCCCGCGAGCCTGCTGCGGATCCCCTATGAAATCCTCAATCGCTGGAATCGCAACAAGTTACAATCAGCCGGAAACGAACTCGTAAAAAGTATTCATCACGAAGATTACATCGTAACAGACGACGCTGGCAATGCCCTGGATCTTTTATTAATTGTGAAAAAACATACATGAAATAAGAGAATGGCGACAAAAATAGTCGCTTAACAGGATTGCTCCGTAACCGGCTTTTTCCTAACTTACTATTATTCGCAGACCTCATTTTTAGCCTTCAATCAGGGAATTTTTCGCTATAAGATCCCGGGACGTACAGTCAGAAAAACCCTAAACCTGCCTCCAATAATTTTTATCCCGCTGGATATTTACCTTTATCGCTTATGAAAAAGTTATTTCCCATACGCAGTTATTTTGTCAGGGCCCGGGTTTTCGGGTTCATCGTCATTTTTATCGCCCTGGTTTACCTGGTCTATTTTATTTTGGACTTCTTACAGCTCTAAATCGTATGGGGTGCGTTTCGCATCGCTCCAATGCAAGTCAGCATTGTTTTTCTGTTCATTTCTCAGCTGGAAAAGGATCGATATCCATTGATTTCTTACATACATTTTTAGTGTAAAAATCGGTGTAACAAGGCAGCAAACTGAAACGCTTATCGCGGATGCTGAAATAGTTATCACAGGAAAGTCGTCGCTGTTGTTGGCAATACAGTAGAAGTGTTGATGGGAGAAAATGAAAATTTCCGCGTTGCGTTACTGGGGGTTGATTGTCAGGAATGTCTTGGGAATTCGGACCGGAAGCAAAGGCTTTCCTGGAAAAATATTTGTTGCGAAAGCAAGTTGTTGTAAAGAACCATGGAAAAGACAGGTTAAAAAATTATATTGGTGTGGTGCTGCACCACCCTGGTTTACGGCAAGCGACAATCCATGTCGGAACCGAAGCCATGGGATGTTTTTCGGCTGCACCTATTAAGGATTGACGGGATTTATTAACAAAAAATCGTCCGGGAAACAATTTTTTACCTGTGTGTTAGTTTTAAGATCATGTGTATTCGCGTGACCCTGATCGTTGTTCTCTCATTCATCACAGGGGAATCCTATGCCCAGTTTTGGAAGAAAAAAAAGGCAAAAGAAACCGAAGTCCAGCAACAGCCGACCTCCCTCGACCCATCCGTTTCAGAAAAAGAGTATACACCCAAAGCTTCACGGAGATCCTCCAAAGGTCCCACTTATGGATTGGAAGAAGAATATTATGAGCGAATGGAAGACCTCGAAAAAACACGCAGAAAGAACGAACGGCTAATGGAAAAACCTCAATACTCCAATCCCTCATATTTTGGTCATAAGCACCCGCCGAAAAAAAGAAAACCTTCCCGGATGAAGTTCTGCAAAGTGTGCGGGATCAGACATTAGCAGTTGCCGGTTACCGGACGCCAGTTGCCGGGTGAATACACCAGAAATCATCGACTTGCACTCAGGAGAATGCACTTACCCTATTAGTTCAGATAAAGCGCGGTTGCCGGTTGAATCTCTGGCCCCCCGCCAACTGGCAACTGGCCTTCTGGTAACTGGCAACTGTTTGTGGTAACTTGGCCTCGTGTCTATTGCCTCATATATAGAACATACCAATCTCAGTCCTTTGCTTACCATCGGCGACATTGACCGGCTGGTGACAGAAGCAAACCAATATAAATTTTTCGGAATTTGCATTCCTCCTTTTTGGGTCAAAAGGACCAGGCGTGAAATTGGCAAAGAGGAGATTTGTCTGGTCACTGTAGCGGGTTTTCCCCTTGGCTACAACATGACGGAAACCAAACTTGATGAAATCAGGCGGGCGATCGATAACGGCGCTGACGAAGTAGATGTCGTCTGGAATATCAGTTCCTTCAAAACAGGACTGCCGTGGACAAAAGTAGAAGTAGCAAAGTGCAGTAAACTTGTCCATGATCATCAAAAACTTTTGAAAGTAATCATCGAGACTTCTTATCTTTCCGACCCGGAGATCGAGCAAGCGTGTAAAATTTGTGCAGACGCCGGAGCTGACTTCGTTAAGACCTCAACCGGATTTGCACCTGCAGGAGGAGCTACCATAGAACACATTGCACTGATGAAAAAAACACTACCTGATCACGTGGGCATAAAGGCTTCAGGCGGAATAAAGACACTAAAAAGTGCTGAGGCTCTTATTGAAGCAGGCGCTCATCGTATCGGCACCTCTTCAGGAGTAGCCATCGTCACTACAACCAACGCTAAAGACTGAATAAAAAATGAACCAGTTACTCAACTGTGTTTTCCCATCGGAAAGCACCATCCCCGACCAGTTTAGAATTGGACAACCCATAGACCAGCGCGAATATCTGATCAATGGCGAGTTAAAAATCTGGACAGGCAATCTCAACCCGGTGCTGAGCCCTGTTTTTATTAAGGTCGGTAGCGAGTTAAAACAACAAATCATCGGCAACACCCCTCTGTTAACATCAAAGGAGTCGCTGGAAGCTCTTGGCGCGGCAGTGAAAGCGTACGAACTAGGGCATGGATCGTGGCCAACAATGAGTGTAACCCAGCGCATTGAACATGTGGAAAAATTTCTAGCGGCAATGCGAAAGAAGAGGGATGAAGTAGTGAAGCTGCTGATGTGGGAAATTGGTAAGACATTAAAGGACTCCGAAAAAGAATTTGACCGCACAGCCGATTATATAGTTGAAACTATCAAGGCCCTTAAAGATCTCGACCGCAATTCTGCAAAATTAATCGAAGACCAGGGTTTCATGGCTCAGATCAGGCGCGTGCCTCTGGGCGTGGCATTGTGTATGGGGCCGTATAATTATCCTTTGAATGAAACATTCACGACGCTTTTTCCCGCGCTCATTATGGGAAATACGGTGGTGTTTAAACCTGCCAAGTACGGAGTGTTACTGATAAGACCTTTGCTCGAAGCTTTCCGCGATAGTTTTCCTCCCGGAGTGATCAACATCATTTACGGGCGCGGCCGGGAAACGGTCGGTGCCTTGATGGAAACCGGTAAAGTAGACGTTTTTGCTTTTATAGGAACCAATAAAGGTGCAAACGACCTCAAAAAACTTCATCCCAAACCGCACCGGCTGAAAGCAATTTTAGGTTTGGACGCAAAGAATCCAGCTATAATATTGCCGGGCGCGGACATTGATAATGCCGTTACAGAATGCGTAACCGGCTCACTTTCATTTAATGGCCAGCGATGCACTGCGCTAAAGATCCTTTTTGTTCACGAAGATATCGTGGATTCTTTTATCGAAAAATTCAAGGCGCAGGTAGAGAAAATAAAACCGGGTATGCCGTGGGAAAGCGGAGTGGGTTTAACACCACTCCCAGAACCTGGCAAAGTGGATTATCTGAAAGGTCTGGTCGATGACGCACTAAACCATGGCGCAAACATTGTCAATGAGAACGGCGGCGAATCCCACGAAACTTTTTTTTATCCCGCGATCCTTTATCCGGTAAACGAAAAAATGAAAGTCTATTACGAAGAGCAATTCGGTCCGGTAGTTCCCATTGTACCTTTCTCCGAAGATGAGGAAGCGATCCGCTATGTGGTAAATTCCAACTTCGGCCAGCAAGTGAGTATTTTCGGTACGGATTCCAAACGCGTTGCAAAGCTCATGGATGCCTTTGTAAATCAGGTAGGACGAATTAATCTCAACGCCCAGGCACAGCGCGGACCGGATTCATTTCCCTTTAACGGAAGAAAGGATTCGGCGGAGGGCACACTTTCCGTCTCCGATGCCTTACGGGTTTTTTCGATCAGAACGCTGGTAGCTACCAAAAATACCGAGTCAAACAAGCACATGATCAGCACCATTATCCGCAACCGCGAATCAGCGTTCCTCAGCACCGATTATATATTTTAACCGGAATTGCGAAGAGACAAGGCCTGCCTTGTCTCTTCAGCACGACCATGAAAAAAAATTTCACCATCAATATATCCGGCGAGGTACAGGGTGTATTTTTTCGGGCATCGACGAAGGAAATAGCGGAGTCATTGAAAATCTACGGCCTGGTCAAAAATGAATCAGACGGCAGTGTGTATGTTGAAGCCGAGGGCGAAGAAGAGGCTCTGAAAGAATTTATCCGATGGTGCCATCACGGCCCGCCGCGAGCGAATGTGGAACAATGTGACGTGCGCGAAGCGTCTATAAAAAATTTCAGTCGCTTTGTGATTGAAAGATGACAGAGCACTCTGCACTTCGTGAACGTCAGGCCATTTTTCTAATGATGCCTTTCTGCGGATGGATCTTAACTTCAAAGTACTGGCTGATGAAGGCTTGCATCCGGTTGTCTACCATCAACACCGGGCTACCGGCAGGATAAAAAACAGTGAGGTCAAGCACCGCCCTCAAAAAATTATGGTGTTTACAAAACCCCTTTGTCCACTCCTTAAACTGGCGTGACCATTCTTCCCGGTATTGATGGAAACCATCTTTGCCTTCAAAAATAAATTGCAGCTGATTGTCGCCATAAAACTTGTAGCGGAAGACACCCGTCAGGTTCATATAAAATTCATGGAGGTGACGGTAATCGGTGAGCTGATGTTCCTGGATCTTCGTAGCCATTGCATCCATCATACCAAGGGGGTTCGAGCGCAGCAAATACTCCACCTTGACATAATCTACGAGGTATTGAAGAAGTGAAAATTCCAGAGACAGCTGTGCCTCTTCGAGAATGTAATTCTTATCAAGTGGAAAGAACTTGCGAAGCACCGGCAGATTTTGGTTTTTCAAAAATAATAAAAAAGGCCTACATCCCTGCAGCCCTTTTAAAAAGGATTTAGTCAAAACTTATCCGTGCTCGCCGCTTCAAAGGACATTTTATACCGTGGGGGAACTCCACCGTTCAGCAACGAACCTGTTGGGATCGAAGGGTAGATCTCCTCCAGGGTTTTTATTTCATTCATGAAGACCCTTCGGCTGATCTGGTGCCGGTTAAGCTTGCGCGGGCTATCAATGCCGGCAGCGGCCATCAGTTCAACAAAACTTTCCACGGTATGTTTATGGAAGTTAGCTACCCGCACTTTCTTGTCCTCCACCACCAGGCCGTTTACAAGTTGGGGATTTTGTGTAGCCACACCGGTAGGGCAGCTGTTCTTGTTGCATTCAAGCGCCTGTATGCATCCGAGCGCCATCATCATGGCACGCGCGCTGTTGCACATATCGGCACCCAGGGAAATGGCCCTGACCATATGAAATCCTGTAAGGATTTTTCCGGCAGCGGATAATTTAATATGCTGCCTGATGTTGAATCCACGAAGGATATTGTCCACGAATGCCAGGCCATCGAGCAGAGGCATGCCTACAAAATTTGAGAATTCAGGGGGCGCAGCGCCGGTACCTCCTTCGCCTCCATCAACAGTAATGAAGTCGCAATAAAGATCCATTTCAGTCATGGCTTTGCAAATGGAAATGAATTCGCTTTTACGGCCGATACAAAGTTTGAATCCCACCGGTTTACCCCCGGAGAGGTCGCGCATTTTTTTAATGAACAGCATCATTTCCCTTGGAGTCTTAAAGGCGCTGTGAAACGGGGGTGAAAAAACAGTAGTGCCGGGTTTTACTCCGCGGATGGCCGCAATTTCGGGTGTATTCTTTTTACCTGGTAAAATACCACCGTGTCCGGGTTTAGCGCCCTGAGAAAGTTTCAGTTCGACCATTTTAACTTCAGGACGCGTGGCATTTTTCTGAAATGCTTCATCAGAAAAGTTCCCGTCGTCATCGCGGGCTCCGAAATATCCGGTGCCAACCTGCCAGATGATGTCACCACCATACTTTGTATGATGGGGGCTGATACCGCCTTCACCTGTATTGTGTGCAAAGCTGCCGATCTTGGCGCCGGCGTTCAGTGCTTCAACCGCGTTGCCGCTGAGCGACCCGAAACTCATTGCGGAAATATTGAGGACACTTGCCTGATAGGGTTGAAGACAATCTTTATTTCCTACCTGAACCCGGGGATGATGATCCACTTTATGGAAATCGATAGGCACAATGGAATGGCTCATCCATTCATATCCTTCGGCGTAAACGTTCAGCTGGGTTCCAAAAGGGGTGGTATCCACCTGTTTTTTTGCGCGCTGATAAATTACAGAACGGTCGTTCCTGTTGATCGGCGATCCGTCGGTATCGGATTCAACAAAATACTGCTGGATCTTCGGCCTCAGGTCTTCAAAAACATAACGCAGTCGGCCGAGCAGGGGGAAGTTTCTTTTGAGTGACTGTTTTGTTTGAACCATGTCAGCCACACCCATGTAGAGTAAAGGCCCGACCAGGGTAAACGCAAGCAGGGCTGCTGTCTGAAAATAAGCCCATACCAGAATCAGCGCCGTAATAACAACGCTGAAAAAAATAAAAGATTTTCTCATAGTGGGGTTACAGTAATAGATCAAATATACGAAAAGCAATTGTACACTGTGGCGGGGTCTCTATTCATAAAGCCATCTTTGACCACCAGGTATTTTGAAAGTGTTGCAGGAACCATTAACTTAAACATGTCAAATCTTCTCATGACATGAAGCGGTACCGTAAAACCTTGCTTTTCCTGCTGATCGTAGTCATGGTGATTCAGTTTATACAGCCGAAGAAAAACATTTCAAAAGAATTAAGCGAGAACGATATCAGCAAGGCGTATGCAATCCCGCAGGCTATCCATCAAACACTCACACAAAAATGTTATGACTGTCACAGCAATCACACTAACTACCCGTGGTATTTCAATGTGCAGCCAATAGGCTGGTGGTTAGCAGCTCATATTTACGAGGGGAAATCTCACCTGAATTTTTCCGACTTCAAAAGCTACCAGGCCGATAAAGCCCGGGACAAACTGGAGGAGATCATTGAAATGGTACGCGAGCGTGCGATGCCGTTAAAAGGTTATGTTTTGTTGCACCCTCATACCGAGATCACCACGGAAGACGAAAGGGCGATCCATGCATGGATCAATACACTCCACTAATTTAATTGTAGCGTACGAAACCGGGAGCGCGAACAAAGGTACCGCTGTATTTGATCCGCAGGTTGCTGGTGAGGCGGAAATTCAAAGAACTGATGTCCTCGATGGTTCTTGGGTAGTATATAATTCTAAATTCGACCGTTCCAAAAATCAGGTTTTCGTTTCGTGTCCGGATTCCTCCTCCGAAACCAAAATATGGTTTATCGTAAAAAATGCTTCTCTCATTATCTGCGATCATAGCCATTTCTCCGAAGGCAAAGGGCGCAAAGCGAAAACCCAGTATTTGCCAGGGCGTAAAAGCCAGTGTCTCTGATTGAATGTGGAACCGTTTGGTACCCCAGAGGCTGTCGGCCCGGAAATACTGAAGACCGAATTCATTGTTAATATCCAGGGGTATGGACATAGATTGTTTAAAGACCCGGGTGAAATCAGCTTTGATAGATTGACGGATCAGAAACTCTCCGTAAAGGATAAGTCGACTGGTTAATGAGCCGGATAGAAGCACGGTTGCGTCTTCCACGCCGTTCCTGGTATACCCTCCCGCCCTGAAGCCGAAAGTATAAAATTCACCTAACCGGGTGACGAGCGATTTCTCAGCCTCGACGCCAAAATAAGGGCGGACTATTCCGCGTTGCCGGGTCCAGCCCATGGTCAAGGAAATATTGTGGCCATAGGGCAAGTCTTCCGTTCGTCCAAATCCGTAGATATACCGCGTAGTGTAAAAATCCTGTTTAAAAAATGTGGCTGATCCCAACATAAAGGTCTGATCATTGTACAACGGTCTTTGTTGGTCCCTCAATTGCGATGGAACGCCGGTAAAATGCTGATCAAATGCGCGGATGGCAATGAAGTGCCTGCTCCGATCATTATTGCTATTGGCGCCGATGTTATATCCGATCCAGAAGTCGTTGATGAAATACCGGTAATCCCTGAACAGCGAGTCATTGATATTGAAAAAATTTTCAGACCAGTTTCTACTTAATTCCATTCCGCCAGCATATCGTGTATAAGGTGAGACGAGAGGTCGGTCGAAGCGGATAAAATATGCTTTTTCCTCCTCTTCGCCGTAGCTGCTACCTGTATTCAGCTGGGTATAGCCAAGTGTTGCATTGATAAATGTTCCTGCGATACTGTTTTTCCGATATAGAAACTCATAAACAAAATTTGGATTGCGATCGGGTTCAATCAACCCATTAAATTGTAGTCTTTGACCCCACCCCCCTAGGTTGGCATCGTATAAGCGCAATCTCGTTTTTGAAGGGTTCGCCGGGTTGATCGTACCACCAAGACTGAAAACATCGCGGGTGAGGACAACGATATCCACAGAATCCCGGGTATCCTTCAGGGGAATTATGTAGAACTTTGCATCGAGCAAAAAGTCCAGGTCTCGAAGGTGGCGTTCGTTGTCAGCAAGTTTGAATGGATTGATCTCTTTATTCTCGCGGATGAAGAGGTTATCGCGAATGACCCAGTCTCTGGAGGTACTGTGTAGTTTGTTCCCTATGCGGGTTACGGTGTTCTTAATGTTTTTTGTGGTATCGTAGACTGTTTTTTGGAAATCGATATGCCGGATAATTATTTTCCTGATGATCTTTCCTTCATAAGGCATAAATGCGGCTTCGCTTTTTACCGCAGCCACCGGGTCGGAATTTCTTTTCCGTGTGATCGATTTCAGGATACGTTTTGAAAGTTGGTTTTCCTTGATATTGTTTATGATCTGCCCGCCTCTTGTTGTATCGGGCGGATTTTCTGTAGAATCGGGCCTCTCCTGTGCAAACAGCATGGCAGGTATCCAGAAGGTACCCAGAATACTCAGAAACAGGGAAAGGGTTCGCATGGATGGTAAAATACAGTTTGCTCTATCAAATCACCTTCCAGGATCGCGAGTATGGCCGCGGGGGCATTAGATCCAAAAAGGGCCGGAGCGTAAAACTGGTATTAAATTGCTGTACCAACTAAATTTTCCTGTTTGCCAGGTAGACGCCGGCTATGATGGCCGCCATGCCTGCAAAATGGCCGGGAAAAAGCTGCTCATTATCTGATAAACCCCAGAGCACGGCAACGATCGGAATCAGGTAGGTCACAGAACTTGTGTAAACAGGGGAAGTGATCTTTACGAGCTTGTTAAACAGGATGGTTGCCAGCGAAGTGCTCATAAATCCCAATAACAGGATAAAACCAAACGCCGTCCATGCCCCATCCTGCGTTTCCATTTTATGGATGAACCCGGTAAATCCGAAAAGGTAAATTATCGCAAAGGGGCCGATAAGCATCAGTGACACGCTGGTAATCGTTAATGCCCTGAGGTCGATGATCTTAAATTTAATGTAATTGACATTGGTAGCGTAAAATACGCAGGCCAGAATCACCAGTAACGCAAAAACATTCACACCGCTTATTGTTCCACCGGAATTTGCCAGGATGAGGATGATGGTTCCCGCCAGACCTATCACAATTCCGATAATTGATTGCTTTCGAAAATTTTGGTGAAAGAACCATGCGCCGATCAGCAAAGTGAAGATGGGAGTAAGACTGTTCAAAATTCCTGTGACGGAACTTTCAAGCCGTGTTTGGGCCAGGGCAAACAGGAATGCAGGGAAGAATATGCCCATCATGCCGGACGCAAAAAGCATGGGATAATGCCGCGTGTTCAGTTCCTTCAATTTTAAAAGGGCTATTGGAAGGAGAAACAGTGAGGCTGCGGCTACCCTGATCGATCCGACCTCGCCGGCGGAAAAAACCAAAAGGCCGCGTTTCATAAGGATAAAAGATGTTCCCCATATCAATGCAAGAAGAATTAAGAGGGTAAGGGCCCGGGCATTGTGGTTCACAGGGTTTGACATTTACAGCAGCGATTTGCGCCGGCAAAGATTGATAATCGGTTCATGATTTCAAATTTGCCGGCAGCATGGTGTGCTCACGGCCGAGGCTCAGTTCAGTAACTTAAACGGTGACCAGGTTAAAGGCATAGGTCTCCATCACCTCGTCCAGGATGCAAAGTACCTCCGCTTTATCGTTTGCTTCGACCAGGCGGGTGCGAAAAGGTTTGAAGTCATGTGTACCTTTGAAATAGTTGGTGTAGTGTCTTCTCATTTCGAATATTCCCAACCGGTCACCCTTCCAGCGGATAGAAAAGTCGAGGTGTTTTTTCGCAACCTGTACACGCTCAGCGATGGTGGGAGGGGCAAGTCTTTCGCCGCACCTGAGGTAATGTTTGATCTCTGCAAATATCCAGGGATAACCGATGGCGGCTCGACCGATCATGATACCATCAACGCCATACCGGTTTTTGAACTCAAGTGCTTTTTCAGGAGTATCGATATCACCGTTTCCGAAAACAGGAATGCGTATTCGCGGATTATCCTTGATCTTACCGATCAAGGACCAATCGGCTGATCCTTTGTACATCTGAACGCGCGTGCGTCCGTGGATTGTAAGGGCCTGGATACCGATGTCCTGAAGACGTTCTGCAACCTCGACGACATTCCTGGTTTGGTCGTCCCAGCCCAGGCGTGTTTTTACCGTTACCGGCAAGCTCGTAGCCTTGACAATTTCGGCTGTCATTTGCACCATTTTTGGAATATCCTGAAGCAAAGCAGCGCCAGCACCACGGCATGCGACAGCTTTTACCGGGCAACCATAGTTTATGTCGATGAGATCGGGCTGAACTTCCGCGGCAATGCGAGCAGACTCCACCATGCTGGAGATATCTCCGCCGAACAACTGAATTCCAATTGGTCTCTCGTATTCAAAAATATCCAGCTTTTGCCGGCTTTTCGCGGCGTCGCGGATGAGGCCTTCCGAAGAAATAAACTCCGTATACATGAGGTCTGCCCCACCTTCTTTGCAAACGGCGCGAAAGGGCGGATCGCTGACGTCCTCCATGGGAGCCAGCAAGAGCGGAAAATCACTCAGTTCTATATTACCTATCCTTGCCATTCTGCTAACTAAACAGCTATTGGGTATAAAAAGCTGTTTGGCTTGTTTATATTTGCCTGCAAAGTTAAATTATTTCCGGAAGATGTATGAAAATGAATTAGGCGCCCGTCCAGAGAGACATCCGGTAATAAATCTTATTGTTATTTTACTTATGGTCGGGCTGGGCTTTATTATCGTTGGCCCAACACTCGGTTTTTTTGCAGCCCTACCTTTTTATGAGGGGGGCGGAATGGAAGAGTTGTATGGGGCGCTTCAGTCGCGCAGCCAAAATCCACAAATTAAAATTCCATTCTATATCATTCAGGGTTTCGCAACTTTTGTTGGATTGATTGTTGCGCCGGCTATTTTTTTGAGGAACGAACGCCGGTCATTGGGTGATCTGTTTAGCCGTCGCGGGGTTGAATGGATCCCCGTCGTTGTAACTGCCATTGCTGTAGTCATTTTTATGGCAGTCAATTCCGTTTTTATTGAATGGAACGCAGAGTTGGATTTTCCCGGTTTCGCCAGCAAGTTTGAAAACTGGGCCCGGGAATACGAAGACAGTGCCGCGGAATTGACCCGTTTCATTACAACTTTCGACTCAGCCGGCGAGCTGGTTTTCGCTTTGATAATTATTGCAATTCTTCCGGCTATCGGAGAAGAGATCGTTTTCAGGGGCCTTATCCAGAATGAACTTTACAGGGGCACAAAAAACATTCATGTATCCATCTGGTTTGCCGCTTTTTTATTCAGCGCCATACACTTTCAGTTTTTTGGCTTTATTCCCCGGCTTCTTCTCGGGGCGCTTTTCGGTTATCTTTATTACTGGTCTGGCAATCTGATGCTTGCTATTGTTGCGCATTTTGTAAATAATGCGGTGTCGGTGGTGGCACTATATCTGTATCAGCAGGGAAAATTCACCTTTGACGTTGAAAGTCAGGAATCAGCTCCTGCCAATGTGGTAATCATGAGTGCCCTGTTAACGGCAGGGCTACTTTATTATTTTTATAAATATTACCAGGATCGAAAAATAGCCATCCCTTGATCGTGAACTCTCCTTTAAAAAAATACAATAACCTTACACAAAGGTTAGTTACCGGCATACTGGGTTCAGCGGCGATCATTACCGGCGTGTGTCTCGGTGAATGGACGTATTTCCTCATATTTTTTATCATTTGCCTTTTCACTCTCCTGGAGTTTTACAAGTTGGTTGGCCTTGATGGTCTTGCTCCCCAAAGGGCATACGGAACTTTGTGCGGTGTTGTGATCTATTGTCTGTCTTTTTTTATCGAAGGCAGGATCCCTATCGATGGAGAGGGGAAGTTAATTCCTGCTCAATATTATTTTTTGATCTTTCCGATGATCTCCTGCATCTACATGATCAAGCTGTACAAAAAATTTGAGCGTAAACCGTTTACCAATATCGCCTTTACCTTCCTCGGGATTTTTTATGTAGCTGTTCCCTTCGCCCTGCTCAATGTTGTTGTCTATGAAGAAGGCAGCTACAACTATGAAATTATTCTGGGATCGCTGCTGATTTTGTGGGCAAGTGACACGGGCGCTTACTTCGCTGGTACACGGTTCGGGAAACGTAAATTATTTGAACGCATCTCACCAAAAAAATCGTGGGAAGGTTTTGTGGGCGGCGCCGTACTGGCTTTGATCTTTGTCTTTGGGTTATCATACTTTCTGCATTCACTTACCGTTCAGCAATGGTTCATTGTAGGGATCATTATTATTGTTGGCGGCACTTTCGGAGACCTTATCGAATCATTGCTCAAGCGCAGCATCGAGATCAAGGACTCCGGCGATTCCATTCCCGGACATGGTGGCTTTCTCGATCGTTTTGACGGACTGCTCATCTCCGCGCCCTTTATCGCGGCATACCTTGAAATATTCTAGAACGGCAGATTTTAATATCTTTGCAACGGTTTTGTGGTAGAGACAAGGCCCGCCTTCGCTAAAGCTTCGGACGGGCAAGCATGCATTGTCTCTACATCTACCGTAATTATTCCCGTATGGCATACATCGAGCCCGCTCCGCTAAAAGACCACGAAAATCCTTTTGAGGCGATGATGTCGCGATTCCATGAGGCGTCACAGATATTAGGTCTTGAAGATGAGATCTATAATGTTCTGAAAAATCCGGCCCGTCAGGTGATCGTATCACTGCCTGTCACAATGGATGATGGAACGATCCGGGTTTTCGAGGGCTACCGAGTTATTCATTCAACCATCCTTGGCCCATCTAAAGGGGGGATACGCTTTGATCCTGCCGTAAATCTTGATGAAGTAAAGGCGCTTGCGGCCTGGATGACCTGGAAATGTGCTGTAGTAGATATTCCCTACGGCGGCGCAAAAGGCGGGGTCGCCTGCAACCCCCTGGAAATGTCTGCCGGCGAAATTGAAAGGCTGGTCCGCGCGTATACACTGACGATGGCTGACGTTTTTGGTCCCGACAAAGATATTCCTGCTCCGGACATGGGAACCGGTCCGCGCGAAATGGCCTGGTTGATGGACCAGTATTCGCGTATGCAAGGGATGACCGTAAATTCAGTTGTTACCGGTAAGCCTCTTGTGCTGGGTGGTTCCCTGGGAAGGACTGAAGCTACAGGCCGCGGTGTTATGGTCACTGCCATGGCGGCCATGGAAAAATTAAAGATCAATCCCTACAAGGCTACATGCGCCGTGCAGGGTTTTGGGAATGTCGGCTCGTGGGCTGCACGACTTTTGAGCGAGCGCGGGTTAGTTGTACAGGCTGTAAGCGATATTTCAGGAGCGTATTATAATGCGAAGGGCATAGATATTCCGGCTGCAGCACTTTACAGGGAAAAGAATAAAGGATCGTTGGTTGGTTTCGAAGGCATCGAAAAAATAACAAATGAAGATCTGCTTACGCTGCCAGTTGATGTGTTGGTCCCGGCTGCTACCGAAGATGTGATTCGAAGTACGAATGCTTCGAATATTAAGGCAAGGCTGATAGTTGAAGGAGCGAATGGCCCTACCTCCTCGAGAGCGGATAATATTATCCATGAGAAGGGTATTATGGTTGTACCCGATATACTGGCCAACGCCGGTGGTGTTACAGTATCATATTTTGAATGGGTACAAAACCGCCTTGGATATAAATGGACTGCTGACCGGGTGAACCGGCGTTCAGATCGCATCATGAAAGATGCGTTCACAAATGTTTACCGGGTTGCCAAAGAGTACAACGTATCAATGCGTATTGCGGCTTATATGGTTGCGATCGACAAGGTTGCAAAAACCTACAAGTTCCGGGGTGGATATTGAAAAGTTGTAAGTTGTAAGTGTAAGTTGTAAGTTGTAAGTAAAATTATATTTGTCAATGAGGATACATCGGGAGGGACATACTGTTTTATTTATTTTACTGATCGTGCTTTTCAGTCTTAACTGGCTTGTGTTTTCATATTACCCGCAAAGTCCGCTCATGCAGAATTCAGCTATTCTTGTGAGTGTGATCTTTTATCTGCTGATCCTTCAGTTTTTTAGAAATCCCGTTTTCGAAATTGCTACGAACACAAAACATGTACTGGCACCCGCGGACGGAAAAGTGGTGGTGATCGAAGAGACGGAAGAGACGGAATATTTCAAGTCGCGCAAAAAACAGATCTCGATTTTTATGTCACCGGTAAACGTGCATGTAAACCGCGCGCCGGTTTCCGGAGTGATCAGCTTTTTTAAATATCATCCGGGAAAATACCTCGTGGCCTGGCATCCCAAATCCAGCACCGAAAATGAGCGCACAACCGTTGCTGTAAGAATGCAGAACGGCGCGGAGGTTGTTTTCCGTCAGATCGCGGGCGCTCTCGCGCGCCGCATCAAATGGTATATTAAAGAAGGCCAGCCCATCGAACAAGGGCAGGAATTTGGCTTTATCAAGTTTGGATCACGGGTGGATGTTTTCCTTCCTCTTGATGCGAAAATAACAGTAAATGTTGGCGATATCACCAAAGGTGGCCGCACCATAATCGCGGAATTACCCTAAAGAATGCACATGTAAGCTTATTTCGCATAGCTAACGCCTGTTCATATTACTTATCTTTCTTATCTTTGACTCTAACCCTTTCTTTTTTAACAGAAAGTAGGTGCATTAATACTCACAACCGATGAAGTCAATTCGTTTTTCTTCAGCCCAACCGGAATTCTATTCCACAGTAAATCTGCGTGTCAACGACTATTTCAAAAGCAGAAATCTCAGTCGCAATAGCAATGCTGAGATGATCTTCAAAACCATCTTCATGTTTTCCCTTTATATAATTCCATACACTCTAATTATGAGCGGAGTAGTTGCCAACGTGTGGTGGATGTTTGGCTTATGCGTGCTGATGGGGATCGCTATCGGTGGAATAGGACTTGCAGTCATGCACGATGCCAATCATGGCGCTTACTCCAATAAACCCTGGGTCAACAACCTTCTGGGCCTTTCATTAAACGTAGTTGGAGGTAATGCTTTCAACTGGAAGGTTCAGCACAATGTATTGCATCACACCTACACCAATATCCATGACGTTGATGAGGATATAAGCCCTCGCGGCGTATTGCGTTTGTCACCACATGGTGAATGGAAGTTCATTCATCGTTTTCAGCATTTTTATGCCTGGTTTTTTTATGGCCTGATGACGATTGTTTGGGTTTTGGTGAAAGATTATGTCCGTATTGTAAAATATCAAAAGGATGGGCTTGTTAAGAAACAAAAAGCAAGTCTGGGCATGGAGTGGACAGTGTTGCTGTTATCCAAAATAATTTATGTGACATATATTTTTGTGATCCCCGCCATGGTGCTGTCAGTAACGTGGTGGCAAGTGCTGATTGGCTT
>JBBDXJ010000182.1:0-3668 GCA_040902445.1 Cyclobacteriaceae bacterium | reverse complement strand
CATTACATCGCAGGCTTTATCCTGGCCATTATATTTCAACCTGCGCATGTGATCGAAGGAACAGAATATCCATTGCCCGATGTTGAAGGCAGGATGGACAACAGCTGGGCAATTCATCAGCTTCACACCACAACTAATTTCGCCAATAACAATCACCTGCTTTCATGGTATGTCGGCGGACTTAATTTTCAGGTGGAACATCATTTGTTTCCGGGTGTTTGCCATGTACATTACCGAAAGATCGCAAAGATCGTTAAGGATACCGCTGAAGAATTTGGATTGCCTTATAAAGCGGAGCCGACATTTTTCGGTGCAATGCGCGGGCACGCACGGTTACTGAAGCAACTTGGGGCAAAGCCAGTACCTCACGGGGCTTAACGCTCAAAAGCAAAACGCAGATCATAAAAACCTCAGACCCACTTTAGCTCCCATCCACATTTGCATATTGTGGTTCGAACCCAGGCTCCGGGTGTAGAATATTTCTCGTTTGTAATCCGTAAAAAGTGTTGGGTAGGAATCAACAGAATTTTTTGTAATGTATCCATTCAGCGTGACGCCGAAGGTCAGAGACATTTTTTTAAAAGCGTGAAAATCAAAACCAACGTACACTGCGCGCCCCTCGTGTCGCCCAGGTTCAGATTCAATACACCCGCAACTGTAAATTCTCTCGACGACCTGCCATTGATATTCATCACTCCCGCAAACTGCGACCCCCTGACCGTGTCGGCATTAGCATTGAAAATACCCGCGAACTGAACGCCGTCCATCTTGCCACCTACCGCGTTAAACAATCCAGCGAACTGCGCACCATTCACATCTCCACGAACGAGATTGAACAACCCTCCTATCTCCACCCTTTCAACCCCAAGGGAATATCCTCCGAAAATATTGAAAGAGTAGTCGTTGATCACGCCTGCCGCCTTTTCAAAAATCAGTTTAAGGTGTTCGAAATACCTGCGATTGTTTTCATTTTTATTCTTCCGTTCTTCCACAAAAACAACCTCGTTTGGTGTGGCTTCACCCACCAGGCAACTGGCAATCAAAACATCAATATGGTCAGATGCTGTGTTCAATTCAAAAATCCGTTTAACAATACGATGATCAAAGGCAAATAGTCTTTCAGCTGTTCACGCATGATCTTTAATGCTTTCCCCATGTGGTTCTCCACAGTTTTTATCGAGATATTCAATTGTTCTGCAATCTCCACGTACTTTAATTCTTCAAAGCGGCTCAATTTAAACACCATGCGACATTGCTCCGGAAGCTCTTCCATCGCAACTTTTATTCTGTACTCCAGTTCATTGGATGCAACGGTATGGGCGACGGAATCGTAGCCGCGATCAGCCATAGCAATTTCCTCCCCGGCATATTTCTGTTTGATTTTTTCGTGTTTTATCACGTTCAGGCATGCATTTCTCACCATAGCATATAAATACGGCTTTACTGACGTACGGATGGCAAGGGTTTCACGCTTTTCCCAAACCAGCAGAAAGGTGGATTGTACGATCTCTTCAGCGTCCTCTTTGTCCTGGAGGAAATGCGTAATTGCACAAGGGTTGATAATACGTTCTAAAAAGCATCTCAAAAGCAGTTATATTGCCCAGCGTCAGCCCTTCTGTTTGCAGTTGTTCTGGTAAACTCACCGTTAATTGAGATTAATAGGTGTAATTTACGTGAATTGGGCTTCCGGGTTATGACAATTGTGAAGAGATTTACCCCTATTGGAAATAATAAAAATTTTATGGGCAGGAGACAAGGTACCTCGTCCCTCGTACCTTAAATTTGGCGTTCAATTTAAACGGAATCCATGCTGTCAGCCGAGGAGTGTTATGGGATCTTTCAAAAAAGCATTGATGACTATCATCTGAAAGATAATGTGGATACGGTATTGAAAAACCCTTTTCCACAGGGTTCCTTTGAATCCTTGCTATTTCAGAAAAATTGGATTGACACGGTACAATGGCACCTGGAAGATCTCATAAGAAACCTGGCTATCGATGCGCGGGAGGGTATTGCCATCAAAAGAAGAATTGACAAATCGAATCAGGAACGCACCGACACCGTCGAAAAAATGGACGATTATTTTCTCGAAGCGTTCAGGGATGTGAAATATTCATCAGCCACCCGAATAAATTCCGAAACTCCTGCCTGGCTTTTGGACCGCATGAGTATCCTGATGCTGAAGATCTATCACATGAACGAGCAGACTGAAAGGAAGGGTGTGCCTTTGCAGCACATAGCAAAATGCCGGGACAAACTGGTGATCCTCCAGGAACAAAAAGACGACATGCGCCGCGCTTACAATGAATTAATACAGGATATCGGCTCAGGTGCGCGCAGATTTAAGGTGTACAGGCAAATGAAAATGTACAATGATTCAACATTGAATCCGGTGCTGTACAAGCCTTCCGCAGGTAGCCGATGATGGTTTTCTGACCCCTGATCGCTTATATATTGCTATAAATCTCTACGATCCCTATATTCAAACGTGCCACTTATTAAGATCCTTGTCCTTCGATTTTCCGCCATGGGTGATGTGGCCCTTTTAGTTCCGGTGATCCGCTCTTTAGTCGCAGCGCACAGCAATATTGAGATTACCGTAGTTACCCGCCCGCGATTTGCTCCGTTCTTGTATGATATCGAGAGGGTAAAAGTTTTCGCGGCTGATGTTGACAACACCTATAACGGAATTTTCGGAATGCGTGATCTTTTTAGAACGCTGATCCGGAAAGCATCTTATGACTATGTACTCGATGTACACGATCATGTCCGCACTAAAATTCTCAGAACATTTTTCAAGCTTTTTTTTACGGAGGTCATCGTTTTTGATAAGGGAAGAAAAGAGAAAAAAGCTTTTGCGCGCAGGACGAATAAAATCATCAAACCCCTGCCTCACACCGTCGAGCGCTATCGGTTGGCTTTTGAAAAAGCCGGTTTTGCATTTGAGCTGTTAGAGCCACCGTATTTTGATCTGAACGAAAGTCTCGAGACCGCAGCGCGGGAGTGGTTAGCCAATCAGGGCTTGCAAAAAAAGGAGAAATGGATTGGCCTGGCGCCATTTGCCATGCATGCCACGAAAATCTGGCCACTGGAGAATTACAGTTCTTTGATTGGAAATATATTAGACAAAACTCCGGCAAAGTTTTTCTTTTTTGGCGGCGGTGAAAAGGAGAGCAAATATTTTGAAAGCATTCAAAAAAAATATCCCGAGTCCATTGTGATAACGGCAGGCCAGCTTAAGATCAGGCAGGAACTTGCATTGATGAAACACCTTGATATCATGGTTTGTGTTGACTCGGCTAACATGCACCTGGCAGCCCTGGCCGGTGTGCCCGTTTTCTCTATCTGGGGAGGAACACACCCTGATGTGGGTTTCGCTCCACTTGGCGATAATAATACCCTCATTCAAATCACCCGCGATGAACTTCCATGCAGGCCCTGCTCTGTTTACGGCAGAGACACCTGTTATGTTGGCGGGTTTCCCTGTCTGACGAGGCTTACTTCGGAGTTAATTGCTGATCAGGTGGTGAGGAGGCTTGGTGAGTGGTGAGTTGTGAGTGAGACGCAGTTCAGAACGCTTATCTCAACTTGGTGAGTGGTCAGTTGTGAGTCGGATCGCAGGAACCCAAAAACTTAGCTTTCGTCTCCGCGGAGTCTCCTGTCTCAGG
>JBBDXJ010000181.1:0-3784 GCA_040902445.1 Cyclobacteriaceae bacterium | reverse complement strand
GGACAAATATTTTATTTTCCCCTTTTCTGATGACACCACTGGTTGAGGCGATTATGAATGTCGCATATGCTCTTTCACTGCATAGGGTGTTGTCCAAGGGAAAAATGTTAAAACTTACGCCTTCTGCGTAATGGGCCACATCAAGTGTAATTTTGCCAGTCTCATTGTTACCTCCAGGATCAGAAGTGAAATCGAAATTATATCCTAAAACATCCACTATTATTTTCCCTGTGCCTGCCGCAGGAGTCGAAAACAGGATGTCCACCGCTATTCCCTTACTGCTATTTTCTTCGATTGCAGCGGAACTTATGGCAAAGTTGGCAATGGTTGGTTCTTCATCATCGACAATAGTAAGTTGGTAACTTCGCTTGTCGTTGCTGCCCATCCGCACAACCCCGGTAACTTTAGAGATCGAAAATGACTGGATAAGGTTGTCCGTAAAGAGGTCGTTACCAAGGGGAATAACAGTAAACGATGCACTGGTCTGGTCGTGGGATAAACTGAAAGTTATTGTGTTGTTTTGTACTTCAGGCAAGGTTGTAAAATGGGTACCATAGACTGCGTTTCCAGCGGGAAGCGTAACGTCGATCGTACCCTCGCCCTTTACAGGCGATGACAATAGTATGTCAACAACAATACCATCGGAGTTATTTTCAGCTACCGTGCCTGAAGGAAAAGCAAATTCCGGGATGGATGGCGCTTCATCATCCTTAAGTGTGAGCGAATACTTCAGCATATTTCCTTTTTGCACCACGCCGCTATTTTCAGCAATTGAAAATGAAAGAACAAAATCGCCGGTGAACAGGTCATTGTCCATGGGAAAAACTTTAAAGCTCACACTGGTTGCATTCTCCACCACATTGAGTGAAAAAGTGAAATTGTTTAGTTCCTGATCAATGATAAAGTTTGTTCCATTTATTGCCTGTCCGGCACTGACTGTAACCGTAACGCTGCCCTCCCCTTTTGCCGGTGCGGAAAGCGGTATTTCAACAACAATACCGTTTTCGTCCTGCTCATTCAGGGTTGCTGAACTCAATGCAAAATTGGCGAGCGATGGGCCCTCGTCATCATTGATGGTGAGGGTCAACGTGTTACTTGCGCCAGACCGAAGGCCATCACTATGGTTATCTAGTTGAAAGATGATGAATCTGGTGCCTTCATACTTGGTGTTGCCAAAAGTTGTTATTTTCACCTCGGCAGATTTTTGTCCCTTGCCAATGTTGAGAACAATAGAATTATTGTTAAGGGGGGGATCCGTTAGGAAGTGCTGATCGTATATAGCATTCGTTTCAATGATTAGTTCAACGGAACCATTATATGGAGCTGGTTTATCCAATGTGAGCACGATGGTCGCCTCATCACCCTCCAATACATTTTGCAGGTCTACGCTGAACTCAATAGCCGAAGGTAAAATTTTTTTATCATCTTCCTCGCATGCAGGAAGTATCAGCAGGCAACACATTGCGGTGATGAGATATCCGCGGAGGGGGTTCGTTGAATTTTTTTTCATTTGAAGGAAGCTAATCGATATGACAGGAGTGGTTAATCATCATCGAGAATAGTAAGTTGAAAATTCTGATCGTTGCTGCCTTTCCACACAACTCCCCTAACTTCCGAAATCGAAAATGACTGAATCAAGTTGTCTGTAAATAGATCGTCGTTAAGGGGAATAACCGTAAAGCCCGCACCGGTTTGGTCGTGGACTAAATCTAAAGTTATTGTATTGTCTTTTACTTCAGGCAGGGTTGTAAAATCGGTGCCGTAGACGGCGGTTCCGGCGGGAAGTGAAATCCCGATCGTTCCCTCACCCTTTACAGGTGATGATAATAGTATCTCAACACCAATCCCATCGCCATTATTTTCAGCTACCGTACCAGAAGGTAAAGCAAATCTTGCTATCGATGGCGATTCATCGTCAATCAGTGTCAGGGAGTAATCCAGAGTATTTCCTTTTTGAACAACCCCGCTGATTTCAGTAATTGAAAACGAAAGAATAAAATTTCCGGTGAACAGGTCGTTGTCAATTGGAAAAACTTTAAAGCTTACATGAGTTACGTTTTTAAACACATTTAGTTTAAAGGAATTATGGGCCAGTTCCTGATCAATTGTAAAGTTTGCCTCTTGCTGAGCCTGTCCGGGATTTAAAGAAACTGTAACGCTGCCCTCGCCTTTTGCCGGCTCGGAAAGCGGGATCTGAACAACAAGCCCGGCTTCGTCCTTCTCACTCAGGACTGTTTCATTCCCTTCGAAGCTAGCCATCGAAGGGGCTTCGTCATCACTGATGGTAAGCGTCATCGTAGTAGCTTCGCCCAACCGTACCCCGCCAGAAGGGACATTTAGTTGAAAGATCATGAACATGGCGCCCTCATACTTGGTGTTGTCAATAGTGATTATTTTCAATGCGGTTGATGTATGTCCCTTGTGAAAATTGAGAACAATAGAATTATTGCTGGGGGATGGCGACGTCATATAGTGCTCATTGTAAATAGCATTCGTTTGAATAGTAAGTTCAACCGAACCGTGATATGGCGCTGGATTATCCAACCCCAGCAGTATGACCACCTCATCACCCTCCGTTACTTTTTGCAGGTTTACAATGAACTGGATTACAGGCGGAAGTGTTTTATCATCTTCCTCACAAGCAGGAAGCATCAGCATGCCTGCGATAGCGATGATCAAAAATCGCCCGGTTTGGTTTGTTGATGATCTTTTCATGCTGGCGGGGCCTGAGGGCGTCTGGTAGTATGACCGGAGAGGGCGTCAAAACGTTGCCTGAGTAATGAATTTAGGTGTATTTTAATTCAATTGGACACCTGTGATCCAAGTATTTCTGCTGATGGTATTCTCGGTATTGCGTCTCATGGGTCAGTTCTGGTTCGAATCCCAGACGGATGGTTTCGAAAGCGCCTCACGGCTACCGGCAACCAGGCAAAGAATCATAGGAACAACAGAAGTCATTGTGAGGTGAGGCGTTTATTTTTCATTCTGATTTATTTAGTTAAGAGAGGCGGGCACTGAGTCGACCTATCTCCCTCCGCCTCCGCGCTGGGCCCGCGCGTTGACATCCACAGGTCCGGCAGCCCAAGACCACCGGGCCGAGCCGAAGTAAAAAACAGGGTTCTTCCATCGTGCGTCAACGTGGCCGAGAGTTCCGCAAATGGTGAATTCACTGGCATGCCGAGGTTGCGCGGCGCCGACCAGGGATCATTCACACTCTGACGCGTGGAGACCCATAGATCGGCGAGGCCGACACCGCCGGGTCGGGATCCTGCGGCACCTCCAGACCAGAAGATCAGTTCGCGACCGTCAGCGCGGACAGTGGGAGCGTGATCGCCGATCGGGACGGGCACATTCAATTCCGTTACGAACACTGCAGGACCTTTCGTTTGGCCGTCCCGGTTCATCGACACCTTGTAAATATCACCAGTTGGCGGGCTGCCATCTACACTGCGCGAAAAATATAGCGTGCCACCACCCTCGGCTGCCACGAACCAGGGATTGGATTCATGCAACTCCGTGTTCACATGCGGACCGAGGTTGACAGGTTCATCCCACGCCAGATCGTCATTCGGGTCAGTCTGGCGTGATAAGAAAATATCGCCACTTCCTTCGCCACCTGGGCCATCGCTCCCGAAAAATAATACGCGGCCATCAGCTGTGAATTCGGGATCCCCTTCATTGTACAAATTCGTGCTGATAGGCGGACCAATCTTAACAGGAGCTTGCCACGGACAATTAGGCCCGTCACGCCGCGACATCCAAATGTCAAACCCGCCGTCTCTGT
>JBBDXJ010000180.1:0-3796 GCA_040902445.1 Cyclobacteriaceae bacterium | reverse complement strand
GTGTCGAGAAAGTGGCGATCGTGGGATACGACTATGACCGTATTCTTGAACTCAAGTAAAAAATCTTCAAGCCAGGAGATAGTGTGTATATCCAGGTCGTTGGTTGGCTCATCCAGTATGAGTATGTCGGGGTTGCCATAGATGGCCTGGGCGAGCAATACCCTGACTTTCTCATTTCCGCTAAGTTCTTTCATCAGCTTGAAGTGTTCTTCTTCGGGTATGCCCAGGCCGCTCAAGAGAGAAGCGGCATCCGACTGCGCGTTCCATCCATTCATTTCGGAAAATTCGCCTTCGAGTTCGGAGGCTTTGATGCCATCTGCTTCGGAAAAGTCGGGTTTTGCATAGAGGGCGTCTTTCTCCTGCATGATGCTCCAGAGTTTCGTATAGCCCATCATTACCGTATCCAGCACGGTTACATCATCAAACTGATAGTGATTCTGCCGCAATACTGCCATACGCTTACCCGGTTCCAGGCTGACATTGCCTGCAGTGGGGTCGATATCTCCGGCGAGAATTTTGAGGAAAGTAGACTTACCCGCTCCGTTGGCACCAATAACACCATAGCAGTTCCCGCCGCTGAACTTCATGTTCACCTGATCGAAAAGCACCCGTTTGCCAAACTGAAGCGATAAATTATTTACTGAGATCATAGGGTTAAAAAAATAAACCGCAAATGTAATTTAAATGCAGGTTTAAATACAGGTTTAATACATGTTTAAGTGCAAGTTCAATGCAGGTATTAAATACAGGTTTGAATGCAAGTCTTAATGCAGGTTGAATACAGGTTTAGATACAAGGCTTAGGCGAGTATTTACCCGGTATTCAACTTGAAATTTAAACCTGATTTAGACCTGCCTTTCGACCCGTCTTTGAACCTGAATTTCAGACCTGTCTTTCAACCTGCCTTTGAACCTGCCTTTCGACCTGCCTTTGAACCTGCCTTTCGACCTGTCTTTAAACCACTCAAGACCCCGTCTCCGGCAGTTCGTTGCTGAGAAAATATTTGCCTCTTTCTAACAGGCTGTTGCGGATGATCTTGATATCCCGGTAGGTGGTGATGATGACATTTTCGTCTTGTCCTCTCTCCTGGCGAAGGGAATCCGTTAATTCGTCGGCTTCTTCGGCGGACATGATACAATAAAGTGGATTACTGCCACCATGCTGCCCTTTGTATTTTTCAATTTCACGGTCGAGGTTAGAGGTTACAGTAGTTTCCATAAGATGTGTTTTTCTCTATTAAGAGTAAATATTCATACCAACAGCCATGGGGAGCGTAGTACATAATGTATTTTCTGGCAAAGACCTGTTTGCTCCACTGCAACAGGACCTTTCCCCCTTACTTAACCCCTACGGGCCTGGCTGGCAAGCTTAAGTCAGTCTTGTTTATGATTCATGACCAGAGAAAAGTATTTTGTTAGGGGTAATTTCAATTCGCAAGCTTAACCTTACATATGGCGATATTATTTCAGGAGGGATGCCAACATACAGGGAGGGTAAAAACTTAAAGGCGAAGCTTTTCGGGACGCAATACCCCGATTAAGAAGATACAAAATTTTGAGGGATTTTTCAAGCAAAACGCTGATAAAATCGTCGCGTTTACGGGAATTCTTGCCGGAAGGTTACCACCCAAGGCAATGGTTTAATTTTCGTTTTTGAAACCTTTTCTTACATGTTGCATGAAATGTAATGAGCCTGTCAAGCGCCGGTGGAATTAAGCATCTATCTTGCCCTGGATGAGTTTCAGAGACATCGTTTTAGGAAGCAATGTTTTTATTCCCTCCCGGGTAGATTACAGAAACGCAATTCTGCGAAGTCAGCTGGCCATTATTACTTTTATTGTCGCGATAGGTTACGTTTTCATTGATCTCTATCACGGGGTAAAAGGAAACGAGCCGTACTACATCGGAGTGGCGATGCTCGCGGTGATCACGGTAGTGTTGAACCGCTTTCAGAAATACCGCCTCGCAACAGTCCTCTTTCTTTTGTCCATCAATTTTTTCATTTTTTACTTTTCCGCCATCGACCCTTTTGGAAGCGGGGTCTTTATGCTTTTTGCGGTAAGCAGTCTAATGGCATTCGCCCTGTTGGGTTTCAGGCATCAGAAACTGGCCTTCCTGTTTATCCTGCTTTCAGTAATGTTGTTCCTCATATCGTATTGGGTGGATTTTGATTTCCTTGAAGAGCGGATCTATTCAAAGCAATACCTGCAATTCAGCTATACCATCAATTTCCTGGTGACACTTATTTGCAGTATCGCCATCATGTATTTCATTATGGATATACACTATCATTCGCAAAAATCCATACTGGATAAGAATGATGAGCTTCAGAAAGCCAATGCAGAACTTGACCGGTTTGTATACAGCGCATCGCACGACCTTCGGGCGCCGCTGAGTTCATTGCTCGGCCTGATCGAAGTGGCAAAGCTTGATCACCACGGCATAGATCACTATCTCGACATGATGAAGGCCAAGATCCACGACCTGGAGGAGTTTATCAAAGAGATCATTTCCTATTCCCGCAATTCGCGGATGGATATTAAAAAACAACCTGTTAATCTGAAGCAAACTGTTTCGGAGGTTACGGAAGCGCTGACTTTTTCTGTCGGAAACCCGGATATCATGATTGAAAATCTGGTGTCTGAAGATTTGATCCTGCATACAGACGGCATGCGCTTGAAGATTGTGCTCTCAAATCTCATCGACAATTCCCTTAAATATCGCGATGAGAAAAAATCTAAACCCTTTATCAGGATTGAAGCGGCGGAGCGCGATGATGTAAAACTGATCATCGTGAAAGACAACGGAGTGGGTATTGATCAACTCTACCTGGATAAGATCTTTAATATGTTCTTCCGCGCATCCGAACATTCAAAAGGATCCGGCCTCGGTCTTTACATTGTCAAAGAAACCCTTAATAAGATCAACGGCACTATCAAGGTCGAATCCAGCCTTGGTTCAGGTACTACTTTTATGGTTAGTATTCACGGTTGAAATGCAGGTTGAAAGGCAAGTAAAAATGCAGGTTGAAATGCAGGTTGAAATGCATCCCCTTCGAAGCCGTCATCCCACCTTCGCTTGCATATCCCTTTAGGCAAATCTGCGCTCCCAATGACAGGTTTTATTTCCTGATGATTCTAACGAACAATGGGGGGTTATCGTGCTAATCAGTGTTGTGCGTGCCTTCATGTTCATCACCTGCTCTACCTCACCCTAAATCCCTCTCCTTCAGGAGTGCCTTTAGGAGAGGGAAAGAGGGTGAGGTGAACGCACGCAGGGACTGGACACCACGCACGTTAAGAACTGCAAGCTTTCAGACGCAGTGAGATGAGTTGCTTTCGACGTGGACCGCTCATAGGAAGATTGGTCATTTCTAACAGGTATCTGTTCCTAAACCGATTTTTTTCTCAAGATGACGGTTTCAATTAAGGGGAACCTGCTTTTAAACTTGTATTCAACCTGCATTCACTTTAAATTCATCCTCTCAAACACATAATACTATGCACACAGCTATCGCCTTCATTCTATCAAATCTGATAAACACACAGGATCCGCCGGAATTCAAAGCACAGGTTATTGATGATAAAGTTTCGATTGGATATGGTCTGGCTATTGGGGACGTGGATGGTGATAAGAAACCGGATATACTGCTGGCGGATAAAAAGCAGTTTGTATGGTATCGCAACGGCGACTGGAAGCGGTTCGTGATGGTGGAGAACCTCACGGAATCCGACAATGTGTGTATTGCTGCGCGCGATATTGATGGAGATGGAAAAGTGGAGGTGGCCGTGGGAGCG
>JBBDXJ010000179.1:0-3809 GCA_040902445.1 Cyclobacteriaceae bacterium | reverse complement strand
CAGTTGCCAAACAATTTCTGGATGATGAAAAGTACGACTTCATTATGGCAGTAGGAGATGATAAAACCGATGAAGATATGTTCAGGGCCCTTGCTGAAATTGGTGTCACTGTGAAAATAGGACCAGGGTATACGGCGGCGCAATATCATCTATCCAACCACATTGAAGTGATTCATTTATTAAACCAACTAAACCAACTTATAAACTAATTGGCCATTCATCAGTACAACATGGGCATTGTAGGCAACTGTTCCTACATGGCCTATATCGATACACATGCCGCGGTAAAGTGGATGTGTATGCCCCGCTTTGACAGTTCTTTTTTGTTTGGATCACTTCTCGACTCAAAGAAAGGCGGCGAATTTTCGGTGATACCCACCGGTGAGTATACATCAGCTCAACATTACATCCCCAACACAAATGTATTGGTTACCGAGTTCACTACTCCGCAGGGTTGTTACCGCGTGATCGATTGCGCCCCGCGCTTCTATCAGTACGAGCGTTATTTTAAACCGCTCATGCTCGTGCGGAAAATTGAATTGCTCGAAGGCAATCCAGTCATAACGGTGAAATGCAGACCCGTAGGTAACTATGGTGAAATGCAGGCAGAGACAATCCTGAGCAGTAATCACCTGCGCTTTGTGCATTATGACGTGCCCGTCAGGTTAACCACGGATGTATCGTTATCCTATATTCAGGAAGAGCAGGCCTTTGTATTGAATCAAAACCGCTACCTGGTTTTTACTTATGGCCATCCGCTTGAAGCTCCGCTGAAAGCAACGGCCGAAGACTTTATCAACAAGACTGTGCGCTACTGGCAAGGCTGGATTAAAAGCACCTACGTACCAGACATGTATCAGTCGGAGATCATCCGCTCCGCGCTTGTGTTGAAGCTGCACCAATACGAAGATACCGGTGGGATTATTGCTTCGGGCACTACCAGCCTTCCGGAGCACAATGGAAGTTCACGTACATGGGACTATCGCTATTGCTGGTTTCGCGATTCGTATTATACATTGAAAGCCTTTAACGAGATGGGACACTTCGATGAGCTGGAAGGATATTTCGATTACATCCAGAATATTCTGATGCGCGAACTGGAACGTATGCAACCCTTGTATACGGTCACCGGATCAAAAGACCTCGAAGAGATCCACCTGCCCCTCGAGGGTTATCTCGGAAATCAACCTGTACGGATCGGCAACGGCGCGTACACTCAGATCCAGAACGACGTATACGGGCAGGTACTCGTAGGGTTGTTGCCTTTGTTTATCGACAAGCGACTCTCGTTCTCGAAGAAAAATTCGTACAAACCACTGGTGGACCGATTGCTTACCTGGATTGAAAAAACATTTTTCGAACCTGATGCCGGTTTATGGGAATTCCGTAATGTGAAACAAGTTCATACTTATACTTTGTTATTTCACTGGGCGGGAAGCAAAGCCGCAGCAAAGATCGGCGTGATCATGAACGATAACGAGCTCGTCAGCCGGGCATTAAAGCTGGAAAAGATTGCAGTCGAAAACATAGAAAAAGCATATGATCCCGTCCGCAAAGTCTACACCCAGGCCCTTGGCGCAGAACACCTCGATGCCAGCACGCTCAAGATGATCAGCATGAATTATCTCAATCCCAACAGCGAAAAAGCAAAGGATCACCTTAAGGCGCTGGAAGGACTATTAAAAACGGAACAGGGACTTTTTTACCGCTATGTTCACCAGGATGATTTTGGAAAGCCTGAAGCTACTTTCCTCGTCTGTGCGTTCTGGTATGTTGATGCATTGGCCTGTGTCGGCAGGATAGACGATGCTATACTCACACTCGATGGCATCCTCAAATACACAAATCACCTCGGCATCTTTAGCGAAGATGTTGGATTGGATGGTTCGCAATGGGGCAACTACCCCCAGACCTATAGTCATGTTGGATTGATCAACGCGGCCTTTCGGATTTATAAAAAACTGGATATACCCAATTTCAAATGAGGTCACTAATTCCTACATTCGGATAGGTAAAGCAGATATCTATGCCCGATAACTTTATCTTTAAACCTCTCACCAGCGAGACATGGCAACCTTTCGAATCCCTGTTCGGACCAAAGGGTGCGTGTGGTGGTTGCTGGTGCATGACATGGAGATTGACAAAAAGCGAATATGATTCTTCAAAAGGTGATGGCAATAGAAAGAAGATGAAGAAGCTTGCAAGCAAAGGCGACGTCATTGGCGTGCTTGCATTTCACGATAACATTCCGATAGGCTGGTGTGCCGTGGCGCCGCGGGAAAAATATGTCAGGCTGGAAAACTCGCGTTCCTTAAAACCTGTCGACGACAAAACAGTTTGGTGTATTTCATGTTTTTTTATTGCAAAGCCCTATCGCAGAAAAGGATTATCTGTGAAACTTTTAAAAGCTGCGGTTGATTATGCAGGTTCCCACGGTGCTAAGATCGTTGAAGGCTATCCCATAGAACCTAAAGACAAGGAAATGCCTGATGTTTTCGCCTGGACCGGCATTCTTTCCAGCTATCTCAGGGCCGGATTCACAGAAGAAAAAAGACACTCCCCCGCAAGACCAATTGTAAGGTTTTATAGGTGATTAAAAAAGCATTTGTGAGCTTGCCCTTTCGCGAAGCTTCGGGTGACAAAACTGTTTCCGCGGCTGCACTCAAGAGCCTTCCTTAGTACTGAGTGGGCTACTGCCCGCGGAATAGCACGGAAGAAATCGCGGTCATCCCCTAATCCATTAATCCCGGTTCAGATCGGCGAAGGACTGATACTGGTCCACCCGCCATCAATCACAATGGTCTGACCAGTGATATGATCTGCCTGGGATGAAACCAGAAAGCAAGCCGCATTGGCAATGTCCTCTATAGACGCAGCTTTTCCAATGGGTGTTAATCCCGCCCAGATCTTCTCGTAGTCTTTGTCGGCTACGGTGCGGGCGGTGAGCGTTGCTCCGGGAGCCAGCGCATTCACATTTATTTTAAGGCTGGATAATTCGATGACAAGATTTTTTGCAAGCATCTGAATTCCCGCTTTAGTCATTCCGTAGGCTGCGAGATTTTTATGGGCCTGCACACCTGTGACCGAAGACATGAATAAAAGTTTTCCTCCCTTGCCCTGTTCTTTCATCTGTCGTGCAGCTGCCTGCGCGAGGAAAAATGTTCCGCGGAGATTAACATTTACGACGTTGTTAAAATCCTCAGGATCATATTCGAGAAAATCCCCAAACAGGGTAATGCCCGCATTGGCAATGGCTATGTTGAGTTGGCCGAAATTTTTCACTGCCTTGGCAACAAGCTGCTGAAGAAAGGCAACGTCTGCCACATCGCCAGCGAAGGGAATGCAAACGACTTTATTTTGCTGGCTGATCTGATGCGCGGCTTCGCGTGCAAGAGATTCCTCTACATCGTTAAGGATGACCCTGGCCCCCTGCGCTGCTAATTGACGGCAGATCTCGAAGCCAATACCCTGGCCTGCCCCGGTGACGATGGCCACCTGGTTTTGAAAAGGTTTATCAGTAATCATCTTGCCTAATAATCTGCTTAGTGTGAATCCCTGGTCACTTCACCGCCCGACCCGCCTCTGAGGAAATCAAGGTCAGCTCCGAGATGTGCCTGCTGAACATGGGTCTGATACAGATGCACGTAACCCCGTTCCTGGACTTTAACCCGGGCCGATGTCCACGCTTTCTTGCGCCGTGTCAATTCCTCTTCGCTAACGTGAAGGTTAAGCGTTCGGCTGGGTACGTTGACAGTGATCTCATCTCCCTCCTGAATTACGGCGAAATTTCCACCCAGGGCAGCCTCGGG
>JBBDXJ010000178.1:0-3835 GCA_040902445.1 Cyclobacteriaceae bacterium | reverse complement strand
TTTCCGAAAGTTCTAAAACTTTCGGAAAGTTTGCGGGGAGGCGCGCTGCTTGGGAATTTGTCCGGGCTAACCCAATCCTATTCAGGTAGCCACACCACATTCAAGTTTGGAAAAATGATCCTGCAAAACAGACGGCCGGGCAACTTCAACACCTCAACACATTATCACATCAACCCAAACTCCGCCATCGCTCTGGGAAAATTTTTATTCTCATGACCGGGATAGCTCAGTTTCAGCAAGGCAAATCGTTGAAGATGGCTCAGGCTCTGCCATTGCTCCAGAGAGAAAGTTGATGCGCTCTCTTGCAGCTTTTCTTTAATGGTATAAGGTATCTCATCGGTGCGAGACCAGGCCGGGCTTTCAGATACTGGAATATCCGTTGGTGAATTTCCTGTGTGTCGAATGATCAGGGTGCGAAGATTTTCCCTGTACCGCAAAATGTCTTCGGCGGTTTCGCATTCTGTCATAACAAGACCCTCACGATCTTCAGGCTTCATACGGCTCCATTCCGCAAGCTTCAGTTTGATCCCGCAAGCGTCTAGCTTGAAGCGCACGATCATCGGTATACACCTGATATTCGATTCAACAAAATCTTCCTCGAACTTGAAAAATACATTTTGCACTGCGTTCCGGTTCATATCTTAAATAACATTTATACTTTTTTCAACTTTCTTCTTCAACTCCAGGACCCTTCGCTCCTAAATATACAAAGGATGACTCCTATAATAATGTAGCGTTCGGCCATGAGCCATTGTAATCTAAGTAAATATACGTATTAAAATTTGGAATAAGGAAATAAAAATACGTATAATTACTCAATATTTGACAATTCACTACTTAAATCGTTTGCATGAAGCGTGTAATTGTAGTTGGTAATGGCATGGTAGGTTACAAGTTTACCGAAAAACTGCGCAACCGCTCGGCGGAAATAGAGATCGTCGTATACGGAGAAGAGCCCAGGCCGGCGTATGATCGGGTTCATCTCAGCAATTTTTTTTCAGGTTCGCAGGCTGAAGAGCTGTTGATGGCGCCCGCTTCCTGGTATGTACACAACAACATCGCATTACATGTTGGTGAACTTGTTACGGAGATCGACAGGTCAAACAAAAGGATCAAGACCCACACTGGCCTCACTGACCATTACGATTACCTCGTACTGGCTACTGGTTCCAGTGCATTTGTGCCCCAAATAGAAGGCGTCGAGCGCAGCGGCGTATTCGTTTACCGCACTATTGAAGACCTCAACCATATTAAAGAGTATTCGCGAAATATTAAATGTGGCGCCGTTATGGGTGGAGGTCTGTTGGGTCTGGAAGCTGCGAAGGCGCTCTTCGATCTGGGACTTCAAACGCATGTAGTTGAGTGTGCCCCCCGGTTGATGCCGCGGCAAGTCGATGAACAAGGCTCCGAGGTACTGGCTCACAAACTATCGCAGCTGGGAATTTCGATTCACACAGGGAAAAACACAAAGATGATCGATGGGAACGGCAAGTTGGAAGGATTGACATTTGCGGACGGATCATATCTTCCCGTAGAAATGCTTGTCATATCTGCGGGCATCCGTCCCCGCGACGAACTGGCCAAAATGGCGTCACTCGCCGTGCATCATCGCGGTGGCATTCTGGTGGACAATTTCCTGAAGACCGCCGACGAGAATATTTTTGCCATCGGCGAGGCCGTGTGTCATAACAATATGATCTACGGACTGGTGGCCCCCGGATACGAGATGGCCGACATCGTTGCTTCACAGATCGCTACAGGCTCATCAAAACAATTCACGGGCTTGGACATGTCAACAAAACTTAAAATGCTCGGAGTGGACGTAGGAAGTTTTGGCGATGCTCTTGGTGAAACGCCCGGCAGCATTCCCATCGTTTTCCAGAACAAACACAACGGCATATATAAGCGCATAAATATTTCCGGAGACGGGAAATATTTACTGGGTGGCGTGCTCGTCGGGGATGCGAGCCAGTACAACATCTTTCACCAGATGGTGGTCAACAAAATGAAGTTGCCCGACGATCCTGCGTCTTTGATCTTCGGTACCGGTAGCAAAGGTGCCGAGGGCGCTGGCATCAAGGACCTGCCCGACACTTCACAGATCTGCGCTTGCGAAAATGTCAGTAAAGGCGATCTTGTTTCACAGATCAGGGATAAGGGAGTAAAATCCATCGACGACCTTAAAAACAATACGAAAGCATGCACCGGCTGCGGGGGTTGCGGCCCGATGGTAAACGATATTTTGAAATTTACACTCGAGGACCTCGGGCACAAGGTGAAAAAAACATTGTGCGAACACTTCGACTACACCCGGCAGGAGTTATACGATATCATTCGCGCGACAGGGCTGAAAGATTTTGATACGCTGATCAACAACCATGGAAAAGGCGATGGCTGCGAAGTATGCAAACCCGCCGTCGCGTCACTGCTGGCCAGCATCTGGAATGACCTGATACTCTCTCAGGCTGCGATCCAGGATACCAATGACCGTTTTCTCGCCAACATTCAGCGAGGAGGCACCTATTCAATTGTCCCAAGGATAGCGGGAGGAGAGATCACCCCTGAAAAGTTAATGGCCATCGGAAGGATCGCAAAGAAATACAAGTTGTACACCAAGATCACCGGCGGGCAGCGGATCGATATGTTCGGAGCGCGGGTGGACGAATTGCCCGAGATCTGGGAAGCCCTTATTGCAGAAGGTTTCGAAAGCGGTCACGCTTACGGTAAAGCGCTGCGCACCATTAAAAGTTGTGTAGGCTCGACGTGGTGTCGTTACGGTGTGCAAGATTCCGTTTCGTTCGCCATTTTTATTGAAGACAGGTATAAAGGGTTAAGGGCTCCGCACAAGATCAAAGGCGCGGTTTCGGGTTGTATCCGGGAATGCGCTGAGGCCCAATCAAAAGATTTTGGGATCATCGCCACTGAAAAGGGATGGAATTTATATGTCTGTGGAAATGGAGGATCGCGCCCGCAGCATGCAAAACTCCTGGTTACCGATGTGGACACTGAAACCTGTGTTAAACTGATCGACCGCTTCCTCATGTTTTATATCCGCACCGCCGATCCGTTAACGCGAACAGCCACCTGGTTAAATAAAATGGAAGGAGGACTTGACTATCTGCGGGAGGTGATTGTTAACGATTCGCTTGGCATAGCAGAGCAACTTGAAAATGAAATGAAGGAACTCATCGCCAATTATCACTGCGAATGGAAAAAGGTTGTTGAATCACCCGAACTCCGCGCACAATTCAGGCATTTTGCCAACGACGATAGCGCCGATGAGACGTTATCCTTTGTTGAGATGAGAGGCCAAAAATGTCCCTCTGACTGGAATAAAAAATAAACTAACCGGCGGGACATAGGAAAATCTCCAAAACCTGAAAAAAAATATGGAAGCACTGAATGAGCTGAAAGACATCATTTCTGCAGACACAAAAAATCCTGTCTGGTTTAAAGCGGGCAGGGTGACAGACTTTCCCGTCAATGCGGGAGCATGTGTAAAATACAGGGATATGCAGATTGCGGTTTTTAACTTTTCCAGAAGGAACGAATGGTATGCCTGTCAGAATTTGTGTCCACATAAAAAGCAGATGATCCTGTCACGGGGGATGATCGGCTCAGCAGGTGACGAGCCGAAAGTAGCCTGTCCTTTTCACAAGCGGACATTTTCTCTGAGCAATGGTCAATGCCTGAACGCCACTGAGGAAAATATTTCAGTGTTCCCGGTAAAGGTGGAAGAAGGCGTTGTGTATATCGGCGTCAGCGGGTGAGTTGTCAGTAGTCAGTTGTGAGACCCCACCTTTGGGAAAGGATTTGATAAATTAATAACATGAGG
>JBBDXJ010000177.1:0-25966 GCA_040902445.1 Cyclobacteriaceae bacterium | reverse complement strand
TATCTTTTTTTTACCACCGGAGTTGATAAAAAAGCGGTTTACGACGCGTATGCAATGTCAGTCCAGGGTTTTTTCATTAAACCTGCAACTATGGCTGAATTGCAGAATACCGTAAAAAAGATTATCGAGTACTGGCAGGAATGTTACGCCCCCAGTCATTTCAATTGATAATGTGTTGAGGTGCTCATGTGTTGGGGTGTTGATGTGTGCGTCGAACAAAACTCGAATGTTCTAAAGAGCTTTCATACTTTCCATGAGGACTAAGGCCCTCCCGTCTTGGGGACCCTGGCGCTTCGGAGCATATACCTCTTCACACTAAACTTTGAAATTTCCATCTAACCACTCATGATCCATCAGCACCGAATAGTTGCCTTAACGCGACTCAACTGGCAACGGGCAACCGCGAACTATTTAACCTCGCTTAACAACGCTATAGCTATCTGTTTCCATTCTTCCTGCAGAGAAATCCGCGGCACTGGTTTTCCTGCGCGGCGATACCAGTATGCTGCATTACCTTCATCGCCTTCCCTTCGATGAAGGTAAGCGTGAACCCACGAACCTTCTGCCGAGGAAATATCCTGTGCAATATTATGGGCGCTCTCCCAATCATTTTTTCCATCATACCACAATGCTTCCAGTAATTTCGGTAACCCCTGCGGTGGATGGGGTTGTTTCAGACTCGAACTAAAATCCTCAATAGTCATCCGGCAAAAATGCAAAATTTACACGCTTGTCCCGTCAGCTTTCGGCTTTTTGGTTTTGCTTTTTTCTAAAATTTTTGCTATATTACCTTATCCACCCAACGTTTTTAATATGCGCTTTTTCAACGATCCTAATCGCATCCCCCAGAGTTATGGAGTGCGTATCGCCGCCGGGCTTATCGTGTATTTTGTTGTGATGCACCTTGTTGGACTTTCCCACCACGTTGAATTGAGATTGCTGAACCTGTTAATTTTGGTGACGGGTGTCTATCTCGCACTGAAAAGATTCAGGGAAACCCACGAATACCACCTTCATTATTTCAGGGCCTTGGTCACGGGCGTATCCACCGCTGCTATAGGATCCTTTATCTTTGCCGTCTTTCTGTTCATCTATATGTCGGCGGATGAAAGCCTCATGCAATCTATACGGGAAAATGAGCCCATGGGAAGATATATGAATCCTTATATCGCTTCGTTTATAGTCGCTCTGGAAGGCGTTTTTTCCGGCCTGCTTGTTACTTTCATACTGATCAATTTTGTTGCCACCGACGAGGCAAATAATCCAGCTGACAGTTGAGCAATTGACAGTTGACAATGCCGCGTTAGGCCTGCTATGCCTTTGCGGGGCTCTCTCCTCACCCTTGGCCTGCATCATATGTTTCCACATGTCTTACCTTCCGCTTTCGCGATGGCACCGACCTGCCTTTCAACCGCATTCAGACCTGGCTTTTAACCTGGTTTTAGACCCGGGTTTCCACTCGGCACCGCCGCAATGATGAGAACGATCTTCGTCTCAAATGATTGGAATCATATCTTTCGTCCCACATTGTCTTTATTTTCAAGACACAAAAACCACCAAAGCCATGAAAACAAATTTTGCTTTACCCGTTTTACTATTTTTCGCCCTGTTATCCTGCAACAAAACTCCGGTCCAAGAACAAGCAGTAGCAGATGCCGCCACCGTGCAGGCGGGTCAATCAGGTGTCCACGACGATGAATCCCAGAAGAATGTTGTCCAAACTGCCATTGCATCTCCCGATCACAAGACCCTCGTAGCTGCCCTGAAAGCTGCCGTGTATGTAGACGCGCTCTCGAATGCCGGACCATTCACGGTTTTTGCTCCGAACGACGCCGCGTTTGCGAAACTTCCCGCAGGAACAGTTGAAGATCTCGTCAAACCTGAAAACAAATTGAAACTTCAGGATATTCTTGAATATCACGTGTATGTCGGTGTGATCCGCGAGAACATGATCAAGCGCAATATGACGCTGAACCAGGTGAATGGCAAGAACGTAACGGTGACGAAAAATGAAAACGGCATTCAAGTAAACGGCGCAAAAGTGCTGGCCGTCGTTCCAACCTCAAATGGGATTGTCTATGTGATTGATACAGTACTGTCGCCGGAGTGATCGTTAAATTGCATCGAGTCCCATGATGTCACATAACACGTGGGATAAGTAGGGAATCCCTTTCTGTTTCCGGCCACTTCACGTGACTTCCATCTGTTGAGAAGGCGACAATCTGTAAGCCTTGCCCAAGAGGATTAGGTTTGGCGACACCTCGGGGATTACTGTTCACTACAACAGCGAAATCATTCAGTGACCTTTCATCCACACCACTTTTTGTTCAGCCACATGTGGTTTACTCAAAATTGATCCATATAATTCAGGACGCCTGGCTTTACGGTAGCGGTAACCTCCAGCTTGTTGAAGTTTCTCTTCGAACAGGGTCGCCGTTACAAGGTCGTTGTTCAGGATACGGCATTCAGCGATGATGTCACCGAAAGGATCCAGGATCATTGAGCAACCATTCTTGAGCTGGTCGTCGTCCATTCCAATCGGGTTTGAAAAAACTACATACACAGCATTGTCATAGGCCCGCGCTGGCAGCCATTTCATCAGCCATGCCCGCCCCTTCAACCCATCAAATTCCACCCGCAGTGAAGTCGGATCATTTTCGCGGTTGTACCATAAGCGTGGATCTACGAATCCCGCCCCGGGTCTTGTGGAAGGCGTGCACATCGTAACATGCGGCATGAAGATAATATCGGCACCCATCAATGCCGTTGCCCTGACGTTTTCAATAATGTTGTTGTCGTAACAGATAAGTATGCCGCACTTCCATCCACTTAATTCAAAGATCGTGAAGGCATCGCCCGGAGTAATGTGCGGGTTGATAAAGGGGTGAAGTTTCCTGTGCCTCGCTATCAGGCCCTGTGGACCAACCGCGACGTATGCCTTGTAAATTTTTTCATTTCTATCTTTTTCAAATAACCCCGCAAGCACTAGGATGTGACGCTCAGCGGCGATTTTCTGGAGCCGTTTGATACTCTCGCCTTCCGGAATGTATTCCGCCAGATCAAGCATTTGCTCTTTTGAAAGGTGTCTTGCAAAAGTATAACCTGTGACAGAACACTCGTGAAAAGCAACTGCCTGCGCACCCTGCGCGGAAGCTTCACCGGCAAGTCTTGATATCACGTCAAGGTTATAGGCTTTGTCACCGCTCTTATTCTCAAACTGCGCAGTGCTGATCCTGATGTTATTCATAATTATTTTACTTAAGGAAAATATTTTTTTACTGTCAGTTTAATAAGATACTAAAAATAATGTTGTTTTGCCACCAAGTCACTAAGCCACGAAGAAAAAAGGGTCTTTATATGGTGAATGGGCCGGACTAAGAATTCGTCCAAAATGGCCAACCCTGGCAAGATTGTCTAATAACCAGGAACTATTTTGTGTCTTCGTGTCTTTGTGGCTAACATTGTAACTATACATTGCACCATCCTCCTATGCGTTATCAGAAAATAAACCAGCAGCTATTTATTAAAAACCGTCAAAGCCTTTTGAAGGAGCTAAAAGATAATTCTGTTGTTGTGGTAAACGCCAATGACGTCATGCCGACCAATGCGGATGGTACCATGCGATTCCGCCAGAACAGCGACTTGTTTTATCTGACGGGTGTGGATCAGGAGGAAAGTATTTTGGTTTTGTGCCCGGATTTTCCAGATGAGAAATTTCGCGAGGTTTTGTTTCTTCGGGAGACCAATGAACAGATAGCGCTTTGGGAAGGGCATAAGCTGACAAAAGAAGAAGCACGTGAAGTTACAGGAATTAAAACCGTTTTATGGAGCGGTGACTTTAATAAGATCTTTCACACGATGATGGTAATGGGGAATGTTGAAAATGTGTACCTCAACACGAATGACCATTATCGCGCTGACGTTTCCGTAGACTCCCGCGACCAGAGGTTTATCAAATGGTGCCAGCAAAAATATCCTCTCCATAAATACGAACGGCTTGCCCCTATCATGCACCGGTTGCGCAGTGTAAAATCAAAAGGTGAAATCGACCTGATGCAAAAGGCATGTGATATGACCGAACAGGCTTTCCGCAGGGTATTAAAATTCGTGAAGCCAGGAGTGAAGGAATATGAGATCGAGGCAGAATATATTCATGAGTTTCTTAGGAATGGATCCCGCGGGTTTGCTTACGAACCCATCATTGCATCCGGCGCGAACTCTTGTGTATTGCATTACATTGTGAATGATCAGGTTTGCAAAGATGGAGACGTTCTGCTCCTGGATGTCGGCGCCGAGTATGCCAATTACAATGCCGACCTCACGCGCACTATTCCCGTTAATGGAACGTTTGCTAAACGCCAGCGCGAAGTGTATGACGCAGTGCTGAGGGTTCAGCAAGCCGCCATGAAGATGCTGAAACCCGGTTTGGTGTATTTTGACTATCATAAAGAGATCCAAAAGATCACTGAAAGCGAATTGATAAAACTTAAACTAATCGATAAACAGGACATCAAAAATCAGAATCCTGAAAAGCTGTTGTTCATGAAATACTTTTCCCATGGTACATCGCATATGCTGGGACTCGATGTGCACGACGTCGGAAACATGTATCAGAAAATGGTTCCGGGAATGGTGTGGACCGTCGAACCCGGTATCTACATCCGCGAAGAAAATCTGGGCGTGCGAATTGAAAATAACGTCGTGATCACCAGTACCGGTATCATTGACCTGATGAAGAACATTCCCGCGGAAGCGGAGGAAATAGAAGATATCATGCATTCAAAATAGTCATCCGATGTTTAAGACGTTAGCCATTCTCATTTTGCTTTGCGTGATAAATATTCTCGGCACAGCCCATGAATTCTGGCTCGAGCCGGATAAATTTTATTTTGCGGCTGGAGAAAGTGCAAAGGTAAGTTTGAAGGTTGGTGAAAATTTCATCGGCGAGGCCTGGAAAGTAACGACGGCTCGCATCGTGCGTATGGAACAGCACGTCGGCAAACAACTTTATGATCTTAAAAAATTACTAAAGGACGAGGCAACCGATCCGATTCAGGTAGTGCTCAGGGGAGAAGGCTCCCATATCCTGGTAATGGAAAGCAACACCGCTTTTATCAAAATGGATGGCGAAAAGTTCACTGAGTACCTGGTGGAAGATGGCCTGGATGATGTGTTATATCAACGTAAAAAAGCAGAAACTTCGGGTGACAGCGCCACAGAGTATTATTCCAGACACACAAAACTTCTGCTTCAGACCGGGTCAAAAACTGATGACACCTATAAGAAGGTTTGCAATCTGCCTGTTGAAATTATTCCCGACAAAAATCCTGCTTTGCTGAAGAAAGGTGATCCCATTGCCTTCAAAATACTTTTCGAGGGGAAACCATTGTTTGGGGCAAAAGTAAAGGTGTGGAACCGCTACAACCATCGCACGTCAGTGCAAAATATTTTCAGCCAGCAGGATGGCATGATCGAAACCCACGTGAGCAATCCCGGTAACTGGATGGTGAGCGTGGTAAAAATGGTGCCCTCAAAAAATCCCAAAGCGCAATACCGAAGCTATTGGGGAACACTTGTTTTTGGCGTACGTTAGAAATCCAACGGATAAAAATATTTTGCAATCGGGCAATGGAAAAGCTAAAATATTAAATTGGTCGACCTTCGACATACAACTTTCACAATGGAAAGCAAGATCAGCTTCACGCAGGCACCACTCACAATTCACCATATGATTCATTCTAACCAGGCCCCCGAGCCAATCGGCGCGTATCCCCATGCCCGCAGGGTAAGCAACCTTTTATTTCTGTCTGGCGTTGGTCCGCGAAAGCGCGGTTCAAAGGAAATTCCTGGCGTCACGCTGGATGCTAATGGAAACATTATATCTTACGACATCGTGCAACAATGTCACAGTGTGTTTCAAAATGTTCGTGTCATCCTGGAAGCTTCGGGCTCCCGTTGGGAAAACCTCGTGGATGTAACGGTTTTCCTCACCAACATGAAAAAAGATTTCACGGATTTCAACAAAATCTACGGAGAGTATTTTAGGGACAACCAACCCTGCCGCACGACCGTAGAAGTGAATGCGCTCCCGACACCTATCGCCATTGAGTTGAAATGTATCGCTGTGATGGACTAATGCAGGGCGATTTAAAGCCGCAAAGCGGAATCTTAAACTCGAAACTCTTTTATTTTTATTTAGTAAATTACATCAAAAAACTTGTCATGGATGTTTTTGTTTTGAAGGACAGCGTTACCGGGAGTATGACGGATGAGGAGTTTTTGAAGTTCTGTCTGGAGAACCCTGATTTGCGTATAGAACGAAACAGCAATCTTGAAGTAGTTATCATGTCCCCTGTAACAACAAAATCCGGAAACCATAGTGGTGAAATCTTCCGGCAGCTATCTAACTGGGCCATGATAAATAAAAAGGGCCTTGCATTTGATTCTTCGGCTGGGTTTACTTTGCCGGACCGCTCAGTTTTGTCTCCGGACGCCGCCTGGGTTTCCAATGAAAAATGGGATAGCCTCTCAGAAGAAGATAAAGATAAATTTGCACCAGTTTGTCCTGAATTTGTTATTGAGGTGAGATCCAAAAGTGACTACCATGAAGATTTAAAACAAAAGATGAGGGTGTGGCTTAAAAATGGGGCAGTTTTAGGATGGTTGATTGATCCGAGAGAAAAGATCTCGTTCATTTTCAGACCTGGAAAAGAGGAGGAAGAAATAAAGGGAATAAACCAAAAAATTGCCGGTGAAGGACCCATTACCGGCTTTGAGTTGGATCTTTCATTACTTAAAATCTAATTCTCACACCGAAAAGCTTTCGCCACAGCCGCAGGTACGGGAGGCGTTGGGATTGATAAACTGAAAACCCTTTCCGTTAAGGCCGTCAGAGAAATCCAGTGTGGTACCCAGCAGGTATAAGAGGCTTTTTTTATCGACAAGGATCTTCACGCCTTTATCTTCAAAGACCTGGTCGACAGGATTGACCTTATCGTCAAAGCCAAGGTCGTACATAAGCCCGGAACAGCCTCCGCCTTTCACAGATACGCGGATATTCTCCGCCTCGGAACGGCCTTCTTCCCTTCTGAGTTCTGTGATTCTGTCCTTAGCTTTATCGGTTACGGTGATCATATTCATTTTTACTTTGATACTAATACGCTCGTTACTTTGTTTACCAGCTTCTGTTGTTATAACTTCTAATCAATGACTTACCCGCCATATTGCGCCCGAGATCCCCAGGACACGATAATAACGCATTTTCAGGAAATAGGATTCAATACTACACTGAATACCGTTATAGTGTTCATATCCCGGCCATAATACAACTTTTGCAGCGCATCCATGATATTACCGGCTTTAAAATACGACGTATGCAGTTCTTTTCCCCCTTTTACCACCCATTGGATGGTGTATGAATTCTCCTTTTCCTTATAACTCTGCACGTACAGGAGCATCTTTTTCAGGGCTTCCACCTTGTCGCTACCGGTTTCGCTGTGAAACAGGAAAGCCTGGTTGTGGCGAGGATTCACCGTAATCAGGTCGAGTTTTACCTTGCCTTCCGCGCTGGTGTATTCAAATACCAGGTCGGATGTGCGCAAACCCAGATAATCTTTGATTTCCTGCTGTATCCGGGCGGCCTCTACGTGCATTTCACTCAATGTTTCGGTCATGTCGGGGAAAGTTCCACTAAAACTTTTGAATGCGGTAAAAAGTTTCTTCTTTGGATGCCAAAGTTAACCCAATTATGGAAAAATTGGAACACATCGGTATTGCAGTAAAAAATGTCAACGAGGCAAACAAGCTTTTCAACGTTCTGCTCGGCAAAGAACACTACAAGATCGAAGAGGTCGCTTCTGAAGGTGCAATGACCTCCTTTTTTGATATCGGCGGTATAAAAATCGAATTACTCGAAGCTACCCACGAAGATTCACCGATTGCAAAGTTCATCGCCAAAAAAGGCGAAGGTATTCACCACATCGCTTTCGAAGTATCCGACATCCATGCAAGCCTTCAAAAATACGCCGATCTGGGTTTTGAATTAATTAACAAGGAACCTAAAAAAGGCGCTGATAATAAGATGATCTTCTTTCTCCACCCTAAATCGACAAACGGGGTGCTCATTGAACTGTGCCAGGAAATTAAATAGTTTCCAGGTTGCCGGTCGCCAGTTCCCAGTTTCTGGCTCTCCTATTAACCCAGTTGACAATGGATTCAATACCCTTGTCTGGCTTTTCTTCCTCCAAACTGGATATCGTTGTAGTATTTTTGCTTTTTCTTGCCTTCCCTGGTTTTATAATAGGGCTTGCCGCTCGCGCAGGAGCTTAGAATGATGGAAACGACGAGCACAAATCCTAGCAACTTTTTCATGGGCACTGTTTATACCTGTTCATACTACTAAATCAATAAAAAGAACCGCTTTTAGATTTTAATTCTGATTTTTGCAGACAAACGGCTATTAAAGATAGCGAGAAATAAAAATATGGATCAAAAGCGTCTGGAAATCAATCAGTTAGGTGAATTTGGCCTTATCGACCGCATTCGACGAAAATTTTCCCTCAACCAGAACAATTCTGTCTACGGGATCGGGGATGACGCGGCAGTGCTAAACGGCGGTGAAGAATACATCTTGTTATCAACGGACATGCTGGTGGAAGGAATTCATTTCGATCTCTCTTATATACCGATCCATCATCTGGGGTACAAAGCCATTGCCGTAAACGTTTCGGATATTGCGGCTATGAATGGAAAACCGGAACAGATCACAGTAAGCGTTGCATTGAGCAACAGGTTTTCTGTAGAAGCAATCGACGCATTGTATGATGGCATTAAGGCAGCCTGTTCTAATTATAAAATAGATCTGGTGGGCGGCGACACCACTTCCTCAACATCGGGATTGATCATTTCCGTTTCGGTCGTAGGCAGAGTTGCTAAAAACAAAATCGCTTATCGCAACGGAGCAAAAGAGAATGACATCGTATGTGTAACGGGTGACCTGGGGGCCGCATTTATGGGGCTGCAGGTTTTGGAGCGGGAGAAACAGGTATTCTTGTCCGACCCAGACATGCAACCCAGCCTGGAGAAGTATGATTACCTCGTTGGTCGTCTACTCAAGCCCGAAGCCAGAACAGAAATTATTTTTGACCTGGAGGAATTCGGTGTGGCACCTACTTCCATGATCGATGTATCGGATGGACTGGCTTCCGAACTTTTTCATATCAGCAAGGAATCGAAAGCAGGGATCAGGATTTACGAAGACAAAATCCCGATTGATGAGTTAACCTATGAAACCGCCATCGAATTCAAACTTGACCCGATAACGTGCGCCCTGAATGGCGGGGAAGACTACGAGCTACTTTTCACCATCTGCAAATCCGACCAGGAGAAAATTAAGAACCATCCGGATGTACACATGATCGGATATGTACATACTCGAGCGGATCAAAATGTAATGGTGACCAAACAGGGAACTGTAGTCCCACTCCGGGCTCAGGGGTGGGATCATTTTAAGTGAGTGGTAAGTTGTTAATGTTGCCAACCACAATTATTGTGTCGGTTGTGTGCAAAGCCAAACGTTTTTGGCATCTCAGCATCAATTTCCATCAGAATAAATTTCATTGAATTCGGATTAAAATTTTGCGATACGGCACCCTTATCATCCCTGATCAGAATTTCTGCTATTACGTGCCTGATAATGTATCGCGCGGATTTAATTCGTGCTTGGCACGTGATCGTTTCTATTCCGGTTTACTACCAGAAGGTCGTCCCTACAGGGACTTAAAATGATTAATACTTGGCAGACTTTGTAATCCGCAGCCGGCGGCCGGGGTATAGTAGCGAAACTAAGACAAACGTTTATGGCGTGTCGACTAAACAAGACCGTTGAAACAACCTTCTATCCGAGAGGCCCCTACCCTTAACTGCGGGCGGCAGACTGCCGGCACTGGGATGGACCCTTTTGCTTAAGCCCAGTAAATTTGAAAGCTTTTTGTATCCAACATTTGTCACTTAAAATTGAATAATGGTAAATGTTTGTGGGGCAATTCAACCTGTCTTTCAACCTGCCTTTTAACCTGTATTCAAACCTGAATCTAAACCTGCCTTTTAACCCGTATTCAACCTGCCTTCAACCTCAGTCTTCCGGATACGGAATGAAAACAAAATTCGTGAAATCCTTATCCACGACAAACAGACAACAAAACTCATCCGGATCTTTATAGGCTGCTTTAAACTCATCCTGATGCTCTATGAGACCGAGTTGAATAAACTCATCGAGAAAAGAGGCGTAATATTTCCAATCGGTGTGCGAGGTTTCTGTATCGATCAACAGTTGCCCTATCGGCTGATCGACTTTACAAACGGGGAAAATCGGATAAGGGGAAAATCCTCTTGTGCGTATCTGGTAAGAAGCTTCCTTCAGCGTATCGGCTACTTTTACAAAGTCTTGTGAAATTGTGCCGAGGTATTTTCCGCTTAATTCAGGATCATTTTGCATATTAATCGTCTATAATTACCGCTAAAATAATGTACAAGGGGCAATCCCCGACTTTGCCGGGGATTGCCTATGTTTATAAGTCCATGGTTAGAGATGATGCCCGGAACATCCGTGCGTAAAGATGGAAAAAGGTTTTGTTTTTTATGTTGGTTGCCCTGTCCGGACTTCATGTTTATAATTTCACCAGGTAAAATTTTGTTACAAAAAGATAAATCCTTCCGACGAGCAAGAATAAGACTTTTTTTTCTGCTGTTCACTTGTCTTTGCATATCAGGCTTTGCCCAAAAAAAGAATGAGCAGTTTCAATTGAACATCCGGGAAGCCTCTTCAGCCATTTCCATCGATGGAGTGATGGACGAGCTTGCCTGGGCGGACGCCGAGGTAGCCACCGATTTTTATATGATGCTGCCCATGGATACCAGCAAAGCCAACGTGAGAACCGATGTGCGAATGACCTATGACAAGGATAATTTATATCTCATCGCAATAAATTTTCACGCTTTACCCGGTCCATATATGGTAGAGTCGCTCAGACGAGATTTTGCTTTCGGAAAGAATGACAACTTCCTTTTGTTCATGGATCCGTTTGATGACCTGACGAACGGTTTTTCATTTGGCGCCAATGCAGCAGGCGCACAATGGGATGGTTTCATGTATGAAGGCGGAAAAATGGATCTGAGCTGGGATAACAAGTGGAGATCTGAAGTTAAAAACTACGAGGATAAATGGATTTTTGAGATGGCGGTTCCCTTTAAATCCATCCGATATAAAAAAGGAATTACCAAATGGGGTATAAACTTTAGCAGGCTTGATCTGAAGACCACCGAAAAATCGAGTTGGACGCCGGTGCCGAGACAATTTCCTTCTGCAGCCCTGGCTTACACCGGTAACCTTATGTGGGATAAACCGCCGCCTGCAGCAGGTCCAAACGTCTCCATAATTCCCTATGCCCTGGGAGGATTAACGCGTGACCACGAGAAAGGTATAGCAACAAAAAGCAGATTGGATGTCGGAGCCGATGTCAAGATAGCGTTGACTTCCTCTCTGAACCTTGACCTCACCGTAAATCCGGACTTTTCGCAGGTGGAGGTTGACCGGCAAGTTACTAACCTCGATCGCTTTGAGCTTTTCTTTCCGGAAAGGCGTCAGTTTTTTCTGGAGAATGGAGATCTGTTTGCAAACTTCGGCTATGCATCTAACCGCCCTTTCTTTTCAAGGCGGATTGGCCTTGGTGTACCAATCCAGTACGGCGCCCGTCTGAGTGGAAGAATTAACAAAGACTGGAGGATCGGCGCCATGGACATGCAGACCGACAGGGTAGATGAAGACAACCGGTTCTTGCCCGCGCAGAATTTTGCAGTCGTGGCACTGCAGCGAAGGGTGTTTGCGCGGTCAAATATCGGTGCTATCATGATCAATAAAGAGTCGCTGAATTACTCTGCTCCCGATTCAGTGGCAGGGGTTAATCCGTACAACCGAAACCTTGGCCTGGAATATAACCTGGCGTCATCAAACAACATCTGGACGGGAAAAGCCTTGTTCTTGAAGTCTTTTAGTCCGGGTGTAACAGGCCGCGATTTTACACACGCGGCAAATCTACAGTACAACAGTCGCGAGTGGATCATCGCCGGGCAGTATGAGTACATCGGTCGTAATTATAATGCAGAGGTAGGCTACGTTCCCCGCCGGGGATTTGTCAAATTCAATCCCCAGGCTGCGAGGTTATTTTTCCCTAAGGGAACCCGTGTCTTAAGTCACGGTCCGGGTATCAATTCAACCTACTACATGAACGAAAGCCTGACAGAAAGTACTGATCATGAAACGGCCCTGATGTATAAGATCTCTTTCAGAACGCAGGCTGTTCTAACGTTATGGCTAGCTGAAAACTATGTCAGATTATTGAGCCCGTTCGATCCAACGAATTCAGGACTTGATTCACTGGCCACCGGTACCCAGCACCGATGGAAATCGTGGGGTTTTGATTTCGTTTCCAAACCGCAGAGTTTATTCACCTATATGTTGTCTGTCCGGCAGGGTGGTTATTACCAAAATGGAAACCGGTTCAATGTCACCGCAGATCTGGGATATCGGTTCCAGCCCTATGTCAGTTTTCTTCTCAGCGCAACCTACAATGATATTGATCTTCCTTTTCCCTGGAATACACGCCGGTTCTGGCTGATCGGCCCGCGCCTGGATGTTACGATGACCAATAAATTGTATTTCACTGCTTTTGCCCAATACAATGAGCAACAAAAAAATGTGAACCTCAACACAAGGCTGCAGTGGCGATACAGACCTGCCTCCGATCTTTTTATAGTTTATACGGATAATTATTTCCCTGAATCTTTTTCGGTGCGGAATCGCGCGCTTGTTGTCAAGCTGACTTACTGGTGGAATTTATAGAAGCCTATTCTCCGAACAACTTTCTGAAAGTTCTAAAACTTTCAGAAAGTTTTAATTTGGCATATCTTCAATCCAGTCATCAGCAAAACTTTTCAGCTCAGGAAAAAATTGTTCAAACTCGTTATTAAATTCCTCGTAATGCTTACGGAGATCTTCTGATGCCAACTCCATTTTTGATTTATACGGTGTCCGGCTTGCCATGCCCGAGAGGGCTCTATGAATTCCCGATATATCAGAATAGCCCACCAGCCAGTTTCCGTTGATCATATACGGAAGCATTCGTTTTAACTCCAGGGGTAAAATATTCGAAAAACTGTCTATGGTTTGATAAGTTTCAGCGGCAAAATCTTCAAGGGGCTTATGATGAAACTTTTTCCAGTGCGTGGCCAGGAAATGATCATAAAAAACATCGACTATCACTCCGGCGTAATGGCGATATTTTGGTCGCAGTCTGTTTTTACTATCATCAACCACACCGTGGCTGTCTGTAAAGGCGTCAATCGCCCGGTGAAGTTCCACTCCCCTGATAACCCGGGCTTCGAATTTTCGCAGTGCCTGCCTGCCTTTGATAAAATCTCCCATAAAATTGCCCAGCAGGATCTTTTTATCATCTCCGGATAAGTAGGCGTGGGCGAGAAAATTCATAGTCGTAAAGTTATTGGTTATTTGTTATTAAGTTGCTAGGTTGGACTTGAATGCAAACCCTTTTATGAACGATCTGTCCAGAATGAAACTCCTGATCAACCTTGCCAAGGTAGATGGCCAGGTTGCTGATAAAGAAAAAAATCACCTAATCAATATTGGTCGTGCAAACGGAATTTATCCCGATGAGATATATCCCCTCTTTACACAAAGCCATGAGGTGGTGGTTCCCTCGGATCTTTCCGATGATCAAAAATTCGATCTTATATTCAGTCTGATACAATTAATGAAACTGGATGAACGCATGTATAGAGAAGAGATCGTTTTTTGCGGACAGGTCGCCGCCAAGCTCGGGTATGATAAACACGTGATGTTTGAGCTCCTTTCACAGGTTAAATCAGGACGTATGGAGGCTAATGAAATGGACTCCTTAAAAAAGCTCACTCAAAAATTCTTAAATCGCCGGGAAGGATGAAAATATTTTTTTTGGCGCCGAGCCTCTTGCTTTTTTCCCTCTATGGCTATACGCAAAGGACTCTCATCCATTGCGGTCATCTGGTCGATGGCAAAAGCCGGGTTGCGCAGATGCAGATGACCCTTGTTATCGAAGGAGATCGCATCACAGGCGTGTCGAAAGGTTTTTCTATTGCGGCGACGGGCGATGCTGTTATAGACCTTAGTAAAAAAACCGTGATGCCCGGCCTGATCGACCTTCATGTACACATCGAATCAGAGACCAGCAAAGACCAGGCTCTGCTGCGATTCACACTAAATGAAGCCGACATCGCTTTCCGCTCTTCGATGTTTGCGAAAAAAACCCTGATGGCAGGCTTCACAACGGTGCGCGATCTTGGAGGATCGGGCGTCAACATCGCCCTGCGCAATGCCATTAATCAGGATCTTGTCGTCGGTCCAAGGATCATAACCGCGGGGAAATCCATAGCCAGCACGGGAGGACATGCCGACCCGACCAACGGCTATAGAAGAGATCTCATGGGAGATCCCGGCCCGAAGGAGGGCGTGATCAATTCCCCCGAAGAAGCAAGGCAGGCAGTGAGGCAGCGGTATAAAGATGGCGCGGATCTCATAAAAATAACGGCTACAGGCGGGGTACTCAGTATCGCAAAAGATGGTTCAGGACCCCAGTTTACAGATGCTGAATTAAAGGCCGTTATCGAAACAGCCCGCGATTACGGAATGCAGGTTGCTGCTCACGCCCACGGAGCCGAGGGGATGAAACGAGCTGTTCTTGCAGGTGTTACTACGATCGAACACGGCACAAAAATGACGGAAGAAGTGATGGATCTGATGAAACAGAAAGGCACTTTTTACGTCCCAACCATTATCGCGGGAAAATTTGTTGCCGAGCAAGCCAAAGTGCCGGGTTATTATCATCCAGCGGTTGTCCCGAAAGCTCTCGAAATCGGACCCCAGATCCAGGAGACCTTTAAAAAAGCCTATAAGCGCGGGGTTAAGATCGCTTTTGGGACCGACGCGGGCGTATTTCCTCATGGAGAAAATGGCAGGGAATTCACCTACATGGTTGAAGCGGGGATGCCGGCAATGGAAGCTATCCTGTCGGCGACGGCCGTGAATGCCGGCATATTGGGCCTGGCCGATAAAATCGGAACCCTCGAAGCAGGGAAATTTGCGGATGTTATCGCCACCGACGAAAATCCGCTGCAAAACATCAGCACCATGGAAAATGTGTCTTTTGTTATGAAGGGAGGCGTCGTTTATAAGAAATAATCTCGTCTTAATTATAGAGCATCCCCGTCAGACCGCTTTAAGCGGTCAGACGGGTGTCAGACCCGGAAAAATCCTGATAGCACCTGGTTATTATTGCAACATCTGCGCAATAAATCCTACTTTTGCAGTCCACATTTGAGGAATACAGACGGGAATGGAAAACATCCGGAATTTTTGCATAATAGCCCATATCGACCATGGCAAAAGTACCCTGGCAGACAGACTTCTTGAAATTACCGGGACTTTAACCTCGCGTCAAATGCAGGCCCAGGTGCTCGACAATATGGATCTTGAGCGTGAAAAGGGTATTACAATCAAAGCCCACGCCATCCAGATGAATTATAAACTGAATGGCAAGGAATACATTCTGAACCTGATCGATACCCCGGGCCACGTTGACTTTTCGTATGAGGTGTCCCGGTCCATTGCCGCTTGTGAAGGCGCACTTTTAATTGTCGATGCCAGCCAGGGAATTGAGGCGCAAACAATCTCAAATTTATACCTTGCCCTTGATCACAATCTGCAGATCATTCCGGTGTTGAACAAGATCGACCTTTCTCACGCCATGCCGGAAGAGGTTACAGATGAAATCGTCGAATTAATTGGTTGCAAAAGGGAAGATGTTCTCCGCGCAAGCGCCAAGGAAGGTATCGGTATCGAAGAAATTCTGAAGGCTGTTGTTGCCCGGATTAAACCGCCTAAAGGCGATCCTAAGGCGCCTCTGCAGGCGATGGTTTTTGATTCAGTATTTAATTCATTCAGGGGAATAGAAGTTTATTACCGCGTATTTAACGGCACGATAACAAAAGGTGAGCGTATCAAATTTGTGAACGCTGAAAAGGAATATTTCGCCGATGAGATCGGTGTATTAAAACTGGACAAACAACCGAAGAATCAGATCAGCGCAGGCAATGTCGGATATCTTATTTCCGGAATTAAAGTGGCGCGCGAAGTGAAAGTTGGTGATACCATTACCCATCCGGTTAATCCTGGAGAAGCCATCAAGGGTTTTGAAAACGTGAAGCCTATGGTTTTCGCCGGCATATATCCTGTTGAAACTTCTGAGTTTGAAGAACTGAGAAGCTCTATGGAAAAATTACAGCTCAACGATGCCTCCCTTGTTTGGGAACCGGAAACATCGGCTGCCCTTGGTTTCGGATTTCGCTGTGGTTTTCTTGGCATGCTCCACATGGAGATTGTACAGGAAAGATTAGAGCGTGAGTTTGGAATGACAGTCATTACGACAGTTCCGTCGGTTCAGTTCAGAGCGCACTTAACCAACGGTGAGGTGAAGGATATCAGCGCACCATCTGAAATGCCGGATGTTACGAAAATCGAACGAATCGAAGAGCCGTTTATTAAGGCACAGATCATAAGCAAGGCGGAATACATTGGTCCGATCATCACCCTGTGTATGGATAAACGCGGCATGATAAAAAACCAGACTTATCTCACTACCGATCGCATTGAGCTTTCATTTGAGATGCCGTTGGCTGAAATTGTGTTTGACTTCTTTGATAAATTAAAGTCGATTTCCAGAGGTTATGCGTCACTTGATTATCACCTGATCGGCTACCGTGAATCGGATATGGTAAAGTTAGATGTGATGCTTAACAGCGAGCCTGTGGACGCGTTGAGCGCAATCGTTCACCGGGCGAAAGCACACGAGTGGGGAAGAAAACTATGTGAGAAATTAAAGGAACTCATCCCGCGACATATGTTTGAAGTGGCCATCCAGGCGGCGATAGGCCAGAAGATCGTCGCGCGCGAAACCATCAGCGCCATTCGTAAAAATGTGATCGCCAAATGTTATGGGGGCGATATTTCGCGCAAGCGCAAATTGCTGGAGAAGCAAAAGAAAGGTAAAAAACGAATGCGTCAGATCGGGACCGTAGAAGTCCCGCAGGAAGCGTTTATGGCTGTGTTGAAGATCGATTAAACGATATTGAGAGCTGAAACCAACAATATTAATAAAATTGTCAACGGTTGGATCGAATCTTCTGATAGAGATTTTACGGCTATGAATAATCTGTTTAAATCAAAGGATTATTCATGGTCGTTATTTGTAGGGCATTTGGTTTTGGAGAAATTGTTGAAAGCTTGCTATACAAAACAATTCAAGAAGCATGCGCCGATGATTCATAATTTACTGCGGTTATCGGACCTCCTTGGTTTTGATTTAACGGAGATGCAGAAGGATAAATTGGTTGAAATAACGACCTTTAATGTAAGTGCGAGATATGATGATATTAAAATCGCTTTTTATGAAAAATGCACAAAAGACTTTACAAAGAAATGGCTTGATGAAATAAAGAATTTAGAAAATGGATAAAAAAACGGCGCTTGAAATCGCAGGACGATTCATAAAATCGTTGCCTGAAAGGTATGCCGCAAAACAAGCTTTTTTGTTTGGATCGTATGCCAAGGAGACTGCGCATGAATACAGCGACATTGATATAGCGTTGGTATTGCAAAGATATTCAAATGCATATGATGTTCGAGTTGCTCTCATGAAGCTAAGCAGGAAAATTGATTTACGAATCGAACCTCATCCTATAAAAGAAAAGGAATTTAATTATTCGAATCCCCTGGCTTCTGAAATATTAAAATACGGTATTCCTTTAAATGTAAAATGACTGAAACCACTACCTACACACTGATCGACGGCCGCAAGGTTTCCACCGATATCAAAAATGAGATCGCTCAAAAGGTCACGCTCCGAAAACAGCAGGGCAAGAAAATTCCTCATCTTGCAATCATTGTGGTCGGAGATGACGGTGCCAGCCAAACTTATGTTGACAATAAAGTAAAGGCGTGCAAGGCAGTTGGCTTTCACTATACGATGATGCGTTTTGCCGACACTATCAGTGAGCAAAAGTTAATGAAGCATATCGACCATGTGAATAACGACGATGACGTCGACGGCTTCATTGTACAACTTCCATTACCTGAGCATATTTCAGTGGAGAAGATCACCGAAATGATCCGCTCTGATAAAGATGTCGACGGCTTCACAAACCATAATTTCGGAAGTATTATTTCCAGGAATCCCCTGCTGATGCCCGCAACTCCCTATGGCGTTATGGAGTTGCTACGCAGATATAATATAGACACTGAAGGTAAACATGCTGTAGTAGTGGGTGCGAGCCGCATTGCCGGTGCGCCGTTAAGCATGATGCTTGCCGAACAAGGCCGTGCTACAGTAACCATTTGTCATAAATACACTAAAAACCTTGCGGAGTTTACACGCGCCGCGGATATCCTCCTCGTTGCGGTTGGCAAACCCGGTCTGATCACGGCCGATATGGTGAAAGAGGGCGCCATTGTTATTGACATTGGAACCACCCGTGTGGAAGGACCGGAATTTCAGAAAGGCTGGGCCATAAAAGGCGATGTTGATTTTAAAAATGTTGCCCCAAAAGCTTCGTACATCAGCCCCGTGCCCGGAGGCGTTGGCCCTATGACGATTGCAACTCTGCTGTTAAATACCCTGCGCGCAACAGAATCACGCAATCCGTAAAAGATTTTATTTCTTTATGATGGTGGAAGTCTCTGACAAGTTGGTCAATACTGTGCTCCCGCTGATGGAAGATTTTTACACCATTCAGGGTGAAGGCTTCTATCAGGGCCAGGCGGCCTATTTTATCCGCCTTGGAGGATGTGATGTTGGCTGTGTGTGGTGCGATGTGAAGGAATCGTGGGATGCATCCGCGCATCCTCTCGTATCAGTGGAGGAGATCACAAAGCGTGCAAAGGCAACAGGTACACCCGCGGCGGTGATCACGGGAGGAGAACCGTTAATGTATGATCTTACACTACTCACCCGATCGCTGCAGTTATCGGGTATCCGCACGCACCTGGAAACCTCGGGTGTGTATCCGCTCACAGGCACATGGAACTGGATATGTTTCTCACCCAAAAAATTCAAGGCAGCAGATCCTACCATCCCACCAGCGGCCGATGAATTGAAAATTATCGTATATAACCAGAGTGATTTTGACTGGGCGGAAGACCACGCGGAAAGAGTCAGCAAAAGCTGTGAGTTATTCCTTCAACCCGAATGGTCGAGAGAAAAAGAAATGATACCGCTCATCATCGAGTATATCAAGACACACCCGCAGTGGAAAATTTCCCTGCAAATACACAAATACATGAACATCCCTTAAAAATCCAGAAGTTTGGACCGGGGAGTGCGGTAGGAGTGCAGAGACGCCCGCCCGTACCGAACCACCTTCGGGCGGGCATATTTATGAGTCTATTTCGACCGAAAGAATTCAAGGTTCAAAGTTGTTCAAAGTTTAAAGTTTAAAGTTGTGTCGCTGGACGAATTTGCGGGAAAGTTAAATGAGTGGGGGAGACAAAAAATTCCATTTTTGTTTTTGGTGGATTTTGAAATGCAGAAACCTTTGGTTTTTCCGTTACATGAAATACATACCGCAAAGATATTGTATGATATAAACGGCTTCACTAACAATACCGATGAAGTTCCGGAGATTAAACCGATCGATTTCATAAAATTCCCGGTCCCTTTTGGAGATTATAAAAAGAAATTCGAGACGGTGGCGTCGCATCTTGCGTATGGCGATTCTTACCTCACCAACCTGACTATAAAAACCAAGGTGAGGACCGAAATGTCATTGAGGGAAATATTTTTTCTCAGTCGGGCAAAATATAAACTGTTGTTTGAAAAAGAATTCCTCGTGTTTTCTCCTGAAACTTTTGTGCGTATTAAGGACGGAAAGATATTTGCCTACCCGATGAAAGGCACCATCGATGCAGCAATCACCGGTGCAAAAGAAAAAATATTGTCAGATCGAAAAGAAATGGCCGAACACGTCACCATCGTCGATCTCATTCGGAATGATTTAAGCGCGGTTGCTGAAAATGTTCAGGTTACCCGCTTCAGGTATGTGGATGAGATCAAAACAATTCACAAAAACTTATTGCAAATAAGTTCGGAGATCCAGGGCGATCTTTCTCCTGAATACCTCAGTCGTTTGGGCGATATCCTCCTGAACCTGCTGCCTGCGGGTTCTGTCAGTGGCGCTCCCAAATGCAAAACCGTCGATATAATTCGCAAAACGGAAAGAGAACCTCGGGGATATTACACTGGTGTGTTCGGCGTGTTTGATGGTAATGTTTTTGACAGTGGCGTGATGATCCGGTTCATTGAAAGTGATCAGGGTGTATTATATTATAGAAGCGGAGGCGGCATCACAACGCAGAGCACTGTGGAGACCGAGTATCAGGAAGCAATTGATAAGGTATATGTCCCGCTTAATTGAATCGATCAAATTACTGGACGGAAAGTTTTATAACTTGTTCTACCACGAACAAAGAATGAAATACTCTTTGCGCATGGTTTTTGGCAGCAACGAAACATGTGAGCTTGAAAAATTTCTGCTTGAAAAAGCGTACCCGGCATCAGGAGTGCACAAATGCAGGATTGTTTATGACGATGTTTCCAGAGAAGTGACCTTCTCATCATATGAACCCAGGAAGGTTAATCGTGTCAAGGTGGTGGAAGATGACACGATTTCCTATGAGTGCAAATTTCTGGATCGCCGGCACATCGACCGGCTGTTTGGTCTCCGCGATGATTGTGATGATGTACTGATCATCCGCCAGGGTCTGGTAACGGATTGTTCTTACTCCAACATTGCTTTTCGAAAAGGAGACCAATGGTATACCCCTCAGTCAGCATTGCTGAAAGGAACCATGCGCCAGAAACTGATCGATCAAAATAAGATCCAGACGCGGGAAATATGTAAAGAGGACATACGTTCTTTCGACACCTTCAGGATAATTAATGCCATGCTTGAATTTGGTAGCCCTGAAATTGAAGTATCAGATATTGTTTTTTAGCTTTCGCAATGGCACGGACACTTTTTATACTGCTTTTATTCACAACAACTTCCGGATGGACCCAACTGCCGTTGGCCACAAAGTCAAAAAAGGCCATTGAGCTTTACACAGAGGCAGATAATTTCCGGGTGCGCGGGCAGTTTTCCCAGGCTATAGGTATGCTCAACCAGGCAATTCAAAAAGACAAGAGTTTTGTGGAAGCGTATTACAGACTGGGTATTATTTATATGACCCTCAAAGACTTCCCTGAAGCCATAAAAAATTTGGAACGGGGACTTACCCTCACGGACGATATCCGGAAACAAAAAGTCTTCTGGTACGATCTGGGTGAAACTTATTTTACCGTGGGGGAATACGCAAAAGCAGAAAACCTCATATCGCAATTTTTAAAAACGGAAATCCAAAACAGGCCCAAGATTGAAAGGGCGACGCTATTGCTTAATAATATAGGGTTTGCAAAAGAAAATATAAACAACGTTTCGGCTTACAAGTTGAAACGGCTCAGTGATACCGTCAATGCTTTTGTCATGCAATATTTTCCGGTCCTGACAGCTGACCAGCAGCAACTGATCTTTACCAGAAGAATGGGCGGCGGCCCTAATGACGATGAAGACCTGGTGATATCCAATAAGAATTCGCGAGGTCGTTGGGCAGTGCCGGAATCCCTTTCAAAAAATATTAATACCAGACTAAATGAGGGAACCTGCACGATATCCGCCGATGGAAGAAAATTGATCTTTACGTCGTGTGTAGGCAGACAGGGATTTGGAAGCTGCGATCTGTTTGAGAGTGTCAGGATCGGGGAAGAATGGACTGAACCAAAAAATCTTGGATCCAATGTAAACAGTCCTGAATGGGAGTCACAACCCTCCTTGTCAGCGGATGGCCGGACATTGTATTTTGTTTCTGACCGTCGGGGTGGAGTAGGGCGCCGGGATATCTGGGTCAGCAATCTGAACGAGAAAGGTGACTGGATACGCGCAAAAAATGCGGGAAAGCCAATCAATACGATCTATGATGAGATCTCACCTTTTATTCATGTCAATAACAAGGTTCTCTATTTTGCTTCCAACGGCCTGGTTGGGTTTGGAGGTTATGACATCTTTTTCTCTGAAAAAGATTCTTCAGTTTCCTGGAGCAAGCCCCAAAATATAGGCAGTCCTATTAATAACCATGAAGACCAGTTCTCCTTGTTTATTACAGCGGATGGAAAAAAGGGGTACTACTCGCATGAAGAAGCAAAAGATGCCGGATATTCCGTCAGCCACATCTATGAAATTGATATACCGGAAGAGAACAGGATCCGCTATAAAAGTAATTATGTGAAAGGAGTTGTTCGCGACAAGGCGACGCGTGAGCCACTGGCAGCGAGCATCGAATTAATTAATCTTGAAACCAATTCAACGGAGTCGCTGGTCGGTTCCGATTCAGTTTCCGGCAATTATCTCATCGTGCTGACGCAAGGTGCAGAATACGCATTATACGTAAATCGGAGTGGGTACCTGTTCAGAAGCCTCAATTTTAATTATTCAGCCATCAAGGATTACGAACCGATCATTTTGAATATCGATCTTGAAAAGGCAACGGAGGGTACCATCGCCATTTTGCAGAATATTTTTTTCGATGTCGATAAGTATGATTTGAAGGAAAAATCCCTCACCGAACTGCAAAAGATCCTGAGGTTTCTGAAAGAAAATCCCACCTTTAATGTAGAGATCAGTGGTCATACCGATAATTCAGGATCAGAAGCCTACAACCTCCAGCTATCTCAAAAACGCGCTCAATCTGTGTTCGACTACCTCGTTTCCAAAGGTATCGAACTAAAACGTTTGCTCCCTAAGGGTTATGGTCCTAACCGACCCATTGCGGAAAACGATTCCGAAGAAGGACGGCAAAAAAATCGCCGTATCGAGTTTAAAATAATTCGATAAATTATTCCTTTTTCCTATTGAAATCACCTATTTTGCGTTAATAATAATTCCACTCTATACCCCTTTTTGCGGTATAGATTACACGAACTACGATTTGTCCTGTTTTAGGACCGTTTAAATTATTCCTTAACTCCCGAGTTTGTAACTTCTTACGAGGCGAGCCTTAATTTCGGATTGTTCGAAAATAGAATTTCTGCGGATATCGGATATTTCCATACGGTAAGTACAAATCAGATATACAATGTTGCGGTATCCAATTCATCAGGTTTTGATACTCGCACAACGAACGTTGGAGAAATGGTGAACAAGGGTTTTGAACTTCTCTTAAATGCAGAACCTGTAAGATCAGCTAATTTCAGTTGGCTGCTTTCGCTGAACTTTACGCGTATCAGAAACGAGGTAATTGAAATTGCTGAAGGCGTGGAGAATACAACCATCACGGGTAACTCTTTTATTGGTATCGCCCCTTCCATTGCAAAAGGGTATCCATATGGGGTCATCATCGGAACCCGGAATGTGAGAACACCGGATGGGCAGTTGCTGGTAAACACAATTACAGGTCAGTTTGTACCTGGACAGGCAGGGAAAGTCATTTCAGATCCAAATCCGGAATGGCTTGCAGGTTTAAACAATACGTTCTCATACAAAGGTTTATCATTATCAGTTTTGTTTGATACACGTCAGGGCGGCGATATCTATTCATTCGGAACGGTGGACTTAAGAAGCGGTGGTAGTCTTGCAATTACGGGTGTCGACAGAGATGAGCCACGTATTCTTCGGGGTGTGATTGATAATGGTGATGGTACCTACAGACCAAACAATATCCAGCTTTCTCCTCAGACCTATTGGGCCGGTGTAGGAGGGCTGGGTAGAACAGATTATTACTCAAAAGTATATTGCTTCAACCGGGAATGGCCTTGAAGCATGGAATGACTGGAGAAGAACCGGATATCCTGATTTACCTACGCATCAGAATGCTGTTGGTGTTGACGGGACACGTCCCGTAAGAGCGCAGTATATTGATCAGGAGGTAGCCCGGAATCCAGGCTTCAGTCCTGTTCGCCAACCGAATGAAAAAGTTTGGTGGGATGTTGATTAATCATTTAAATTTTACACAGCATGAAATTACTAAATTATTTAATAGCCATTTTGCTCACCGCAAGCATCAGCGGATGTGATGATCCGTTTGAAGATAATCTCGTAAAGGATAACAAACCGGAAATTCCAGTCACCTTCTCAGGAGCCACCACCTATGGTTTCAATCCATATTACACCGTTCCTAATGGAGGTACTGTGACGATCACGTTAACCATTCCTGAAAGTGCCCCGGTAAAGATTCAGGGAATTGACCAAAGTTGTGGCAGGTGCGTCGGGTATCAATGCTGGAACCCTGGGAACAGGTACCAATTACCTGGCTGCCCCCATTACAGTAAACGGCACAACCGTTGAATTCACAACTTCTATTGCAGAATTCAATTCAAAAGTTGCCGCCTCTGCACAAATTCCAGCAACCTTTACGGAAGCTTTTCGCGAAGGTGCATTTATGTTCCTGTTGACTATGGAAGATGACACCCAGATCATCCCTATGCAGTTAAGAATTCGGATTCCTAAATAAGGAATTTGAAACCTTTCTAAAAGAAGTGCCTCTAAAGACGCTTCTTTTTTTTATTGTCCATTTTCCGGGACCCCACTGAAATCCCACCGTTCTGATGACGGAACACGCGACAGAAAAATCTGGAGGATTGAGTTTAAAGTTATTCGTTGATTCCCAGCAGCTCATAAAACCTATCGCCCCTATTCGGGGTATTTTTTAATTGATTCTATAACCTATTTAGGGGTATAATCCTTTGTAAGATTACTATTTTATTATAAGTTTGGAGACCTATTTATTAGTATTCATTAACCTAAACTAACTATGAAGAGATCTATACTAATCTGCTTGACAGGCATAGCCATTCTGTTGTCAGGCCCATTGCAGGCACAAGACCGAACTGTTTCGGGGGTTGTGACTTCCTCTGACGATGGTGCTGCACTACCTGGAGTAAGTGTAGTAATCCAGGGAACCACTACCGGCGCCGTTACCGATGAAGAGGGAAGATATTCCCTGTCAGTTCCGCAGTCTGGCGGAGTTTTGGTATTTACTTTTATCGGTTACGCTTCCAGAGAAATTGGAGTTGGTCAGCAGAGTTCCGTTAACGTAGCGATGAGCGTGGATGTGACATCCCTAAGCGAGGTAGTCATTACAGCAGGGGGGTTGATTGTTGAGAGACGAGAACTTGGGAACATGGCTACGACCGTAAAGGCCGTAGACATCACCCAGGGTAAGTCTCAAAGCCCCGTTGCCGGCTTGCAGGGAAAAGTACCAGGGCTTCTGATCAGCGCGGTAAGCAGTGGGGTTAACCCTAATTATCGCGTTGTACTTAGAGGTCAGCGCTCACTACTGGGAAATAACCAGGCTTTACTTGTTTTGGATAATATCCCTACACCGAGCTCAGTACTTGGAAACCTGAATCCCGAGGACATTGAAGACATCCAGGTGTTAAATGGCGCAGGTGCCGCCGCGCTCTACGGTTCGGATGCTTCCAATGGGGCGTTGATCGTTACGACGCGAAGAGGCAGGCTGGGGACCGAAATTAAAGTCGCCAATACTACCACTTTCGAGACGGTGAGCTATTTACCCAAACTTCAAAGACAATTCGGTTCAGGTACCACGCCTGATACGCCTCCTGTCTATACGCCTTATGAAAATCAGCAGTATGGACCTGTTTTTGACGGGTCTGTTAGAGAAATCGGAAAGCCCCTGGAAGATGGATCGATCCAATCTGCTGTCTACTCCCCGACTGATGCCAGAACTGATTTCTGGGAAACAGGACTCATGAAT
>JBBDXJ010000176.1:0-25970 GCA_040902445.1 Cyclobacteriaceae bacterium | reverse complement strand
TATTTTCTTAACCACCGATATTAAATCAAAATCCTTCGCAAACCGGATGGCAATGCAATCTTCCCCACGATGGTGTAATCTGTTCAGAATAACCTTTGTCTTCTCAGGCATAGCGTATCCAATTTAAGAAATCTTCCTTACAATTTTTCTCACGCCGTAGTGTCAGCCAGCCCGATCCCCGATTTGGTTCAAAGAACATGTGCTTGTCCTTCTCGTGAGTCGAACCGCTATTGCTTTAGAATTAAATTTTACGTTTTTTAGCTGGAGATTGGTTAGAAGCGAACAGATCGACCAGCACCAACACAAGATCCTTGCGCCTCCCATCTTTGGGTGTGAGGCATGTGAGGAAAAGAATTCCGGAATCCGCTAAGAAACAACGAAAGGCCAAAAGCCAAAACCCTTCGATCCTTTTGTTTAAGGATACGGAAAGATCAATCATCCCAAACCCGCTCACAGTCAATTTTAAAATTGATTCCAAAGCGCAACCCGTCTTTTACCAGCAACTAAAAGCCAACAACTAAAACCCTAATAGATCCTCCTTATTATAAAGATATGCACCTCGCGTATATGAACTCACCAACAACCAACCTTATTTGTAATGATTCTAAATTAATTTTTTCCGCCGCTTCCATCACTTTCTCTCACTACTTTAGCCTCCAAACATTCAGTCACTAAACCCCTGTGTGCCGTGCAAAAAAACTGGCCTGCAATGCAAATAAATTTGAAAAAATGCATTCCAATAGTAGATTTGTGCCACTTGTTTTGCAACCGGACACTAACTTGACATGACTATAAATCCCCATTGCTCCACGCTCAAGTCCCTCATTCTTTCTCTCGTTCTCGCATTATCCAGTCTATCAAGCTATTCCCAGGAAATTCCCACAGAGGCCGCCGCCATCGCTGCAGGAAAACAACTGTTTGATACTAACTGCAAAACCTGCCACCGCGTAGACTCGCGACTCATCGGACCACCCCTCGCCGGTGTCGAGGAACGCGCCCCCTCTATCGACTGGATCAAATCCTTCGTAAAAAATTCCTCCGCCGTCATCGCCAGCGGAGATCCCTACGCTGTAAACTTATTCAATGAATACAACAAGGTCATGATGACGTCCTTCCCGCTGAAGGACGACGACATCATGAATGTCCTCGGATATATAAAGGCTGAAGCAGAAAAACCTAAGGAAGTTGTTCCCCCTCCTGGTCAGCAAACCGCAGGAGGAGCACCAGGCGCCGCACCTCAATACCTCAACCTCATTCTTATCGGGATGGTCATCATCCTGATCCTGCTCGTTGTCATCCTTCTCTTCCTCTTGTCGGCGATCAAACGCTTCCTCGAGGAACGTCCTTTGACTGAAGAACAAAGAGAGCTCGTCCGCTCTCCCATTAACGCGGGTACAGTTACGCGTAGCCGCGGATTTATTTTCGCCATGGTATTCATCGTCGCGGCACTGGGCTTTAAAGCTTTGATCAACATACTATTTTCAGTGGGCGTCCAGCAGGGGTACGCCCCCGAACAACCCATCGCCTTCTCCCATAAGATCCACGCCGGCCAATACGAGATCGATTGCAAATACTGTCACGTCGGTGTAACAAAAGGAAAAAATGCCACCATCCCCTCCGTGAATGTCTGTATGAACTGCCATAACCAGATCAAATCCGGAACGATTACAGGCGAAGGGGAGATCGGAAAGATCGTTCGCGCCTTTAATGAAAATAAACCGATCGAATGGGTCCGCGTCCACAACCTCCCGGACCTGGCATATTTCAACCACTCCCAGCACGTAAATGTTGGCAATGTGCAATGCGAAACCTGTCACGGAAAAGTCCAGGAAATGGATATTGTAAGCCAGCACTCATTATTAACAATGGGATGGTGCATCGACTGCCATCGCACTACAGCTGTCAATACCCAGGGCAATGCGTATTATGATAAACTGATGGAACTGCACGACCCATCGGGAAAAACAAAAATGACCGTTGAGGAGATCGGCGGATTGGAATGCAGCAAGTGCCACTACTGAGACCATGATTAATGGATTAATGGATTATCCGGGATTGATTATAGGATTTAGAAGGATTATAGGAATTTAAAAGACGCTCAGCAAAAACAAAATAGTCGCGATAAAACGAGATATGAAATCTAAAAAAATACACTGGAAAGGCATCGGGCAGCTTACTAACAATAAAGAGTTTGTAAAGAATGCTCACCAGGAATTTGCCCAGCCTGGTCCGGAAGAAGATCTGGGTCACTCCCGGAGAGATTTCTTAAAGATGATGGGCTTCGGTGTGGCCGCAGCCTCCCTGGCAGCTTGTGAAGCTCCTGTCCGCCACGCCATTCCTTTTGTAAACAAACCAGAAGATATCGACGCGAGTATTCCTAACTATTACGCCTCTACTTATACCAACGGCGGCGACTATTGCAGCATCGTTGTTAAAACCCGCGAAGGCCGCCCTATTAAAGTTGACGGCAATGCTCTGTCATCTGTCACCAAAGGAGGAACAAGCGCACAGGTGGAAGCTTCTGTACTTTCACTCTATGATAATGACAGGTTGCGCGGACCATAAGCCTGCGGCATACGTATCGAGTGGGCAGTCCTGGATTCACAGATTACGTCTAAACTCAACGGTATCGCACGCAGTGGCGGACAGATCCGTATCATCAGCAACACCATTCTCAGCCCGAGCACAAAAGCTGTCATTGAACGGTTCAGGGCGAAATTTCCGACGACACAACATATCCAATACGATCAATATTCCCAGTATGGAATGCTGAAAGCAAACGAGGAATCCCTTGGCGCGGCCATGATCCCTTCTTATGATTTCAGCAAAGCCAACACTATCGTCAGCGTCGGCGCCAACTTTCTGTGCAGCTGGGGCGCTACCATCGAAAACACAAAACAGTATGGGCAAACCCGTGAAGTAGGAGAGGGCAAAAATGAAATGTCGCGACACTACCATTTTGAATCCATCCTTACACTCACGGGCGCTAACGCGGATTACAGGACACCGATCAAACCATCGGAAGAAGGGGCCGTAGTCATCCAGTTGTACAACCTCATCGCCAACAAAGCCGGTAGATCTATCGTTAGCGGAGGCATCGAAAAACCCACGCTCGCAAAAGCAGCCGACGAATTATGGGAAAACCGCGGAAAGGCCCTCGTGGTCGCAGGCTCTAATGATAAAGCCATCCAGATCCTGGTGAATGGTATCAACGACATGCTGAACAGCTATGGATCGACCATCCTCCCGAACCTTCCGGTGAATTACCGTATGGGTAACGATGAGGCTATGGCCACCTTCATGAACGATGTCCAGGCAAACAGGATCGGCAGTGTGATATTCTACAACTGCAACCCGGTCTATGATCATCCCATGGGAGCGCAGCTTGCTGAATCGCTGAAAAATATTTCTCTTTCCGTTGCCACGGGATTTAAAGAGGAAGAAACCGGAACACTATGCCAGTTCCTCGCGCCTGATCACCATTATCTCGAATCATGGAATGACGCCGAGCCGAGAACAAACCACTTCAGCCTGGCACAACCCACGATCACACCGATCTTTATGACCCGCGCAGCACAGGAAAGTTTTCTGGTGTGGTCAGGTGAAGAACAAACGAATTATTTTGAATTTGTAAAGGAAAACTGGAGATCGCGTTTCTACCAGGGAGGACAATTTGATTTCCAGACGTTCTGGGATAAATGTCTTTACGATGGCGTTTACGAACAAACTGCACAAGGTGGTTCCGTTTCTTTCAACGGAAATGTCAGCGAAGCCGCCAGCTCCATTGCAACTAACTATAAGCCCGGTGATCTCGAGCTGGTGATCTACGCCAACGGCACTGTCGGAAACGGATCGCAAGCCAACAACCCGTTACTTCAGGAACTCGCAGATCCGATTACAAAAGTCGTTTGGGATAATTATGTCACCGTATCACCGAAAGATGCTGGTGATATCTCTTTCGATGAAAGCCATACCAAACTCGCCACCATCACTGTGAATGACAAAAGCATCAAGCTGCCGATCATGGTGCAACCCGGACAGACTCCGGGAACAATTGGTGTTGCTTTGGGATACGGTCGCACGAAAGCCGGTAAAGTTGCAGACGGCATCGGAGCTAATGCTTACCCGCTGGTGAGCATGGTGAACGGATCCTTAAGCTACGTTGCGACTGGTGTGAAGTTCCAGAAACACGACGACGAGGACTATCAGTTAGCACAGACCCAAACCCAGAATACTTATATGGGCCGCAAGTCTGTGATCCAGGAAACCACCCTGCAGGATTTCAACAACGGCACATTCGAAAAGGAAAAATTCAGACCGGTGGTCAATACCTGGAAAGAAAAGGATCACAAGATCGATCCTGAAAAGATGACCCTCTGGAACAACTATGAATACAAAGGCCACCACTGGGGTATGGCCATCGATCTGAATACATGTACCGGATGCAGCGCATGTATCGTTGCCTGTAATGTTGAAAACAACGTAGCCGTTGTGGGCCGCGAAGAAGTGATCAACCGCCGTGAAATGCAGTGGCTTCGCATCGACCGCTACTACAGCAGTGACGCGAATGCAGATGACTGGACCGGTGCGGAAAAAGCATCCGAAAATCCGGATGTTGTATTCCAGCCAATGTTATGTCAGCATTGCAACAGTGCCCCGTGTGAAACAGTATGCCCCGTTGCGGCCACAACCCACAGCACGGAAGGCCTCAACCAGATGGCTTACAACCGTTGCATCGGAACCCGCTATTGCGCAAATAACTGTCCTTATAAAGTAAGACGATTCAACTGGTTCAAGTACCACGACAACAAACAGTTCGCAACGGTGAACACTTCGATGAACACTGACCTGGGCAAGATGGTGCTGAACCCGGATGTTACCGTGCGTTCACGTGGTGTAATGGAAAAATGTACGTTCTGCGTTCAGCGTATCCAGTCAGGAAAACTCAGCGCGAGAAAAGAAAGAAGAACTTTGAAAGACGGAGAAGTGGTCACAGCTTGTGCGGCGGCATGTACAACTGGCGCGATCCTCTTCGGAGATATGAACGACCCGGAAAGCAGGATCGCCAAACATTTGAAGGTAAGACCGACCTATCCGGACAAACCGTATGTAAACGACAAGGATTCCGAGAATCTCCGCGCTTATTCGGTGCTGGAGGAGATCAATACCCGTCCGAATATTTTTTACCTGGCGAAAGTCAGAAACAGGGACGAGGCAAACGTATAATATAGCGTATAATATATAGAGTAGTATAAAAAGGATAACGCCACACAAAGACAATGCAAGTAACTTCCGCAATTCGCGACCCGTTAATTACCGGTGGTAAAACCCTTAAAGATGTCTCCCACGACGTCAGCCGTCAGGTAGAAAACAAACCGACTGGACTCTGGTATATAGGCATGGCAATTTCCCTGAGTCTGCTTGCCTTTGGATTTTACTGTGTCTGCGTTCTGCTTTGGGAAGGTATCGGGGTGTGGGGACTGAATAAAACAGTAGGCTGGGCGTGGGATATTACCAATTTCGTTTGGTGGGTCGGTATTGGTCACGCAGGAACGCTGATCTCCGCGATCCTCTTGTTGTTCCGCCAGCGATGGAGAATGTCTATTAATCGCGCGGCGGAAGCGATGACGATTTTTGCGGTAATCTGCGCCGCCACTTTCCCGATGATGCACATGGGCCGTCTTTGGCTGGGATTTTACTGGGCTCTTCCACTCCCCAATACTTATGGATCCCTGTGGGTGAATTTTAATTCGCCACTATTGTGGGATGTTTTTGCGATCTCGACATACTTTATCGTTTCACTTGTGTTCTGGTATATCGGACTTATCCCTGACTTCGCAACGATCCGCGACCGCGCTTATGTGCAAGGCGCTGACACGAGGGCTGCGATTTACAATGCTCTCAGCTTCGGCTGGCAGGGTGGAGCCAAAACATGGATGCGTTACGAATCCGTCGCGCTAATCCTCGCAGGTCTTTCTACACCCCTTGTATTGTCCGTTCACACGATCGTTTCAATGGACTTCGCGACCTCGGTTATACCGGGCTGGCACACCACGATCTTCCCCCCGTACTTCGTTGCCGGTGCGATCTTCTCGGGATTCGCGATGGTGCTGACGCTGGTACTAGTCACCCGCAAAGTATTCAAACTCGAAGATTATATAACCATCTACCACATCGAGATGATGAACATCATCATCATCGTCACCGGTTCGATCGTTGGTATCGCCTATATCACGGAGTTGTTCATCGCCTGGTATTCCGGTGTGGAATACGAAGGCTATGCATTCTTCAACCGCGTACAGGGTCCGTATGCCTGGGCTTACTGGTCCATGATGACCTGTAATGTGATATCTCCCCAGTTGTTCTGGATCAAGAAGATCAGGACGAGCCTGGTGGCAACTTTTGTATTATCAATTGTGGTGAATATCGGAATGTGGTTCGAACGGTTTGTCATCATCGTAACTTCGCTGCACCGCGATTATCTTCCGTCAAGCTGGACGATGTTCCATCCCACGATGTATGATATCGGTGAATATCTTTTCACTTTCGGATTTTTCTTTACAGCATTCCTGCTCTTTGCAAAATTCTTCCCCGTGGTGAATATGGCGGAGATCAAGAGTATCCTGAAAGCGACTTCATCCGAAGGCAAGCATGGAACTCCGCGTGAAGCAGATAAGACTCGTCATTAATCATGAAGTATTAACAGATATACAATGGCTTCAAATAAGAATTTTCTGGTAGGTGTTTTTGAGGACGAAGATGTGTTGGTCAATGCCGTGCGTATCGTGAGAAGCAAAGGCGTGAGGATCCATGAGGTGTTTACTCCATTCCCCGTACACGGCCTGGATGAAGTGCTAGGATACACGCGCAGCCGCCTGCCGATCGCCGCATTTCTTTTCGGATTAACAGGCACATCGCTGGCGCTGCTCATGCAGTACTGGATGCTGGGATTCGACTGGCCAATGATCATCGGCGGAAAGCCCCATGCTGCATTACCGCCGTTCATTCCCGTCACCTTTGAGTTTACAGTTCTGCTGTCGGCCCTGGGAATGGTGGCCACATTTCTCATCGTCAGCGATATGAAACCCTACGGAAAACCCAGACAGTTCGACGTGCGCAGCACCGACGATAAGTTGGTCATGGCCATCGACCTCGATGTAAATAAAACCCAAAACCGCACCGCCATCACGCAGTTATTACGCGATGCAGGTGCCTCCGAGGTGAACGAGAAGGTTTTCGCGTAAACCTTCTTTTGAAAAAAATGAACGCAAGGGCGGAATTTGGAAATGAGGAAATGAGGAAAGGAAGGATCAATTGCCTCCACCTTTAGTGGTGGGTAGAGAATGGTTTTAGTGAAGGGCTTTAGCCCAAAAGAGTATAGGAAATAAGGATATATGGAAATGAGTACAGATCAGCGAAGAGTGGAAAGTTGTGATAACAGATATTCACTATTCACTATTCACTATTCACGACTGACGAAACAAGAACTAACATAAAAACAAGCGATCGTTGACAAGTTATGGCAACAGACACTCACGATTCACGATTCACGACTGACGACATGATCAAAAACATTCTCATAGCATTCATCTGCCTCATCCTGCTCGCGGGTTGCGGTGGACACGGTAACAGTCCGGGTACGGAATTCGCCCCAAACATGTATCACTCCGTACCATACGATCCTTTCACGCAGATCAAAGACTGGGATGCAGGACGTTTGGTAACATCCATTGAATATCCTGAATATGAGGACTTCGACAAGGGACACGCGGAATTTCACAATTCCAACCTGTTCAATCCCGATCACATGAACATGCGCACGCCACCCGCGAACACAGTGAGGAGAAATCCACAGGGATGGCTGCCGTATCGCTTGCCGAATGATTCTACCGGATTGCGGATGGCAAACAGCCTGCGCAATCCGCTGGACTCCACTGCGGGCGTTGTGGCGGCAGGTAAGGCGTTGTATGAAATGTACTGCGACCATTGCCACGGACCCAAAGGTGCCGGCGACGGAAAAGTTGCAACGGGTGTTACCATCGATGGTAAAGAAAAAAGCGCTTATGCGGGCGTACCCAGCTACCAGTCTGATGCTCTGAAAAATATCACCGAAGGACATATCTTCCACGTGATCACTTATGGCAAAAACCTGATGTGGCCCCACGGCTCTCAGGTCAACGTGGAGGATCGGTGGCGGATTGCGAAGTACGTAAAAACACTTCAAAAGTAGCAGGGAACGTAGAGAAGTAACATGCGAAGGACGTGCGGTTGGTGGTAGGGACGCATAATTATGCGTCCCCGGTTTAGAGCACCTCGCAAAGAAGGGTATTGAACAGAAATTGACATTGAACAGAATCATAATTGATTAACAGAAAAGCACAATGGCTCATGTAATTATCGAAGACGAACAATATATTTTCGGAAGCGGTATCCGCAATCAAATTTTTATCCTTCTCGGGATCGGACTTTTTCTGTTTACCGTTGGGTTATTCTTGGCGATCACGGCTGGCGAGGCGCAACCTGCCAGTGGAGACGAGCATGCCATGATCGACAATCCGGAACTCGTCGCCAGCACCGCCCAGGACCACGCCGACGCACAGCATCCGGAGGAACACGCCAGCGGAGGCCATGGTGAACCCCAGACCTGGTTAAAAAGATTGTACACCACATTATGGATGAACAATGTTTTCTTCACCGGACTGGGAATTATCGGGTTGTTTTTCGTCGCCATTCATTACGCATCTCAGGCCGGTTGGTCCGCGGGTTTGATACGCATCCCTCTTTCAATGGGTACGTGGATTCCTTACGCGGGTATATTAATGATCGTACTGTTCTTCATCACCAATCACACCGTGTTTCACTGGTCGCATGATTATCTGTATGTGGAAGGTGGCCCCCAGAGCGATGAGTTAATAAGTAAGAAAGCCAAGTTCTTTTTCTGGCCGGGAGAAGCAGGAGGATTTCCTATTTTCTTCATTTTCAGAATGGTACTGTTCTTTGGAATGTGGTATTGGTTCTACGTGACTATCCGCAAAAACCTTTTGGCCGAGGACCTGGAAGACAATACCGCGTACTGGTATAAGAACAGGGCGACTTCGGCGTGGTTCCTGGTATTCTTTGCCGTAAGCTCATCCGTTGCCGCGTGGGATTGGGTGATGAGTATTGATACTCACTGGTTTAGCACCATGTTCGGCTGGTATGTCTTTGCAAGCTGGTGGGTTACAGGCCTGGCGATGATCACGCTCATATGCGCTTTGCTGAAAGAAGCCGGTTATTTGAAAGTGGTCAACTCAAATCACCTTCATGACCTCGGAAAATATATGTTTGCCTTCACGATCTTCTGGACCTACATCTGGTTTAGTCAGTTCCTTTTGATCTGGTATGCCAACATCCCGGAAGAGTCAGTTTATTTTGTTGAAAGGATGACCACAAGTCCCTATAGCTGGATATTTTATACCAACCTTATACTGAACTTTGTATTACCATTCTTGTTACTTATGACAAGGGACGCTAAACGGCAGATACCGATGCTGAAGGTTGTGTGTCCCATCATCATCGTGGGTCACTGGTTTGACTTCTACAATATGGTAACACCGGGTATCATGAAAGAGAACGGCGCGCTTGGCTTGCTTGAAATCGGAACAGCCCTCATTTTCCTCGCCGCCTATTTATTAGTTGTGCTCAGCTCGATGGCTAAAATTCCCCTGGTAGGAAAAAATCATCCGACGTTGGCAGAGAGTCTTAATCATCACATTTAAAAGGATAGAAATCATGACGAATTTGATTATAGGCTTAGGTGTTGTTCTAATCCTTATCATTCTTTACCTCATATTCCGAGTCAGTAATCTGATCGGCCTCGCAAGAACGCGCGATGTAAAAACTGAAACACGGGTCGACTCCAGCAATAGAATTAACGCGGGTTTGTTTTTAGCTTTTACAATAATAAGTCTGGTGTCATTTTACTGGTATTCTTACGCCTACTTCGATGATTATAACTTACCCGTAGCATCTGTGCACGGTGCATGGACTGATAGCCTGTTCTGGATTACAATGGGGGTAACGGTAGTTGCATTTTCAATCATCAGCGTGGTGATGGGATTTTTTGTCTTCAATTACCAGCACAAGGAAGGACGGCGGGCAAAGTTTTATCCGGACAACCATTACCTCGAACTTGCCTGGACAATTATTCCCGCCATCGTGCTCTCAATATTGATCTTCACAGGGCTGCGCGCATGGAATGATATTACCGCTCCGGCTTCCGCCGATGCCGAAGTGATTGAAATGATCGGGCAACAGTTCGCATGGACTGCGCGCTACCCCGGCACCAAAGACAACAAACTGGGCTCCTTTAATTTCAAACTGATAGACGCGGTGAATGAATTCGGTCTTGATCTCGCCGACAAAAATTCTTACGACGATTTTAAGTCACTTGAATTGCACCTTCCGAAAGACAAAGAGATTTTGATCAAGATCCGAGCGAAAGATGTTTTGCACAGCCTTTATATTCCTCACTTCCGTGTCAAAATGGATGCGGTTCCCGGAATGCCTACGCAATTTAAATTTGTCGTGACGAAGACCACCGAAGAGATGCGCGATGAATTGAACAACCCCAACTTCAATTACGAGGTCGCTTGTGCTGAAGTTTGTGGCCAGGCCCACTTCTCCATGAAAATGATTGTGGTGGTGGAAGAACCTGAAGCATATGAACAATGGAAACGCGGTCAGGACTCGTGGTTAAAACAGAATCCTGATTATCTGAAGAAAGTTCCGGCAGCGCTGCAGGAGGCTGCCATGATAAAAGCAGGCTTGCAAAGAGACCCTGGTGTGGAAGTAGCAGGCAACGAAGTTCAATAAGATTTAAAGATTTAAGACATGGCAACAACTGATATTCACGCTCACCCGGATGTTCACCATCACGATGATCATGGAGACGACCACGAGCATCATGAAGGTAATTTCTGGACCAAGTATGTTTTTAGCGAAGACCATAAGGTCATAGGAAAACAATTTCTCATCACAGGGATTTTGTGGGCCCTCATCGGAGGCATGTTCTCCATCATATTCCGTTTGCAACTCGGTTTTCCGGAGGCGAATCTTGAATGGCTCAGACCCCTGCTCGGAGAATGGATCACCGCCCAGGGAAAACTCGATCCTGAATTTTATCTGGCTCTTGTCACCATGCATGGAACCATCATGGTGTTCTTTGTGCTCACGGCCGGACTAAGCGGTACCTTCGCCAACTTTTTGATCCCCCTTCAGGTAGGTGCCCGTGATATGGCGTCCGGTTTTATGAATATGCTTTCCTACTGGTTCTTCTTCGTCTCCAGTGTCATCATGTTCACATCCCTGTTTCTGCAAACCGGACCTGCAAGTGGTGGATGGACAATATATCCACCTCTAAGCGCACTACCCCAGGCAATGTCGGGTTCGGGGCTAGGTATGACGCTTTGGCTGGTATCCATGGCGTTGTTCATTATCAGCACCCTTCTGGGTGGTATCAACTATATCACCACTATCATCAACCTCAGAACGCACGGTATGTCGTTCACCCGGCTCCCGCTGACCATCTGGGCTATATTCTTTACAGCTATTCTGGGTTTGCTTTCTTTCCCTGTATTATTTGCCGCTGCTCTCCTGTTGATCTTTGACCGAAGCTTTGGCACGAGTTTCTATCTTTCTGATATCTACATTGGAGGTGAGGCCCTCGCGCATTCCGGAGGAAGCCCTGTATTGTTCCAGCACCTGTTCTGGTTCCTCGGTCACCCTGAAGTATACATAGTGATCCTTCCGGCATTGGGTATAACATCCGAGATCATTGCTACCAATTCACGCAAGCCGATCTTTGGATACAAAGCCATGATCGGCTCACTGCTGTTCATCGCCATATTGTCTTTCGTCGTATGGGCTCATCATATGTTTGTCACTGGAATGAATCCATTCCTGGGATCGATATTCATGCTGCTCACGCTGATCATTGCGGTACCATCTGCCGTGAAGATCTTTAATTATGTGACCACATTATGGCAGGGAAACATCCGGTTTACGCCGGGTATGCTTTTCTCCATTGGTATGGTGTCCTACTTCCTCACGGGTGGTATTACCGGAATTTTTCTTGGCAACTCCGCCATCGACATTCAATTGCACGATACTTACTTTGTGGTAGCGCACTTTCACCTTGTAATGGGTAGCGCTGCATTCTTTGGTATGCTTGCAGGAATTTACCATTGGTTCCCAAAAATGTTTGGAAGGATGATGAATGCCAAACTCGGTTATGTACATTTCTGGATAACCTTTGTTGGTGTTTACATGGTGTTTTTCCCGATGCATTACATCGGTATTGCCGGATTCCCCAGAAGGTATTACACATGGACAAACTTCGATACATTCAGCGGTTTCTTTGATCTGAACATGCTGGTAAGTGTTGCTGCGTTCATAACGTTTTCGGCGCAGTTTATCTTCCTCTTTAATTTCTTTTATAGCATGTTCCGTGGACCAATAGCGCCGGCGAACCCATGGAATTCAAATACACTGGAGTGGACTACGCCGCGTAATCCTCAACACGGTAACTGGCCTGGAGAAATTCCTTCCGTTTATCGCTGGCCTTATGACTATAGCAAACCTGGAGCGAAGGATGACTTTATTCCGCAAACCATTCCTTTCTCAGAAACGCCGGAATCAAATCTTCCTCATGAAAATGAGTTAATAAGATTGGAAAGTACAGGCACCCAGGGAGCTGTTATAGTGGAGAAAAAGGATTGACAGACCGATGCGAAAGCTCAGGGCTTTTCATAAGCTCAGCATCTCAACATTAGTCGCTGTTTATATCCTGATACTGATTGGCGGTATTGTGCGGAGTACCGGCTCGGGTATGGGTTGTCCCGACTGGCCGAAATGTTTTGGCAGCTGGGTTCCTCCCACAGACGTGTCTGAACTTCCGCCCGGCTACAAAGAGGTTTACGCAGATTATCGCGATAAGAAGAACCAGAGGTTTGCCCGATACCTGCGGATGGTGGGTATGGGTAATACTGCAGAGCAACTGCTCAATGATGAATCGGTGCTGGTCGAAGCTGATTTCAATCCTACAAAAACGTGGATTGAATATTTCAACCGCGTCGCCGGAGTGATCATCGGCTTGCTGATCTTCGCAGTATTTGTTTATTCTTTGAAATTCCGGAATGCGGATCGCAAGATCACCGTGATCTCATTGCTAACATTGCTGCTCGTGGGCTTTCAGGGATGGATCGGATCTTTTGTGGTATCCAGCAACCTTACACCATGGACGATCACGGTGCATATGTTTCTGGCCCTGGTTATTGTGGCGCTGCTTGTCTACCTGGTTCACGCAAGCTCACAGAAGCAAACAGTTATCGATTCGGCTACCGGTTTTTGGTGGCTGATGGCGTGCATAGCCGTTGTACTTGTTCAGATATTGCTCGGTACGCAGGTGCGGGAGGCGATTGACAATATTGCGCGTATTGCAGAACGTGAGAAGTGGATTTCAGCTATCCAGGCTGAGTTTGCAATTCACCGTTCCTTCTCGTGGATAGTGCTGTTATTACACGTTGGTCTGATTTTTAATTTGAGAAGAAGTCAGGCATTAAAAGGTTTTCAGCTAGCATTGATCCTGCTAGTTTTGGGGACGATCTTATCAGGTGCAGCAATGGCCTGGTTTGCCGTTCCGGCTTCTCTTCAGCCTGTGCATCTATTGCTGGCAACAGGTTGTTTTGGAGTCCAGTTTTTGTTTTTACTGAAGTTGAACCGAAGAGAATCATCTGTACCAATAAATTGAAAATGATCGCCGGACAAATCCATACGTTATCAGGTCTGCCTTTTGGGCTTGCAAAAGCAAAAGCATATTGGGAGCTATTGAAATTCCGTTTGTCGTTCCTGGTTGCTTTCTCCTGCGCCTTTGGTTATGTACTGGCATCACCGGGCATCAACTGGATCGTTCTGCCCATGTTGTTCGTGGGAGGATTTTTGATCTCCGGCGCTTCGATCGTTGTAAATCAGATCATTGAAAAAGATCTTGACAAGCTGATGTCGCGTACACAAAACCGCCCTTTGCCTACGGGCCGGCTTTCCGTAAATGAAGCAATCACATTTTGCGTGCTTTGTCTTTCGGTCGGGGTGGTCATACTTCTGGTATATACGAATGTCTTTACCACCGTGCTCTCGATCATTTCCATGATCTTGTACGGTTTTGTTTATACACCGCTGAAAAGGGTAGGACCCATTGCCGTTTTTGCCGGTGCAATACCCGGCGCGTTGCCCCCGCTTTTGGGGTGGACAGCCGCGACGGGATTCATCTCCCATGAAGCGATGATCATTTTTGGTATCCAGTTTATCTGGCAATTCCCTCACTTCTGGGCAATTGCATGGGTGGCGGATGACGATTATAAAAAAGCTGGTTTTAAATTATTGCCCTCCGGCGGACAAAAGGACCTGAATACAGCAATACAGATCATGATCTATACGCTGTTCCTGATCCCGTTGGGATTGCTGCCCGCCACGTTTGGCATTACCGGAATCAATTCAGCGATAGCCGTAACGATATGCGGCGTATTGTTTTTAGCACAGACATTTTCATTGATGAAATCAGGTGACAGAAGATCAGCATTAAAAATAATGTTCGGTTCCTTCCTGTATCTCCCGATCGTACAGATTGCTTATTTATTGGATAAAGTTTGATGATGGAGAAGAGCATGGCAGCAGATATAAGAATTGTGGAGGAGGCTAAAAAGCCGTCGAGCATGAACCCTAAAAAGTTTGCGCTCTGGCTTTTTATGGTCAGCGTAATGATGCTGTTCGGAGCATGGACCAGTGCCTATATCGTTAAAAGAGGAGAGCCCGGATGGTCTTCCTTTGAATTGCCCGGCGAGTTCTGGTTGAATACCGCGATCATGATGCTGAGCAGTATCACGATGACATGGGCGTATTATTCCGCCAAAAGAGACAACCTCGAGCAAACGAAAATAGCCCTCGAAGTCACTAGCGCACTCGGCGTAGCATTTCTCGTGGGCCAATGGTTTGCCTGGCAGAAGATGGTGGAAATGAATTACTATTTCGCGGGCAGCGGAAGCAATTCCTCCAGCTCGTTTATTTATGTGCTGACCGGATTTCACGGCCTTCACATCATCAGCGGGGTGATATTCCTGTTGATCGTTTTATTCGCTGCTTTTAAATATAAAGTACATTCTAAAAATATGCTCAGGATGGAAATCTGTTCAACCTACTGGCATTTTTTGGGTGGACTTTGGCTATATTTGTTCGTCTTCTTATTATTGAACCGATAAATTAATAACAATGGCAAGTACTCCTTCAAGCGTTCAAGCTCCGGGCAGAAGTGTATGGGATGGTGGAGTTTCCCCCATGGGTGTCAGCTACGGCAAACTCATGATGTGGTTCTTTTTACTGTCCGATGCTTTTACTTTCTCCGCCCTGTTGATAACCTATGGCCTGGTGCGCTCTTCGCATCCCGGCTTTGAGGGAGTTGTAGAGGACTTTGTATTTTCACAATCCTACTGGCCAATTCCTGAAAAAGTTTATGAGGCAGTGCCCTTCATTGACACACATCTGCCCCTGGTATTTGTCGGCATCATGACATTTATTCTTATTATGAGCTCCGTTACGATGGTGCTTGCTGTGGAAGCTGGGCACAGGATGGACCGCAAGTCTGTTGAAAAATGGATGCTCTGGACAATCGTGGGCGGTATGACCTTTTTGGCTTGCCAGGCCTGGGAATGGACCCATTTTATTCATGGCGCCCATGTTGGAGCTTCTGTGGCAGAAGGCACGACATTCTTCGGCGCCAATCTGGTGCAGAACCAATACGGACCTCCGGATTTTGCAGACTTTTTCTTTTTCATCACGGGCTTTCACGGCTTCCACGTTTTCAGTGGTGTGTGTTTTAACTTCCTGATATACTACAACGCCATCACTGGAGTCTACGATCGGAGAGGCCATTATGAAATGGTAGAGAAAGTAGGTTTGTACTGGCACTTTGTAGACCTGGTATGGGTATTCGTGTTTACGTTCTTTTACCTTGTCTAACCAACTACCAGCAACTGTGTAACTGATCACTGAATACTGAATACTGAATACTGATACTGAATACTGAATACTGAAACAATGACGCATAGCGAAGAACCCCGGCCCGTAACCGTTATCCCTCCCGATAAGGAAAAGATCAAGAAACTATGGAAGGTTGCAGGCATCCTTGGTATAATCACGGCAATCGAATTCGGCGTGGCCTTCCTTGTGCCGCACGAGTTTCAAACTACGAGGGTATGGCTCTTCATCGCCATGACCATTATCAAAGCTGCCTATATCGTGGGTGAATTTATGCACCTTCGCCATGAAGCCAAAGTCCTCATATGGGCCATCCTCATCCCCTTGATCTTCGTTGTATGGCTGTTGATCGCCCTCGTCTACGAAGGCATGGCGATCTCTGACCTAAGATTTTGACTCGTGTCAACAAGTCCCCTTTAGGGGATTTAGGGGCAGGGGCGAAAAAAATAATCTTTCTCACACTGGCATTGCTCTTGCCGGTATGCATTTTTGTTTTTCTGAAAATATTTGGCAGAAATGAATTCCAGGTGCCGGTGATGCATCAGGAAGGAAAGATCGACGCTCCCGCAAACTGTGATCTTCAATACACAGTCCCTTATCGTGTTCCCGATTCTGTTATTAAAACCGCAGGTCTGAACGGGAAAGATTCTCTTTATGTTTTTTATTTTGACTCGCTACTGAACACAGCTATGAAGCGCGTCTCCGTAGAGTTTCCCGGCGCATCGGTCAAAGTGGTTTCGCCTTCCACTTTTGCGGACAGAACGGATCTCGGGATTTTACAGGAATGTATTCTGTTGATGAAAGAAGGAACATCGGTGGCGTTGGTCGACCATAAAAGCCGGATCAGAGGTTATTACGACGGAAAAGATCGCGATGAGGTTGACCGCCTTATAGTGGAAATAGAAATTATTTTAAAGCAATATTGAAATGCCTGTGAATGCAAATGTTCACCCTGAAAAAGATCCTTACAAAAAAACGATCCTTTTTCTGTCAGTGCTCATACCACTGACAGTGGCCTCACTTTTTGGAATGCCCAAAATTAAGGGATATGATTTTTCCTTCCTGCCGCCTGTATATGCCACCATCAATGGGATTACAGCTTTGCTGCTGGTGACAGCAGTTGTGTTGGTAAGAAATGGACAGAGGTTATTACACGAAAGCCTGATGAAAATTTGCATAGGATTATCTGCTCTGTTCCTGATGCTCTATCTCCTGTACCATGTTACCAGTGAATCAACCGCTTTCGGCGGACAGGGTCCTGTACGGCATATTTACTTTTTTATTCTCATCACGCACATTTTGCTTTCCATCGGTGTTATACCGTTGGTGTTGTTTACCTTTGTCAGAGGGTTGACCGGTGATTTCCAACGACACAAGAACCTTGCGCGGTATACCTTCCCCGTCTGGTTGTATGTTGCAGTTACTGGTGTTATTGTTTATCTTATGATCAGTCCGTATTACAGATGAAAAAATTATTGACCAGCCTGTTTTTCATGATCGCTGTGGCCATAAACGCTTCCGCCCAATGTGCCATGTGCCGTTCTACGCTGGAAAATAATTTCAGCAATGGAGATCCGGGCATCGCGGCAGGCATCAATACGGGTATCCTTTATCTCCTGATGCTTCCATACCTGGCAGTGGTTGTGATCGGAATTCTTTGGTATAAGTCAAGCAGAAAATAGTGGAAAAGAGTTTAGTGAACGCGTTGATCAAAGGAAAATGTCCGAGGTGCAGGGAAGGGCAGATGTTTACTTATCCGGTAACAAGATTATCGAAGTTCAATAAGATGAATGAGCACTGTCCGCATTGCGGGGTGAGGCTTGAGCCCGAACCCGGGTTTTACCAGGGCGCGATGTATGTTGGTTATGTCTTTACCCTTGCAGCCATGGTCATTATCGGCCTTGCTTTATACCTGATCGCCGACCCCCCGGATATAGCGTATATTGTCACAGTCATTGGCGTCATGATACTGCTGGCGCCACTGAATTACCGGTATTCGAGGATCGTTTATCTCTATTCTTTCGGAGGTATTAAACATGACCCGAGCTGGTCAAAATAATATTTCTGGTACCCTAAAATCACAAGGTTGAAGGCCAAACCTGTTTATTTCGCTGCCTTATTTATTATCCTGTTTATTGCAGGCCTGATCACTGCACGGATTTCTTTTAATCCTGATTCTCCCCAGGCCATGGCTGAACACGTCGCAGCCAGCCTTACCGATGAACTCGAAGCCATAAACAGTGAACTAAAACCCCTGTTGAACACATCTTTTAATGTCAACACGGCACTGGCAACGGAAACATCTTATCCCTTTTTTGTCTATGACCGCAACCGCCTGAAGTATTGGTCGGATAATACTTTTGTTCCTCCCTCACAGGTTCTGTCTGATACTTTTGATCTGAAATTATTGCGGATAGGGCGGGAAGCCTACGTTCTGAAAAAGCATCGCATCGACGACAACCACTTCGCCATTTCGTTGATCACGCTGATGCGCGAGTACAACATCAGCAACGATTACCTAAGCCAGGAGTGGAGTGAGGAGGTCTTTCCTTCACCAAATTTCACCATCCTGGAACCCAATGCATCTTTAGGCGTGCCCGTCTGCATTCGAGATAACTGCATTTTCAGGATAAGTTTCATCACAGCTGATTTTCCACCACACCAGAATTTAAGGGATACTTCTATTTTTCTCATCACCTTTTCTTTGATTTCGGTTCTTATTCTCGTGTACATCTTGTTGACCCTTATCCGAAACCGGTCGCCGGAGTCAGGATTTGTTTTCCTCCTCCTGGTTTTCCTGGGCTTGAGGTGGCTAATGAGCTACTTTCAGTTTCCCGCCGCACTGCTCAATAGCGAATTTTTTGACCCGCAGATCTTTGCATCCTCATCTGTAAATTCCTCCCTTGGTGATCTGTTCCTGAATGTGCTGGCAGTTGTTGCACTTTGTATTTACATATTCAGAAATTTTTTCCGGTTCCGGATCCTGAAGTTCCGCACCCGGCCTCTGAATACCTGGAGCTTTTCTATCGTCTCCGGACTCTGTGTTCTATTTGCATGGCTATTCCCCTTCATCGTCATACAGACGCTATACAACAACTCTTCCATCATCCTTGACATTTCGCAGTCTCTTCAGTTTGATGGTCTGCGCCTCCTTGCACTGTTTACTGTGCTCCTCGCAGGAGTTGCATCTTTTCTCTTTTCACATCCTTTTATAAGCCTGATATCCTCCGATAAAAGCCAGGTGCGTGCGGTGACATCCTTCATCCTTGCAATGGTTATCTTTTCCGTGATCAACGAAGGATCAACACAATACTATCTTTCTTCCCTGGTCTGCGCAGCGGTAAGTTTTTTCATTGTGCATTTTCTGAAGCTTTACAAAAATCTCAAGCGTTTGTCGTATGGAACATTCGCTTATTTGTTTGTCACTATTTTTTTCCTCTCCGCAAACGGGGCTTATGCCATTCAGCACTTCACACACAAGGAAAAGATCGAAAATCAGTTCAGGTTCGCCAGCACTTTCCTTATAGACCGCGACATATTTGCGGAATACCTGCTCAGTGAGGCGTCGGAAAAGATCGCCAACGATGCGTTTATTCAGACCAGGATCATGAGTCCCTTTCTTGGGAAGGAACCCATCCGCCAGAAGATACGGCAATTGTTTCTGCCCAGTTATTTTAATAAATACGATATCCAGATCCTGATCTTTAATTCCTTTGGGGCCCCTGTCGAAAACCAGGTTGGATTGACGTTTCGGGAATTGGTCCGCGGTTATCAGGAAGACCCGTTCCGCACGGAATATGAGAATATATATTTTGTCACGAATCCTGAAACGGATATCACGCAGAAGTATTTAATGATCGTGCCCATTGAGAGACTTTCCACCACCTATGGATATGTCGTGGTAGAGTTATCACTGAAAAAGATCATCCCTGAAAACGTTTACCCTAAACTATTGGTGGATCGTACTTTTCAACAATTCTATCACACTCAGGACCTTAATTACTCTGTTTTTTCCGACAAGGATATTGTTTTTACCTCCGGTGAATATAATTACGAAAATTTCTTCGACCGCACCTGGCTGGGAAACACTCTGTTATATACGAAAGGAATTTCGTTTAACGGATACGATCACATCGCCCAGGAAGATCAGAACGGAAGGATCGCAGCGGTGTCTTCAAAAGTGATCCCGACGGTATACAAAGTTGCTAACTTCTCTTTTCTTTTTGCGCTCGGCCTGTTTATCATTCTTTTGATGATCTTTATTCAGGGAGTTTACAATTACTTTATGGGGCGGCGATTGTTTTTCTCCGCACGTATCCAGTTGTATTTAAACCTCGCCTTCTTTGTTCCGCTTATCATTGTGAGTATTACTACCCTAAGCCTGACAAGCCGGTCCTCGCAACAGCAACTGGATACGGAATACCTGAATAAGTCCAGAGTTTTTGGTCAGCAGATCACAGGTTACCTGAATGAATATGTAAGCGATGTGGATGAGAGTCGCGCGATGCTTACTAACCAGCTTGCCGACCTGGCGCAGCTTTCGAATATGGATGCCAACGTATACAATACCCAGGGACAATTACTGGCTACGAGTCAACCGCAGATCTTTGAAAGCAACCTGATCTCCCGATACATAAATTCGAAGGCATTCTTTAAGATCCTCACTGGTGAAAACCTTATCATCGAAGCGGAAGAAGTCGGTAAGCTTCGGTATTTTGTGGCCTACACAGCTATCAAGTCTCCACAGACTGGTGATCTGATCGGCATTCTGGGTATACCCTTTTTTCAGTCTGCTTACCTTCTGGAGAGAGTGCAGATCGTCATCCTGTCAAACATCCTGAATATTTTCGCTGTCATCTTTATTGTGTTACTCGTGCTTTCCTATTTTGTTTCGGAATGGCTGACGTTCCCCCTGCGGTTTATCACGCAATCGCTGCGCAAGACGTCTTTGACGAAGGTGAATAGTCCGCTGACCTGGACTGCTACGGATGAGATCGGTATCATGGTAAAAGAATACAACAGCATGTTATTCAAGCTCAGCGAGAGCAAAATCGAACTGGAGCAAACGCAGCGGGAAAAAGCCTGGCGCGAGATTGCGCAACAGGTGGCCCATGAGATAAAAAATCCGTTGACACCGATGAAGCTCACCCTTCAGCAACTGGAACGCGCTATCCGGGATGGAAATGGATCAGTGGAGAAAACCAGGAAAGCCATCGCCACTTTGGTCATCCAGGTCGACACCCTTAACGATATCGCCTCTTCTTTCAGCGGATTTGCCAGAATGCCCGCGCCGGTGATCATCAGGCTTGACGTTGTTTCTTTAATTAAACGTGTGATCGATCTTCACAGTCCTACCGGAGAGATCGCTTTTAAAAGTTCAGTGAAGGCGGCAATTGTTTTGGGCGATGAGCAGTTGCTGAGCCGCACGTTTTCAAACCTGATACTCAACGGCCTTCAATCCGGAAACCCGGGACAGGCAACAAAGGTGAGTGTTTCTCTCCAGCGTGAAAACGATAAAGTCCGTATTCAGTTCCAGGATAACGGAAAGGGCATTAATCCTGAAATTGCCGACCGTATTTTTCTGCCGCATTTCAGTACAAAAAAATCCGGCTCCGGCCTCGGCCTCGCCATCTCCCGGCAAGCCATTCACCAGATGGGCGGCACCATTGAGTTTCAGACACGGGTTGATAAGGGGACTACGTTTACGATCGAACTTCCGGTTGCCGGGTAGGTAGAACTCACAACTGACCACTCACGAAAGCGAGAGCATGTGCGCCGATCACTTCTCCCTCAAACTATTCATCACCTTATTGGCAAACACAAAATCGTCCAGCTCCTGGACACCCGAGTGCGTAATATTATTCTTCGTTCCCTCCCAAAGTTTCATGCCCTTGTAAATAAAAAGAATTTTTTCGCCGATCCCCATTACGGAATTCATATCGTGGGTAACGACAATGCAGGTGATGTTGTAGTCTTCAGAAATATCCTGGATGAGTTCGTCAATGACGATGGAGGTTTGCGGATCAAGCCCGGAATTTGGTTCATCACAGAACAGATAGTTAGGATTATTTACGATCGCGCGGGCAATGCCGACGCGTTTCTTCATGCCACCGCTGAGCTCGGATGGCATTTTTTTATTTGAGTTTTCCAAACCCACCCTCTTCAAACAGAAGTTCACACGGTCCAGACGTTCGCCCCTCGGCATATTGGTTAGGATATCCAGAGGGAACCTCACATTTTCCTCCACCGTTTTGGAATCGAACAGCGCTCCTCCCTGAAAGAGCATCCCGATCTCCCGGCGGATCTCTGTTTTTGTAGTGCGGTCGCCCTCGAAGAAATTCCTGCTATCATATATGACCGTTCCTGCGTCGGGTTTTATAAGCCCGACAATACATTTCAAGAGCACGCTCTTTCCCGTTCCGCTGGCTCCAATGATGAGATTGGGTTTCCCCTTTTCAAATACGCCACTAACATCCGTCAGGATTATCTTGTTGTCAAATGATTTTGAAATATGCCTGACCTCGATCATTTTGAAAGCAGTAACTGAGCCAATAAATAATCCGCCAATAAAACTGCGATGACACTGTTGGTCACGGCCTGGGTACTGGAAATACCTACCTCCAGGGCGCCGCCTTGCGTATAGTACCCTTTGAAAGAGGAAATTGACGCCACAAGAAATGCGAATACCACCGATTTGATCAACGCAAAAGTTATGGTGAATTCATTAAAAGAAGACCGAATTCCATAAATGTAATCGTTGGGAGTAATAATTCCGGTTAACGTTCCAACGAGGTAACCTCCTAATAAAGCGCAAATCCCCGCTACTATTACCAGGACTGGATACATAAGCATGGAGGCGACTACTTTGGGTAGCACCAGATATGAAATGGAATTAATCCCCATCACCTCCAGCGCATCGATCTGCTCGGTAATGCGCATAGTGCCAAGGCCCCCCGCCATTCCGGTGCCCACCTTACCGGCATAAATAATGGCTATGATGGTAGGTGCTAATTCAAGCACCGTCATTTCTCTTACAACCTGGGAGATAACATAATTTGGAATCAGCGCACTCACCATGTTGTAGGCCGTCTGGACAGTTGTTACTGCCCCCATAAAGGTTGACACCATGGCCACTAAAAGGACAGAGCCGATGCCAATGCTGATACACTCATCCAACGTGAGTTTGTAGTAGGTTTTAAACGACTCCCGGTTGGTAAAAAGGTGGCCTAAAAAAATGAAGTATTTACCGATCTCCCTTATCATATCTGCATTAAAATCCTCGCAATTATTAACTTGCTAAATATACTGTAAAATAAAATACCGGCAATGCGTAAGCTGATCGTAGTCACAGGTGGATCCCAGGGCATCGGACGCGCTATCCTGGAAAAGTTCGTGGCCGAAAGTTTTGACGCCGTCACCTGTTCAAGACATGCATCCGACCTTGAGGGCATGAAAAAGGAAATTGAAAAATTATACCCAGGTTCAAATATGTTTTTTCGCCAAGCCGATGTGTCTCTGAAAACAGAGGCAAGATTTTTTGCGGAATATGTACTGTCATTAAACAGGCCGGTCGACGTCCTGGTAAACAATGCGGGATATTTTGCTCCCGGCGAAATTTCCACCGAACCGGATGGCAACCTCGAAAGTATGGTTGAAGCTAACCTGTACAGTGCTTATCATACTACCCGCGGACTAATATCGCAGATGAAAAAACAGCGGTCGGGACACATCTTCAACATCTGCTCTATCGCCAGCATACAGGCGTATGAAAACGGTGGTTCCTATGCGATCTCAAAATTCGCATTGTTGGGATTTTCGAAATGCCTGCGCGAAGAATTGAAAGGTCAAAAGATAAGGGTTACCGCCGTGATGCCTGGCGCAACCAAAACCCGCAGCTGGGAAGGCGCGGGCTTACCCGATGAGCGGTTTATCCGCGCGCAGGATATCGCGGCGACGGTCTTTGCCGCTTACGCTCTGTCACCTAATTCGGTCGTCGAAGAGATCATTATACGTCCGCAGGAAGGGGACATCTGAACCAATTTTTACAATTTGGCAATTCTGCAATTGGGTAATTTTGGCCTCATCGTTCATCACCTGCTTTGCTACTTCTAAAGGCCAACAGCTAACAGCCATGAACTAAAAAACCGACAGGTGGAACTAAATCGTCAATGAAAGGTTAATTTTGTGTAAATCAAACATCGTGAACACCCAGATAGCGTCCGCTAAGCAATACTGCAACAGCCTGGTGGAATATAGCCGAAGGAAGACCATTGAGGTCAAGATCGGTAATGTTCCTATGGGTGGAACGAACCCTATCCGGATCCAGTCGATGACGACGGTGGATACTATGGATACCAAAGGATCTGTTGAACAGGCGATCCGCATGGTAGAGGCTGGATGTGAGTACGTGCGGATCACAGCGCCCAGCATGAAGGAAGCTCAGAACCTGGAAGTAATCAAAAAAGAACTTAAGGGCAGGGGCTGCGAAGTCGCGCTGATCGCCGATATCCATTTCACACCGAATGCGGCTGAACTCGCCGCAAGACTGGTAGAAAAAGTACGCATCAATCCCGGAAACTACGCCGACAAAAAACGTTTTGAAGAAATTGAGTATACCGAAGCCTCCTATCAGGCGGAGTTGAATCGCATCAGGCAGAAGTTTACACCCCTGGTGAAGATCTGCAAGGAATACGGCACGGCTATGCGTATTGGTACCAACCATGGCTCGCTCTCTGACCGCATCATGAGCCGCTACGGCGATACGCCTCTGGGGATGGTTGAAAGCGCTCTTGAGTTCTTGAGGATATGTGAAGACCTTCAGTATTACGACATCGTGCTTTCAATGAAGTCCAGCAATCCCCAGGTAATGGTTCATGCCTACCGTTTGCTGGTCCGGAAACTGGATGAAGAAGGATTTAAACCCTATCCACTCCACCTTGGTGTGACGGAAGCGGGAGACGGCGAAGATGGCAGGATCAAATCATCAGTGGGCATCGGAACGTTGCTCGAAGACGGCCTCGGCGACACCATTCGTGTATCGCTGACCGAAGAACCTGAAGCAGAAGTACCGGTAGCGATAGCGTTAGCAAACCGCTATGAAGGAAGGGAATCCCACGACCCAATACCAGGAATCAAACACTATCCGATCGATCCGTTCTCCTATTCACGGAGGGTGACTCAGGAAGTGCTGAATATGGGAGGCCACCAGGTGCCACGTGTGATCGCAGACTTTTCCAAAAAACAAAAAGCTACCGCGGCATCTTTCTTCGCTCTTGGATACAACTATTCCGTTTCCATGGATAAATGGAATATCAGCGACATGGCATGCGATTACGTCTACCTCGGAGATAACATCATTGATTTTCAAATACCGGGTACACTGGGGGTGATCTATAATTATGACACATGGCTCACCAAAAACCAAAAAGACCGGGTTTATCCATTTCTTCAACCCTCCGAATTTCTGGAGGCAGGACCTCTCTCAGAAAAAGTGAATTTTATATTTGCAATGCTGGAAGATCTTACGGCGCCATTTGTCGCAAAGTTAAAAAACACGACTTCTGCGGTATTGGTAATTGATACTGAAAATGCCCACGGCATGGCCGAACAGCGGAAACTTTTCACCGACCTCATTCATGAAAGTTGTAAAACTCCTGTAATCATTGGCAGGACATACAAGAATTTGACTCCCGAACTACTGCAACTTTATTCGGCTACAGATATCGGTGGCTTATTTATTGATGGATTAGGAGATGGCATTTTCATTCGAGCCGAAAATAGCGGCGGCGATAAAATGGTGAATGAAACCGACTTCAATATTCTGCAGGCCACCCGTACGCGCATTTCCAAAACCGGATACATTTCCTGCCCTTCCTGCGGACGAACATTATTCGACTTGCAGG
>JBBDXJ010000175.1:0-25971 GCA_040902445.1 Cyclobacteriaceae bacterium | reverse complement strand
TCAGGGACTCCGCGGCTTCGGAGCACCAACTTTCGGAGATTGGATGGGCATGTTAAATGAAAGTTGTCAGTTGTGAGTGGCTCGTGCGTAAATATATTTTGGTTTTACATAGCCTATTTCGTGAGGTGTGTGTTGGTGAGTGCCAATCAATTGCCTCCAGCTTTAGAAGCTGGTGGACAAAATCAGGTGAATGGGAATGGGCTTTAGCCCCAATGGATTGTGTGACTGTTCACTCACTTCATGCACACCTTGAGATCAGGAGAAAATCCCCGCGCCGCACGTCCTCATTCACCATTCACCACTCACCACTCACAATAAAAAACTAATATCCGCCCCTTCGCGCAAATCACTTATTGATTTTCCGGATCCAAAAAGTTTCGCTGTGCCTTCACCGCGGATTTTAAGGAGTTTTCCATCTCTCACAATCAGCATCCCCTCGGGCAATCCAATTACCTTTTTTCCGGGATTCAACAACAGGAACTCCACGATCCTTTCTTTTCGCGTTTCGCCTCCCAGGGTTTCGAATCGCAACTCATGATAATGGGGATTGATCTGAAAAGGAATAACATTAAGGGCATCAAATGACGACGGCATTACTACAGGCATATCGTTGGTCGTTTTTAAGGTCGGACACGCAAGATTAGCTCCTGCACTCCATCCGATGTATGGCGCCCCCGTTGCAACCCTGGCTTTAACCCCTGAAAGAAGGTCGTGCTCGTACATTTTCGACAACAAAGCAAACGTATTACCTCCACCCACGACGATCGCGCGCGCGGTCTTGATCAAACCTTTTTTGTCCGACACCGTGTGTACGGACCTCACGCCATATCCCATTGCATCGAAAGCCTGCGATACGGTTGCAAAATAGGCGTCATATGAAAGACTTACCGCCGCAAAAGGGATAAAGACAACCTCTTTCAGTTCTTTTCCCAGAAACTCTTTCACATAAGGCCTTGGCCAGCTAAAAAAGCTGGTTCCCGGCATCGTGGAATTACTCAACAACAATAACTTGGACATACCGCAATCGAATGCACAATTTTAACCTAAAATTCATTTACTAATTCGTCCGAAACGTATAGATTTGCAGTGAAACAAAATAAACCATGTTCGAACAGTACATCGGAGACGGAGCAAGTACTTTTATCACGATCATCGCGGTGCTGATAGGATTCGCCACCGCGCTGGGCTATATCGATTTTCTTAAGAACAAAAACGAACAGAAGAAGGACCATTAATACTTTGTATTCTAACATACAAAAAGCCACGTTCATCGTGGCTTTTTTATTTCATTCACAATTCACAAAAAGTCCTGTCAGAAATTGGCTATGAAAAGCAAAATAATCAGCCGCACGCACCCACTGTCGAGTAGGAGCCATTCACTATTCACTATTCACTATTCACTATTCACTATTCACTATTCACCACTGACCACTCACTAAAAAGGAGATTGATACTGCGGTTCCCACGCATCCATCTTGGTGGTTTTATAATGATCGCCCCCGAGGAACTCGGCAACCTTATGGAACTGGGGAGCCTGCGTATATCCTTTGAGAATATGAAGGATAGCAAATTCTTCATTTAGAAAAACAACGGATGGATAGCTTAACTGATTATTCAAAAGCGATGCTGCCAACTGATGTGTACCCCTTCCGCCGTATTCAATAAACTTAAAGGTCGTTCCTCTGAACGTTACATCTTCTGTCTGTTCAGCGTTGAACTTAACGGGATAATATTTTTCGTTGAGGAGTTTTGCAACCGCGGGCTCGTTAAAAGTTTTTTTGTCCATCACCTTGCACCAACCGCACCAGTCGGTATAGACATCAATAAATATTTTGCGTTTTTCCGTTTTCGACTTTTCAACCGCTTCCTCAAATGTCATCCAGTTGACAGCGGCAGCTTCCTGGCCAATAGCTTCTATAACTGTTGAAATGAATAACAGCACGAGCATGATCAGGCCACTGGTTGATATCGGTTTTTTCATTTTCTTCTTTTTACTGCCAAACAACAAATTTAGTGACAAAAGCAGTTCCTGTTTAATCTTTTTCGAGGTCGAACTGTAACCCTGGTGATAAAAAGGGGTATTTATTGTACGAAAGCCACCAACATGTGTTCAGTAATGAACAATTTATTATGGATGAACTCGTTAAATACTATGAAAAAGCGCGTTTAAAAACGTGGCATAACATTGGCAAACCCAGTCGTGTGAAAAAGTCAATAACCTATAAAGAAATCACAGTTGCCATCGGGATCCTCGTTGCCATGGTCATTGCACTTACTTTATGGCTCCGGGTTCCAGATAATGAAGTGTCAGGATCTGCTTCAGCGCCTAAAGTCGGCCTGCCTGCCGCTACACAAAATCTGTTTAAGACAACCGTCAAAATTTTCACCGCTCCTCATCCCTTAATCCATCTAATCCTGGCCAATCAATCCCGGCAATCCTTTAATCCTTTAATCCCGGTTCAGACAATTAATCCCTTAATCCGCTATAATCCTGGTTAATCAATCCCGGCAATCCTTTAATCCGTTTAATCCCGGTCCCGCTTAGGAGCGTCCCGAAGATTGAAATAATCGGTGTTGAGGTTGAAGACCAATGAAAACCGGTTCTTGTCGATACCATTGAATTGAAAATCAGACAGCGCCAGATTCCTTCCATAAAAAAGACTAACAAACCCCATGATGCTGAGGCCCGCACGCGGTGTGAAGACGAGAGCTTCTCTGTTAAAGTCGGAGTAGTAGGTGACATCGGCGGCAATACCGATCAACCCGGCGGTGATCTCATAACCGATCTTGGGTCCTAACACGATATTGTCACCGAGCAACATACCGTCAATGGTGAGATATGGACCCGCGGACGCAAGGCTCAAAGGGTGGACATAGATTTTGTGAAGCTGGATACCCACTTCCACAAAGGCGGTTTCCTGCACACCAAGGCCAATTTTAGGAACCACCCTCGGTTTGGTCCAGTATCTTTCAAACGGCTTGATATTGACGGTATCCTGGCCAAATAAAGTTAGAGACCAAAATAACCCGGTCAACAAGGTTATGATTTTCAACGCCTTAATTTCTATATGCATAATAATGAAGCACCGTTTCAATAGCGCGTTTGATGGCTTCATTAATGGGATAAAAATCCCGTGCTAGGTCCGGGTCAATGGAATGTAATCGCATATAGTACTGATTCATGACCGGGACTTCCCCACCCGTTTGAATAGTTTTCACTGTATGGTCGTATGCTTCAGCCTGTTCGGTCCTAATGACCTGGCAGGTAACAAATTCCCGCTGGGCGTACTTATTTGTTCGCGCTGAAAAGCCGAATAAGCGACAAATTAGTCCGCGGTAAAGATATTGCGAACACGAACCCGCCCCCGCATGACCCGACTCAAACAAGAGACATATGGCGTCAGGATGTTCCTTGAGTTTACCCAACCACTCCCATGACTGGTTCTGGAGATAAACATGATGAGCAAAAGGAAGAAATTCGAGTACGGTGGCTTCAATATCCGCTTTCTTGCAGCACCTCCCGCATCCTGTTTTACAGGTAAGTCCGGACCAGCCCTGAAACTTCGACATTTCCTGGTCGAGGAGTGCAAACACCTCCTCTATTTCCTGAACTTTTTGGCTGAGTGACAACGTTAGAATTTCAGCAAAGGTAAAGGTTTAAATACAATTTAAATCATTTCAATTTTCATCAACCGTTTGCATGTGAGGAGCATTGAAAGGGAACTGTGAGGGCGCAAGGACACAGGAGGGAGTTAACGCTTTACAACGGTTAAATTCACATTATTTCTCTGTGGATTTAAGAAAAATCGGTATTTATTTGTTTTTGTTTAAATGCGAGAATATTGCAGCTAATAATGTTTTGAACTGAAAATAAGGATTAATTTTGGACCGCCTGTAAACCAGCTTTTTTATGACTGATTCAAATTTGGCGAATTATGTGCCGATCGCGCTGATGCTTGCACTGGCAGTAGGGTTCGTAACCCTTACGATGCTGGTCACGCACTGGCTGGGACCGAAGCGCAAAACGAAGGTAAAACTTGAATCATTTGAGTGTGGCATTGAACCAAGAGGAAATGCACGGGTGCCATTTCCCATCCGGTATTTTCTGGTGGCTATCCTTTTTGTGCTCTTTGATGTGGAAGTGATCTTTATGTATCCATGGGCTGTGAACTTTAAAGATTTTGGAGTTCCAGGTTTTTTGCAAATGCTGGTTTTTATCTCCCTTCTACTGGTGGGTTTTTTCTATATAATCAAGAAAAAAGCATTGGAGTGGAAGGATTAAAGTGAAAATAATGCAGTCAACTGATATAAAGAATACAGATATTAAATTGGTGGAAAAACCGGATGGCTATGAAGGCGCCGGCTTTTTTGCAACCAGCCTCGATAAAGTAGTGGGTATGGCCCGGAAAAATTCAATCTGGCCCCTGCCTTTTGCTACTTCCTGTTGTGGTATTGAATTCATGGCTACCATGGGCGCGCATTACGACCTGGCGCGTTTTGGTTCCGAACGACTCAGTTTCTCCCCGCGCCAGGCCGACCTGCTTATGGTGATGGGGACCATTGCAAAGAAGATGGGGCCGGTATTAAGACAAGTGTACGAACAGATGGCGGAGCCGCGGTGGGTTTTAAGTGTGGGAGCGTGCGCCTGCAGCGGGGGTATATTCGATACCTATAGCGTTTTACAAGGTATCGACCGGATCATTCCCGTCGACGTGTATGTGCCGGGTTGTCCTCCGCGCCCTGAACAGATCATCGATGGAATCATGAAAATTCAGCAACTCGTCGGAGCCGAATCACGCCGAAGAAGAGAGTCACCCGATTACAAAGCCATGCTGAATAAATATGGCATTGAATAAATACCGCGTACTACGTAGCTTAGGACGCAATGTAGTAGTGTAGGTCATGATTGAAAGAACATACGCTTAATAGTTATCTAATCTGGTATCAGCGAAGGAGCATGGATAAAACGTATCAGGAACAGGTTATCAGTATCATCAGGGAAAAATTTGAAAGCGACATACTTTCGGTCGAAACGCCCTATGATTTTCTGACGATCAATTTCAAAAAAGAAAATATCATAGACCTGATCCGGTATTTATATGACCATTCTGTTGCGAAGTTTCAATACCTGACCACGCTATGTGGCATTCATTATCCAGACGCCAGACAGATCGCCGTGATGTATCAGCTCCACAGCCTGGTGAATAACTGGCGGATTCGCATCAAGATATACCTGCCGGAAGACAATGCCGTAACTCCTACACTCACAACGCTCTATTCAGGCGCAAACTGGATGGAACGCGAGACCTATGATTTTTTTGGAGTAAAGTTTACAGGTCATCCGGACCTGAGAAGGATCCTCAACGTGGAAGACATGATCATTTTTCCCATGCGGAAGGAATACCCGCTGGAAGATCAGACCCGTGAGGATAAACAGGATTTTATGTTTGGAAGATAAATCATGGCCGACGAAAATATTATTAATAGCTCCATTGCCGTAGAAGAAAAAAAATATTCTACCCTGAACCTGGGTCCAACCCACCCGGCAACGCATGGTATTTTCCAGAATGTGCTGACGGTGGATGGTGAACTGATCGTACATTCCGAACCTACCATCGGTTATATCCACCGCGCTTTTGAGAAGCTCGCCGAAAGAAGACCTTTTTACCAGATAACACCCCTCACCGACCGCATGAATTACTGTTCCTCCCCGATCAACAACATCGGGTGGCACATGACGGTGGAAAAACTCATTGGCGCGGAAATACCAAAGCGCGTTCAATATCTCCGGGTAATTATCATGGAACTTGCCCGGATCTCTGATCACCTTATCTGCAATACCGTGATCGCCGTAGACACGGGAGCGCTAACAGGATTTGTGTATCTGTTTCAATTCCGCGAGCTGATATATGAAATTTACGAAGAGATCTGCGGTGCCAGGCTCACAACAAACATCGGCCGGATCGGAGGCTTTGAGCGCGACTTCCCGGATAAAGCGTGGGTTAAACTTGAAAAGTTCCTGAAAGAATATCCCGAAGCTTTAAAAGAATTTGAAAACCTGGTGAAACGCAACCGCATCTTCATGGATCGCACCATCGGGGCCGGGGGAATTTCACCGGAACGCGCGCTGAACTACAGTTTCTCAGGACCTAACCTCCGGGCTGCTGGCGTTGATTATGACGTGCGCGTCATGAATCCCTACAGCAGTTACGAGGACTTTGATTTTATTATCCCGATAGGTCTCAACGGCGATACCTACGACCGGTTTATGGTGCGACAAGAAGAAATGTGGGAAAGCATGAAGATCATCCGTCAGGCAGTGGACAAGCTTCCCGACGGACCTTACTTTTCACCCAATGTGCCGGATTTTTATCTTCCTCCAAAAGAGGACGTGTACAACAACATGGAAGCCCTGATCTATCACTTCAAGATCGTGATGGGTGAAACTGATGTTCCAAAAGGTGAAGTATACCACTGTGTGGAAGGCGGAAATGGAGAGCTCGGGTTCTACCTGATCAGCGACGGAGGGCGTACACCCTTCAGGTTGCATTTCAGAAGACCGTGTTACATTTATTACCAGGCATATGCCGAAATGGTCAAAGGCGCCAATATCTCCGATGCGATCCTTACCTTGAGCAGCATGAATGTGATCGCGGGGGAACTGGATGCTTAAAATCAGTTGACAATAGGTTAATATTTAAATTCTTGAGTGATGATCCGTAATTCGTCATTCATCATTCGTAATTTTGAACTTTGAAATGACCGGACCTATAAAATTCTCCGATGCCTCCATGGCATTGGTACAAAAGATCATCAGACGCTATCCTGAAGGCAGGCAAAAGTCGGCGCTGTTGCCTATCCTGCATTTAGCGCAGGCTGAATTTGGCGGATGGCTTAGTCCTGATACGATGGATTATGTAGCCTCTATCCTCCATCTTAAACCAATTGAAGTCTATGAAGTGGCTTCATTCTACTCGATGTATAACCTGCGACCGGTAGGAAAATGCCTACTGGAAGTTTGTCGCACAGGACCCTGTGGAATAAGAGGCGCCGACGACATCGTCGAATACCTGGAAAACAAACTCGGTATCAGGGATGGCGAGACCACTCCTGACGGGATGTTTACCCTGAAAACGGTGGAATGCCTTGCTTCATGCGGCACTGCTCCCATGATGCAGGTAGGTGATCACTACCTGGAGGATCTCACGTGCGAAAAGCTGGATGGCATACTGGAAAATTTACAAAACGCCCATCAAAAGAAGTGACATGGCAAGAAAACTATTGTTAAAGGATATTGATGTTCCTGGTATAAGATCTTTCGACGTCTACCGTAAGCAGGGAGGTTATGCCTCTGTGGAAAAAGCGTTAAAAACGATGACACCTGACCAGGTGATAGACGAGGTGAAAAAGTCGGGCCTGCGCGGAAGAGGCGGTGCAGGGTTTCCCACTGGAATGAAATGGAGTTTCCTCGACCGAAGATCCGACAAACCCCGTTACCTCATTTGCAATGCCGACGAAAGCGAACCTGGAACTTTTAAGGATCGTTATTTAATGGAATATATACCGCATTCGCTCATCGAAGGCATGATCGTATCCAGTTATGCGCTCGGGGCGAAGACCTCGTATATCTATATGCGCGGTGAGTTCCGCTGGATCTTTCCTATCCTTGAACAGGCAATTGAAGAAGCCCGCGCAGCGGGATTTCTCGGAAATAATATTTTAGGCACCGGATATTCACTTGAGCTGTATGTACATCCCGGAGCGGGTGCCTATATCTGCGGTGAAGAAACGGCGCAGATAGAATCACTCGAAGGAAAACGGGGAAACCCGCGCAATAAGCCTCCGTTCCCAGCGGTAGTCGGTCTTTACGGTTGCCCTTCCGTTGTAAACAATGTCGAATCTATTGCAGCAGTTCCTCACATCCTGACCATGGGTGGTGATGAGTATTCCAAAATAGGCGTTGGCAAAAGTACCGGGACCAAACTGATCTCTGCTTCAGGACACATTAACAAACCCGGCGTGTATGAAATTGAATTAGGTCTTCCCGTTGAAGAATTTATCTATTCAGATGAATACTGCGGCGGGATCTGGAAAGGAAGGAAGATGAAAGCGGTGATCGCAGGAGGTTCTTCCGTTCCTATTTTGCCGGCAAACCTTATCCTTAAGACAGCGAAAGGCGAACCGCGCCTGATGAGTTACGAGTCACTTGCCGACGGCGGATTCCAGACGGGAACGATGCTGGGCTCAGGTGGCTTTATCGTCATGGATGAAACAACTTGCATCGTCAGAAACCTCTGGACCTTTGCGCGGTTCTATCACCATGAATCCTGCGGTCAATGCAGTCCGTGCAGGGAAGGAACAGGATGGATGGAAAAAGTACTGCACCGCCTCGAACACGGTCATGGACACATGCATGATATCGATCTCCTGGTGAACGTTGCCAAAAACATCGAGGGCAATACCATTTGTCCTTTGGGAGATGCAGCAGCCTGGCCCGTAGCCAGCGCCATCCGCCACTTCCGGGAAGAATTTGAATACCATGTTAAGCATCCTGAAAAAGTTAAGGACAGAAAACACTTTGAAAAGGAACCATTTGTTTCCGAAAAGAAACTAACCGTTGCAGAAACTGTATGAGTGAATAATGAATTAATGTTGGGACATCAATTGCCTCCACCTAGGTGGTGGATAAAAGATGGAGTTTTTGGAAGGGGCTTTAGCCCTAATGGAAATAAGGTTAGGAAGCATCAAAAAAAATATTGATGGCATGTTGAAAGTAACCATAGATGGAATTGAAACCGAAGTAGCAGAAGGTACAACCATCCTGCAGGCGGCGCGCAAGATCGGGGGTGAGATCGTACCTCCTGCCATGTGCTATTATTCCACACTCAAGAACAGCGGAGGCAAATGCCGGGCGTGCCTGGTGAAGGTTGCTGCGGGATCTGCAAAAGATCCGCGGCCTATGCCGAAACTGGTTCCCTCCTGCATCACCGGCGTTCAGGATGGCATGGTGGTAGAAAACATTACGAATCCGGCAGTGCTGGAAGCGCGCAAAGGTGTGGTGGAATTCCTGTTGTTAAACCATCCCCTCGATTGTCCTATCTGCGATCAGGCGGGAGAATGCGACCTCCAGAATTTTGCGTACGAACACGGAATGGCCAATACCCGGTACGAGGAAGATCGCAGGAAGTTTGAGCCGCATGAGATCGGTGACAAGATCAAGCTGCATATGACCCGTTGCATACTATGCTACCGGTGTACCTATGTGGCAGACCAGATAACGGACAACAGGGTTCATGGAATCTTGAACCGCGGCGATAAAGCCGAGATCAGCACCTACATTGAAAAAGCAATAGAGAACGATTTTTCCGGAAACATGATCGATGTTTGTCCCGTCGGCGCTTTAACAGATAAAACCTTCCGCTTCAAAAGCAGGGTATGGTTTACCAAACCGCTCGACGCGCATCGTGATTGTCCGAAGTGCAGCGGCAAGGTCGTGCTGTGGACTAAAGGAAATGATGTGCTTCGTGTCACGGGCCGCAAGGACCAGTATGGTGAAGTGAAAGAATTTATATGCAATGAATGCCGCTATGAGCATAAGGATATGAATGACTGGGTTGTCGAGGGGCCGCGCCACATCGAGCGCAGTTCTGTGATCGCACAAAACCATTACGAGCGAATTGATCTTCAGAAATTAAAACAGGATGTTGAGCGTCAATTGAAATTTCAGGAGGGGAAAAGGTTAAACGAATCCAATAACATACCTTCATGACAGACTATCTGCTCTATAAGCTCATTCTTGTCGCGGCCATCTTTGGGATCACTCTGCTTATTGCCATGTACTCAACCTATTTCGAAAGAAAAGTTGCCGCTTTTATTCAGGACCGTGTGGGACCTGACCGCGCAGGACCTTTCGGTATACTCCAACCTCTGGCCGATGGTGTGAAATTCTTCATGAAGGAAGAGATCATTCCCAATGTCTCGAATAAGACACTCTTCATTCTTGGACCATGCATTGCCATGATCACGGCATTGATGGCCGGAGTTGTTATTCCGTGGGGTGGATCGCTGGAGATCAATGGCGTGCAGTACAGTCTTCAGATCGCCGACATCAACATCGGTATCTTATACATATTTGCCGTGGTCTCCATCGGTGTGTATGGCATCATGATCGGCGGCTGGGCTTCCAATAATAAATTTTCGTTGCTTGGCGCCATAAGAGCTTCGGCTCAAATGATCAGCTACGAACTGGCTATGGGTTTATCCATCATTGCGCTGATCATGGTCACAGGCACGTTAAGTATGAAAGAGATCGCCGCCATGCAGGGCGGAGGTGTTGGCAGTGACTGGAACATGTGGCATATCGTTTACCAGCCAGTCGGCTTTATGATCTTCATCATTTGCGCATTTGCCGAGTGCAACCGCATGCCTTTCGACCTCCCCGAAACAGAAACGGAGCTTGTAGGAGGATACCATACTGAATACAGCAGTATGAAACTCGGCTTCTATCTTTTTGCCGAGTACATCAACATGTTCACTTCTTCGGCGGTGATGGCCACCCTGTTTTTCGGCGGTTACAATTTCCCTTTCATGAACGATCTCGGACTCAGTCAGAATGCGATCACCATCATTGGCACGATCGGATTATTTATCAAGATATTTTTCTTTATTTTCTTTTTCATGTGGATACGCTGGACACTACCGCGTTTCCGGTATGATCAGTTAATGAATTTAGGGTGGAAAGGACTAATTCCTCTGGCAATTTTAAATTTGGTCATTACGGGCGTCGTGATGATTTTATTGGATTAAGAAAACAGCCTTTATGGAATCTTTAAGCGGAAGATCAAAAGTAGTGGTAAAAAAAGAGATGACCTTTTCAGAAAGGATCTATCTGCCGGCAATTCTCGGCGGGGCTTTGATCACACTCAGGCATCTTTTCAGAAGAAAATCAACGATAAAGTACCCGGAAAAAAAGCGGGAGTTCAGCGATGTCTGGCGCGGTCAACACGTGTTAAAGCGCGACGACAAGGGAGCCGAACGCTGCACGGCCTGCGGGCTGTGTGCGGTTTCCTGTCCTGCCGAAGCAATCACCATGACGGCGGCAGAGCGCAAAAAAGATGAAGAACACCTTTATCGAGAGGAGCGCTATGCTTCAAAATATGAGATCAACATGCTTCGCTGTATCTTCTGCGGATTGTGTGAGGAAGCATGTCCCAAAGAGGCTATCTTCCTGACAGACCGCCTGGTGCCCACGGAATTTCAACGGGAAGATTTCATCTACGGAAAGGACAAACTGGTGGAACCGGTGGACCAGCGAATAGATGTTACCAAACGTCAGACCCCCGACGTTTTAGAATTCAAGAAAAATAAACGGTTTGCACATAATAAATAACCAAATTACAGCCTCCCGAAGTCAAAGTCTTCGGGAAGTTTTTTAAAATAATAAGTTTCGCAGTATAATGAGATAACTACTACCGCATCGTGACTTTGTACGTTTTTTATTTCCTCTCCTTTCTCGCAGTGCTCAGTGCACTCATGGTAGTATTTTCAAGAAACCCGATCTATAGCGTTCTTTATCTTGTCATCACTTTTTTTTGCGTGGGAGGACATTACCTCATCCTCAGCGCAGAGTTCCTGTTTGCCGTACACGTGATCGTCTATGCTGGCGCCATTATGGTGTTATTCCTGTATGTGATCATGCTACTCAATCTTAACAAGGAAACGGAACCTCAAAAAAAGTCGGCGTATAAATTCGCGGCTATCATTTCCGGAGGATTGCTCATGCTGGTCATGGTTGCTGCTTTGAAAGGCGCGGAAACCGCCCGGCTGAATTTTGGAGCCCATGAAGAGATCGGGCTGGTAAAAAATCTCGGGAAGATGTTATTTAATGAATTTTTATTGCCATTTGAAATTGTTTCGCTCCTCCTGCTCGCCGCGATGGTCGGCGCCGTCATGTTGGGCAAAACACCTCTGAAAGAGACACAGGACGCAACAAGAACCAACAGTAAGTCTGCAGAACAGAATGCCCTGAATATTAAAAATGTAAAACAGTTTACAAATGAATGATTCCGTAAACCAGGTTGTTCAGGGGGTTCCTTTAAATTATTACATCTGGCTCAGTTCAGCGCTTTTTGTCATTGGTGTATTAGGTGTGCTTTACAGGCGGAATGCCATCGTTATTTTCATGTGTATTGAATTGATGTTGAACGCGGTCAATCTGTTAATGGTCGCGTTCTCAGGTTATCACGGCGATGGCGCGGGTCAGGTATTTGTATTCTTTATCATGGCGGTTGCAGCGGCAGAGGTTGCCGTGGGTCTTGCCATTTTAATAATTATCTACCACAATACCCGCAGCACCGATATTAATGTCTTGAATAAATTGAAATGGTGATGGAACTTATCGTTAGCTTAATTCCACTTGCCCCCCTTTCAGGATTTCTGCTCATAGCGTTATTGAATAAAAAACTTCGCCAGTGGCTCGTTGCCCTCATGGCCTGTTCATCCGTGCTGTTCTCTTTTTTTCTTTCCGTAGCGCTTTTTTTCTCCCTGGGGGAAGATCAGCAAGCATTTACGTTTACGGGTTTCGACTGGATAACCGCGGGAAATTTTTCAGTTTCATTTTCACTGCTCGTCGATCCACTCAGCATACTGATGATGCTCATTATCACAGGAGTTGGATTTTTGATCCATGTGTATTCGGCGGGCTACATGCATGGCGACGAGGGTTATAATCGTTTCTTCGCTTACCTCAATCTCTTTATCTTTTTCATGCTGATCCTGGTTATGGGTTCCAACTACCTCCTGATGTTTGTTGGCTGGGAAGGCGTTGGCTTATGTTCCTATCTCCTCATCGGCTTCTGGTTTAAAAACACCGAATACAACAACGCCGCGAAGAAAGCATTTATCATGAACAGGATCGGGGATCTGGGATTGATCCTCGGGGTCATCATGATCTTCATTCACTTCGGTACCTTGTCCTATCAGGAAGTTTTTGCGAAAGCCCCTGAACTGATGTCGGGATCCGAAACCATTACCATCATCACCATACTTCTTTTTATTGGAGCGATCGGGAAAAGCGCACAAATACCATTGTACACATGGCTTCCCGATGCCATGGCCGGACCCACGCCGGTGTCTGCACTGATCCACGCCGCCACCATGGTGACCGCGGGGATCTACATGATCGCGCGTAACAATATCTTATATTCACTGTCGCCCTTCACGCTGGACCTCATCATCGTCATCGGCCTGGCCACAGCTCTAGTAGCGGCAACCATTGCCGTAGCCCAAAACGATATCAAAAAAGTCCTTGCGTACTCAACAGTCAGCCAGTTAGGACTCATGTTCCTTGCGCTCGGGCTCGGTGCATATACAAGCGGAGTATTCCACATGACCACACATGCCTTTTTCAAAGCGCTCTTATTTCTCGGTGCAGGAAGCGTGATCCATGGCATGGGCGGCGAACAGGATATCCGGAACATGGGCGGCCTCCGCAAATATTTACCCATTACTTTTGCCACTTTCCTCATTGGGACTTTGGCCATTTCCGGCATCCCTCCTTTCGCTGGTTTCTTCTCCAAAGACGAAATACTCGCAACAGCTTTTGCTGAAAACAAGATCGTTTGGGCTCTGGCGTTTTTCGCCTCCCTGCTCACCGCCTTTTATATGTTCCGCCTATTCTTCCTCACATTCTCAGGTACAACGCGCGGGAAACAGGAAGCGGGTCATCACATTCATGAGTCACCCGGGACAATGACCACACCGCTGATTATTCTCGCTGTGCTTTCCGCAATAGGTGGTTTCATTGGTGTCCCTGAACTTCTCGGCGGCAGCCATGCTTTAAATAATTTTTTAGCGCCTGTCTTTGAACAATCACGCGCTTTGGCAACTCCTCATCTCCTCTCACATACCATGGAACTCATTCTGATAGCTGTAGTGGTCGCGTTGACGCTGGTTGTGATATTTTTAGCTTATCTGTTGTATGTGCGCAGTAAAAAAGTACCGACACCGGAAGGAGTTACACTCAACACATTCCACAGACTCATCTACAATAAATATTATGTTGATGAGACATACGAAAAAATTATCCTTAAACCATTGAATTTTCTTTACAAGGCCCTGGATGCCTTAGTAGAAAGATTGTTGATCGACCGGGCTGTGAACGGCGCGGGCAAAGCAGTTACCTGGGGAGGTAAAACACTGAGGTTCGTGCAAACTGGAAACACCGGCTTTTATATTTTCGCAATGGTGATAAGCATTATTATTTTATTGGTTGTAAAAACATTTGTGTAGAAACAAACGGTTGTTAACTGAACTATAAGGATGTTAACGTTATTATTGATTTTCTGGCCCTTACTCGCAACGCTTGTATTTTTTGCTATCAAACCACATGAGGCAAAAAAATGGGCGCTCGCGGCCTCGTTGATTGAACTTGCCATTTCACTGGTGCTGGTCATCTTGTTCGATACCGAAGATTCCACCCAATTTGTTATTAACCATCCGTGGATCGAGTCATTGGGAATCGGATTTTATATCGGCATCGACGGTATCTCATTACTTCTGGTGTTACTTACCACTGTTCTCACTCCTCTGATCATACTTTCTTCTTTTAAACAACAATACGAGAACGCTCCATCGTTCTACGGTCTTGTCTTGTTTATGGAGATGGCGTTGCTTGGCGTATTCTGTGCCCTCGATGGATTCCTGTTCTATATTTTCTGGGAAATGGCTCTGATCCCCATCTACTTTATTTGCTTGCGTTGGGGTGGTGTCAACAGAGGTCCCGTTACCCTGAAGTTTTTTATCTACACTTTAGCGGGCAGCTTAGTTATGCTGATCGGCCTCATCTACCTTTACTTCCAGACCCCCGGAGATCATACATTTAACATTCAAGCGCTTTATGCTGCGGGACAAAACCTGACGGTCTATGAGCAGGGCATAATCTTCTGGGCTTTATTTATTGCTTTCGCAGTTAAAATGCCTGTCTTCCCCTTTCATACATGGCAACCCGATACCTACCATACTGCACCAACGGCGGGCACTATGCTCTTGTCAGGCATCATGCTTAAAATGGGTATCTACGGAGTGATCCGCTGGCTCATTCCCGTTGTTCCAGACGGCGTGGAAAGTTGGGGCACCACGGCACTAACGCTTTCCGTCATCGGAATCGTCTATGCCTCCTTTCTCGCTATCATACAGAAAGATCTCAAGAGACTTGTTGCTTATTCCTCCATCGCGCACGTTGGTTTGATTGCCGCTGGTATTTTCACCCTGAACAGGATCGGCCTCCAGGGCGCCATGATCCAGATGGTGAGCCACGGTATTGTTATTGTGGGCTTGTTTTATATCATCGACATCATTATCGCAAGAACCGCAACCCAGGAGATCGCGAACCTGGGTGGTATCCGGTCAAGCGCTCCTATATTTAACAGTGTTTTTATCATCATCCTGCTTGGAAGTGTAGCTCTTCCGTTAACGAGCGGGTTTGTGGGTGAATTCTTGCTGATCAATGCGGTGTTTCAGTATAACTTTGTCAGCGGCGCGTTTGCAGCCTTGACCATGATATTCGGCGCAGTTTACATGCTGCGCAGTTTTCAAATGACAATGCTTGGCGAAAGTAACGCCGCCACCAAAAGTTTTTTGGATATTGACAGACAGGAGAAATGGGTCCTCTATCCTATTGTTATAATGATCTTGCTGATCGGGATATACCCCGCCCCTCTGTTGAAAGTGTCAGAAGTTGCTGTGGATGATTTGTTATCGATCATTTCAAATTATCACGCGGGGATCAGGAATTGATGAGGCGTAATGCCTTGGGAAGGGATGTGCGGTTGCATCGTAGGACGCATAATCACGCGTCCCTACCAACCAGCCCGCAAGCCGACCCATGGAGAGGGCTTTGAAATTGAAACTTAAATAAACGTATACGTGAATTCAGTATTCGTGCTTTCAGGATTGGGAATTTTTTCGCTGCTGGCGGAGATCTTTAATATCAAAAGATTTCTGTTCCCGGTGGTGATCCTGGGCTTAGTCGCCTCCGCTGTTTTGCTGGTATTCGACTGGAATGAGGGCACTGCACATTATAGCAACATGCTGACTTTCGATAACTATGCTGTGGCTTTCAGCATAACCTTATCGCTCATCGCCATGCTGTGGTTCCTGATGTCTAAAGATTATTTCGAGAATAATACACACATCACCGACCATTTCGCGCTCATTCTTTTTTCGCTTGTGGGAGCTGTGTTCATGGTGTCTTATTCCAACCTGGCCATGCTGTTCCTGGGAATTGAAGTACTTTCCGTTTCTCTTTATATTCTTGCCGGAAGTAATTTCAAAAATATTTTTTCAAACGAAGCCTCATTCAAATACTTTTTAATGGGGTCTTTTGCCACAGGTTTTTTATTGTTTGGCATTGCCCTCATATATGGCGTTACCGCCTCGTTTGATCTGCAGGTTATTGCATCGGAGATCGCCGCCGGCACCGGAGACCGCACCTCCTGGTTATACATGGGTATACTCATGCTAATCGTCGGACTGGCGTTCAAGATCTCCGCTGTGCCATTTCATTTCTGGGCGCCGGATGTTTACGAAGGCTCGCCAACGGTAGTGACGGCTTTTATGTCCACCATTGTTAAGATTGCCGCTTTCGCGGGATTTTACAGACTGTTCTCAACGTGTTTCACCACCGTATACAACCAATGGGTGGACGTTGTCCAGGTGATCGCCATCCTCACCCTTCTGGTCAGCAACATCACCGCGGTATATCAGCACAGCGTAAAACGTATGCTGGCGTATTCCAGCGTTGCCCATGCGGGATACCTCCTTATATCTCTGGTGGGAATGAACAATATCTCGGCAAGCGCTATCCTCTACTATGTCATAGCTTACGCCGTTGCATCTATTACCGCCTTTACAGTGCTGCACAACGTTGAATCAGAGGATGAAAATGCCGTGGTCGACAGTTTCAACGGACTGGCCAGGCGAAATCCTTATCTCGCATTTTGTATGGGTATATCACTGTTATCACTGGCAGGCATTCCTCCGCTCGCAGGATTTTTTGCGAAGTATTATATCTTTACCGTTGCCTTCCAAAGCGGATTCATCGGATTGGTCCTGATTGCCGTTGTAACTTCGCTGATCGGTATCTATTACTATTTCCGGATCATCATAGCGATGTATTTGAAGTCGACAGAAAAAGGCGAGATCATTCAGGTACCCTTGCGCCACACGATTATTCTGGCCATCAGCGTCCTCCTCAGCGTACTCTTCGGCGTATTTCCGGATCTGCTGGTGGGATTGATCTAAGCTCCTCCCCGCACTACCTTGCTCGTTAAAAACTAGAATCGCTGTTGTTCGGGGAAAATTAATATTTAAAAACCGTATAATCCGTTATTCCCTTGTCGGACGCAGGAAAGACTGACCATTTGCAAGACGCGTGCGTTCGATAAATAAGCCAGTAAGGTTGGATAACGAGAACCTTTCGAGTTACGAGCCTGTAATAAAGTTTTAATACGTGCAGGTAGATAATCCAAACCCTGGTCTTTACGCCTTACCACTCATAAACTGCGCCAGCCTCTTCCTAACTTTCTTACGCACCGCATTCAACAGGTAAGGACTCCATCCTAAAAGTAATCCCGGCAGACCCAGCGCCATTCGCGACCACCGCCAGAAATTAAATTTATCCTCATGCCTTGAGATCTTCCCGTCCTTGAATTGGAAATTGGCGGTAATAACATTGTGAACTTTCCGTCCTGTGCCAGAGAACGTGTAACGGGCTTCCCAATTACATTGGCCCTGGCGGTCATCTGCCTTGACACCATCAAAAGATATTTCCAGATCCTTGGCGGAGGTCACTAGCATTTTCCACATGGCTTTGACCTCGGCTGCCGAAAGATTCTGAAAAACCGGATCGTTAAATGTTGCCTTATCGTCATAGGCCTGTTGCATGGTTTGATAATCCTTTTGACGAAAAGCCTTGTAAAACCCGTGAATGAGTTTCTCGTTGGGGTGCATGGCAATCTTTTAATCAAACAAAGATTGCGAAAGCAATTTTCAAATAATTGATTTTGTTTGTATCTTTTATTTACAAACGCCCTGTGCATAAAAGAAACGGATATGAAAACGATAAAAGTGGTTTTAATACTCCTTTTGGTGGCTCATGGTTTGAGCGCCCAGACTTTCGAAATGGGAACCGATTTCAACTTTTCCCAGCCTGTGGGAACAATGTCGAGAAACATGAACAATGCCTTTGGTCTATCCCTGGAGGCCGCCAAATCCTTCAAAACGCCCTTTTCCGCGGGGATGGAACTGAGCTTTGGAAACTACGGCTTCCAGACCACCCGGCAAGAGTACACCTTTGACGATGGATCGGTAACGGAGACAAATGTCAATGTCAGCAATAATATTTTCAACCTTTACCTCACCGGTAAACATTTTTTGCGGAATAACAAAAAAGTAAATCCTTACCTGAGTGCAAAAGCAGGCTGGAGCTGGTTCACCACGAAGCTGGCCATTGAAGACCCTGAGGATGAATACAGTTGTCACCCTATTGAATCCGATATCCTTTCACGCGACAACACGTATTCCTTCAGCGGTGGCGCAGGCGTGCGAATTGATTTTCAAACGCTATTTACCAAAATGGAGTCACAGCATTTTTATTTCGATCTCAGTGTTCACTCCACCCACGGCGGTATCGTGAAATACATGAACGTGAAAAAGAACACTTCTCAACCAGTTCCCCACCAGGATGTCATGGTCAAGTTCATTAACACCCAAACACAGGTTATTCATGAACACCACGTTGGCTATGTCTATACCAGTGTGCTGAACATGGTTGAATACAGGCTCGGCGTCATTTGCCGCCCCGGATTTAAATAGAACACCAGTCGTATTCACCTGCCGGGCCCTCGATTAAACCATCGGCAGTCACGGCCAATCCCAAAATAATTTTTCGCATAAAAATGGATTTTTTTGCACAAGGAGAAAAAACGCATTGACAACTTATGTCAACTGGAAATTTTAGTGGGAGGAAATCACTTTAACCTCCCGGAATCAATCACTTCAATACGGATGAACCATAATGGACACTGAGTTCTTCCACCAGTTCTTCCATGATCTCTTTCAACTCGGGGGGACTTTCCAGTTCAACGGCGCTGCCATACATCATAAGCCATCGGCAGAAAGATCGCATATTGGCAACGAGGAAGGTCATGCGGCATCGATCTCCGAGATCTTCTTCTGAAACAAACCCGTAATAATAGCGGGCATTTTTAGTGTACCGGGAAACCGACTTGTCAAAAGTGATTACTACTTTGGCCATATCCTCATGCGCTTTTGTCAGGCTGTTAAAGTATTCCTGCAGCGTATAGTGGTTGCGCGCATCAAAAATTTCTCCTGAATTCTTCAGTGTCTGGATCATGTCGATCCTGAAATCGCGGTATCCGTTGCGCAATCTGCACCAGGCTATGAGGTGCCACTGACCGGAGTAATACACTACACCGATTGGTTCCACAAAACGCGTGGTGTGTTCCAGCTTTTTAGAGGAATAATAGTCAATGGTGAGTACATTCTTTTTTGAGATCGCCTTCTGGATATCCGCCATAAACTGATTGGGAAAATCCGGTTGATGATCGGGCAGCCGGAACACGGCTATAGAAGATTGCAGGTTCTCAAGATGGTCTTTTTCCGAAGTGTTTAGTACCGATTTGATCTTCAGCAATGCGGATTCATATGCTTTGCGGATAGAATCATCCGTCATTTTTTCCACGAGCTTTCCAGCGGTAAGCATGGCGCTGGCTTCTTCCTGGTTAAACATCACGGGGGGAAGGTGATAACCATCAACAATAAAATATCCCTTGCCCGCTTCTGAGCCGATGGGCACACCAGCTTCCATCAAAGCCTTTACATCCCGGTAAACGGTGCGCAGACTTATTTCAAACCGGTCGGATATTTCTTCCGCTTTTAAAATCCGTTTCGTCTGAAGATGGATAAGGATAGCCGTGAGGCGGTCAATTCTGTTCATAAGCTAAATTTATGAAGATTTATGTTTCCATCATCCTTAAACGTTAAAAGCTGCAACTGGTCGACAGACCACGGCCATTTAGAGTAGCTTAAATTATGAGGGATTCATCGCAATGTAGCACTAAGAGGCAGTGGACTGTGGTCAGTACTCTCACCAGAATACAGTATAGATTACTGTAAGAATACCGCAAACTATAAGAGCGCCGACAACGAAAGTGGGATGGGGCTTAAACATACCCGAATCTATTTCCAGACCACGGGGATTATTTTTACTCCTGGGGTCCATGAGGCTGAGAACAACCATGACTGCCACAACGATCAGGAATACAAAGCCCATTCGGTCGATGAATGGAATTTCGAAGATAGCTGACTCGGGATTTCTTGCGGCGAATCCAAACTGCTCCAACAAGGATAAGTCGACGAAGTCGGGCAGAAATTTAAACAATAATGAAAGGGGGAAAGTAATGATGGCCGCCACCAGCGCAGCAGTTGCCGTAGTGCGCTTCCAGAAAAATCCGAGGATAAATATTGCGAAGATACCAGGAGATACAAAACCCGTATACTCTTGTATATACTGGAACCCGCCTTTTTTATCGATACCCATAAAAGGCGCAATAAGTCCCGCAAGAAACATGGACACGACGATTGCAACGCGCCCGACGATCACGAGAGTTTTTTCTGTCGCGTCCTTGTTAAAGAATTTTTTGTAGATATCCAGGGTATAGATTGTTGAGATACTGTTTGCTTTTCCGGCGAGGGATGCAACAATGGCTGCAGTAAGAGCTGCGAATGACAATCCTTTCAACCCTACCGGTAACAGGTTTAACAATACCGGGTAAGCCCGGTCGGGATTTATCTCTCCATTATCCATCATGTCGCTCTGAAACATCCCTTCCTGATACAAAACAAAAGCTGCAATACCGGGCAGCACCACAATAACGGGCATGAGAAGTTTCAGAAACGCCGCAAAGAGAATTCCATTTCTCGCAGTAGGAAGACTGGCGCCCAGCGCGCGTTGTGTGATGTATTGGTTACAACCCCAATAGTTAAGATTCACGATCCACATTCCGCCCAGTAATATCGTTAAACCCGGAAGGTCGAGATAGTTCGGATTCTCCTGGTCGAAGACCATAGTAAAATGATCGCCGGCGCGATCCATCATGAGGGAAAATCCATTGAACACCCCGGAGCTATTGTAATGCTCGGCAACCAGTTCCAGCGCGAGATAAGTTGTGGCCAGCCCCCCAAGGGTAAGGAAAAACACCTGTATAACATCGGTATACCCGATCACTTTCATTCCACCCAGCGTAATGATAATGGCGAATACGCCGAGTCCGATCATACATACCATCAGGGGAATTCCGGAGATCGTACTGATCGCCAGGGCACCGAGAAATAGAATGGAAGTCAGATTGACTATGACGTATAACAATAACCAGAACACTGCCATAATGGTACTCACCGTGGAGTTATACCTTTGCGTCAGAAACTGAGGCATAGTATAGATCCGGTTCTTCAGATATATCGGCATAAAAAAAATGGCTACGACCAATAGCGTCGCCGCTGCCATCCATTCATAGGTAGCAATTGCAAGCCCCATTTTGAAGCCTGATCCTGACATGCCAATAAACTGTTCGGCAGAGATATTGGACGCTATCAGCGAGGCGCCGATTGCCCACCAGGTCAGCGCACCTTCAGCCAAAAAAAAGTCTTTCGAATCAGTTTGGGTTTTTTTCTTTCTGTGGTAGATCCAGTAACCGTAAACCGCCACGATGACGAAATAAATGAGAAAAACAATGTAGTCCCAAAGTTGTAGTTTCTGCATAAGTGTTCGTGGTGTTAATGGCGGCGCAAACTGTTTAGCCTTTTGCCCTTGTATGTTCAGTAAATAAAAATGATGTTTTTTTTGAAAGATGCAAAACTTCCCACGAAGGTAATCTTCACCTTAAAAGCATAAACCAATCAATCAGGACAAAGTCCCCTTTAGGGGATTTAGGGGCTGAGGTACTTCAGAAAACCTGTTCGAAAACTGGTTATTCCAGGCGCTCCAGAACACCCATCACTTCTTTCACCGCCTTTCGACTCGCCTCCATCAACGCTTTTTCTTCATTATTCAGGTCGAGCTCTATGATCTTCTCGATTCCGTTCTTGCCGAGAATTACCGGTACACCCAGGTAACAATCTTTTATGCCATATTCACCCTCAAGCTTCACACATACAGGGAAGATCCTGCGCTGATCGCGTACAATGGCTTCAACCATTTGGGCAGCAGCCGAGCCGGGAGCATACCACGCCGATGTTCCCATCAACTTCACCAGTTCGCCTCCCCCAACTTTGGTTCTCTCGAGGATTCCATTCAGTTTGTCGCTATCGATCAATTCTGTCACCGGAATACCTGAAACAGTTGTATACCGGGGAAGGGGAACCATGGTATCACCATGTCCGCCCATTAACACCGCCTGAATATCCTTTGGTGAAATATTCAATGCTTCGGCAAGGAAAGCCCTGTAGCGTGCAGTGTCAAGTATGCCCGCCATGCCCATCACCCTTGTCCGGGGAAATTTTGAGCTCAGGTGCGCCTGGTACGTCATCACATCCAGCGGGTTTGAAACCACGATGATGATAGCGTTTGGTGAATGGCGTACCACGTTTTCGGTGACTGTTTTCACGATGCCGGCGTTGGTACCGATCAGGTCATCACGACTCATGCCCGGTTTCCGTGGAAGTCCGGAAGTGATCACCACAACGTTGGATCCGGCTGTTTTGGAATAATCGTTAGTAGACCCAACTGTCCTGCTGTCATACAGATCAATAGGCGCCTTTTGCCAGATGTCCAGTGATTTTCCTTCAGCCAACCCTTCTTTAATGTCTACCAGTACAACTTGATTGGCGATCTCCCGGTAAGCCAGAACATCGGCACAGGTCGCACCTACATTACCAGCGCCAACTACAGTAACTTTCATATATTATAGATTTAGGTTTAGATAATTGTAAGAGCAGGCCAACTGCCATCATGTGGAATCTTAATAATTCGGTAAACCGTCATCAACACCATTACAAAGATTCACATGGCGTTGATAACGGGTGCCAATTTATCAATAAGCATGGATTTAAGAAATTTTTTTTTACCTGGGGGTTTGCTTCTCTTCAATGACAAGTATGCGCTTTGTGTCCGGGGTTACTTTATAACGTTCGCTGATCCTGTAACCTACCACCCAAACGATATCCCCTCCTGATTCCAGTACGGTAACATCGGCTTTGGTGTTGAAGGGGATCTTAAGGTCGATCAAAAAATCACTCAACTTTTTTTCCTGGCGCATGCCCAGTGGAATAAAATAATCACCAGCCTGCCATTTCCGCCATACCAGGGGAAATTTTAATTGATCCGCATCGAGCTGTGCCAGAGATGAATCCCTGAGCATCTGAAAATCGGTGTACAGTATCTCTCTGGTTGTAAGAACAAAGGGGGCGTCCCCGACACTTTGCTGCCCTTTTTCAATGGTCTGTGTCAGAAAATCCGATAGTTGTTTTCTTTCAATAAAGTATTGTGTCCTATCTGCCAGGAGCTGATGAGAATCTGAAAAGAATTTTTTTCCCGGCTGATGGTCACCGACGATTTGCCGGCATTGATCATAGTTAAAACCCAGGTCTTTGATAAGCTCCCAAAGCAAAACCGCCGGAGATTGGGAACCCAGTATTTTACGGATCTCCACAATAGTTTTGTTGTTGCGTGTTTCCACGGCCGCGGATGAGATCTCTTTAACATGAGCCCGCTTGAACAGGGCCGCACCAAACAGGCGTTCCTGCGTATCCCGGAAACTTTCTTCAAAACCCGGATTCATTTCCAAGAACTTCGGGATAACCTGATGGCGCAAAAAATTTCGCTGATAATCATCCGTTAAATTGCTCGAATCCTCCCGCCAGGTGATCCTGTGCGTCAAAGCATAATCCTGGATCATCTGACGGGTGGCGAAAAGCAAAGGCCGGATGATCTTCTCTTTTTTTGGCGCGATGCCAGCCAGACCGTCGATTCCAGTGCCTCGCACAAGATTCAACAAAATGGTTTCAATACTGTCGTTGAAATGGTGGGCTGTTGCCAGATATTCGAAGGGTTCTGTCTTCAATAATTCCTGAAAGAATGTATACCGAAGATCTCTCGCCGCCATCTGGATGGAAGTCCCTTGTGCGGTTGCATGATCTTTGGTATCAAACCTTCTGATGAAATAAGGTATGTGAAGTTCCGCGCAGGTCAATTGTACGAGGTCTGCATCAGCTTCGGAATCTTCCCCGCGCAACTGAAAATTACAGTGAACGACTCCGACCTTGAAACCAGCGGCCCTGAGCAAATGGAGCAGCACCATGGAATCGAGACCGCCACTGACCGCCACAAGGATTTTATCCGTAGTTTTGCCAAGTGCATAGCGGTTTATATGGTTTAATAATTGCTCTACCACTCTCCAAATTTACTATTTACGATGAACGTTTCGCGGATCTTTTCAACAATTCAAAAGCTTTTGATGGCCACCCTCCTGCTGGTTGTCATTACCACGGCCTATGGACAGAAACGGGTGAAATTAAAAGATGCTGATATCCTTAAAGGTAATCAACGTTTTCAGCGCCTGATCGGCAATGTAGTTTTTGTCCAGAATCAAACCACGATCTATTGTGATTCCGCCCACTTTTACAAGAGGGAAAATTCCTTGGAGGCTTTTGGCAATGTCAGGATTATCGAGGGCGACTCCATTACCATAACCGGGTCGCGTTTGCTTTATGACGGAGACGCAAAAACCGCAAAACTTCGCAGGAATGTCGTCTTCACCAAACTTAAAACCGCCACCCTGTACACCAATAACCTGGATTATGTCCGGCCAACTAACCACGCCTATTACTTCAATGGCGGTAGGCTTGTAGACAGTATTAATGTGCTCACGAGTAAAAAAGGATATTACAATCTCAACAGCAACCTCGCCTCTTTTAAAAACGAAGTTGTTGTAACACATCCCGACTACACCATGCATGCGGATAGCATGCAATACAATTCCAGGACCAAAGACATTTTCTTTGTTTCGGAAACTACTGTGATCCAGAAAGACAGTAGCAGGGCCGTATACCAGAGCGGTGTATACAATACGATCACAAAAAAATCCGACCTGCTTGAAGGCGTTGGCGAATCAGAAGATTACACTATTGAAGGTGATGAATACGATCTGGATGCCATGAGGAATATCGCCAGGGTCCGCGGAAATATTGTGATGACTTCCAAAAAAGAAAACCTTATCATTTACGGACAGGCTTCTGACTATTTCAAAAACAAAGGGATCACAAAAGTGTACAACCAGGCGTTCGTTGCGAAAGTTACTGATGACAACGACACCCTTTTTATTTCGGCTGACACCCTTGTCTCCGTAGATAGCGATGATCCCGAAAAGAAAAGGCTTCTTGCTTATCACGGTGTAAAAATTTTTAAAAAAGATCTCCAGGGGATTGCGGACTCGCTTGAATACAGGGCCGCCGATTCAACTATCTATTTTTACAAAGAGCCCGTCTTATGGACACAGGGGAATCAGCTTACCGCAGATTCCATCAGCATGCTCATTGAAAATAATACGATCAGCAAAATGTTCCTTGTCGATAATGCTTTTGTTATCTCGCAGGATACGCTGCAGAATTTTAACCAGATAAAGGGCAGGGAAATGACTGCCGAATTTGCAGACCGGAAAATTAACAGGGTGATCGTTCGCGGAAATGGGGAGAGCATATATTTCGCGCTGGATGAAGAAGACCAGGCTTTTATGGGGATTAATAAGATCATTTGCAGCAATATTACTATCCGCTTCAAAAATGGCAGGGTCAACAACCTGAGCTTTTACGTCAAACCGGAAGCGCGCTTTATTCCACCGCATGAATTAAAAAAAGACGAGAAAATCCTGAAAGGTTTTGAATGGAAGGCAGACA
>JBBDXJ010000174.1:0-26387 GCA_040902445.1 Cyclobacteriaceae bacterium | reverse complement strand
CTGCCAATACAATTGTCCAGAATAAACTTACATAAGGTAAAATCAACGTTAATGGGGCAACACCGAGAATGGAAAACCAGATAATGTATTTGCGCCCAAAGCGGTCGCCAAGTGGCCCCCCAATTATAGTTCCGGCAGCTACCGCTGCCAGAAAAGCGAAGAGATAGAATTGCGATTCCTGCGGGGTTATATGAAACCTGTCCATGAGGAAAAAAGTAAAATAGCTGGTCATGCAAGCCATATAGAAATATTTAGAGAACACCAGCAACAGGAGAATACCAATGGCGGCGATAATGCGCGTCCTGGACAGTATTGGGCGGTTAACTCCATCAGAAGAAACAGGCCTTGATCGCTTCAGGTACAAATGATTGTTGTACCATTTTCCTACGTGCCAGAGCAGAACCATTCCGATAACGGCAGCCAGTGATATCCAACTGATCCCCTGCATGCCGAAAGGAATGACGATCAGCGCTACCAGAAGCGGGCCAATAGCCGCGCCCGCGTTTCCTCCCACCTGAAAAATGGATTGCGCAAGTCCCTTTCTCCCGCCCGAAGCCAGGTGGGCTATCCTCGATGATTCCGGATGAAAAACGGATGATCCTATACCGACCAACGCAACGGATAACAGCAATAAAGGATAGGTATTCACCATAGAAAATAGCAACAGGCCTGCGAAAGTGAACCCCATACCGATGGACAGCGACATCGGAAATGGATTTTTATCTGTGTAAAAACCCACGAGAGGTTGTAACAACGAAGCGGTTAACTGAAAAGTCAACGTGATCAATCCAATTTCTGTGAACGAAAGGGTAAATTGATCTTTTACCAACGGATAAACGGCTGGAATGACCGATTGCATCATATCATTCAGCAAATGCGCAAAACTAATAGAGAACAATACCGGAAAAACGGTCTTGTTGACTGCTTCAGTAGTCGCTGTTGGAACGGAGAGCTGCGAAGCGAATTTCATATATAATTCCTAATGGTATTTGTAAAGTTAAATCTATGGTGATTGGTTCCACAAATATTGCAGGTAATTTTCATAAAGCACCGGATAACTCAGGACACGAGGATAGAAGGAAAACAAAATCATATCTGTTCTCCGAAAACGATTAAGCCGCATTCGCTTAGAGAGAAGGCCTTCGATTTTGTTAAGACCGCCTATCATGAATTATAGTTTTTCATATAACTAAGAGCGGGATCGTAAGTAATTTTTGCTTAACTATCGGAAAATCATGCGGTTCCATACACAACCATAAAAAAATGAAACAATTATTTATCGTGTTTTTCTTTAGCCTTTCACTGACTGCCTTCGGACAGAACAAGGACTCCCGGTATTTCGAAATGCGGACCTATCATTGTAATGAGAACAAAAGACCGGACCTGATCAGCCGATTTCAGGATCATACGGTGCGGTTGTTCGAAAGACATGGGATAGACAACATCGGTTACTTCATTCCGACAGATCGGAATAATAACAGCCTCACCTTTATACTGGCATACCCTGATAAAGCATCAAGGGATGTGCGGTGGAATAATTTCGCAAATGATCCGGAATGGAAAGAAGCCGCGAAGAACTCGGAAGCCAACGGAAAACTCGTCGCGAAGGTCGATCAGGTCTTTATGAACATAGCCCCAGACCTGTCAACAAAAATAAAAAAATCCGACGGCAAGCAAGAACGGATCTTTGAACTCAGAACATATTATTGCTTGCCTGATAAAGTTGAAAATATAAACGCCCGTTTCCGGGACCACACGCGCAAGCTCTTCGAAAAACACGGTATGACGAATGTTGCGTACTGGTTTACAGCCGAAAAAGATGGAGCGCAGTCAAAACTGGTTTATTTGCTCGCACATAAAAACGAAGGCGCCGCAAAAGCTTCGTTTGATTCTTTCAGGAGTGACCCTGAGTGGATAAAAGTAAGAGACGCGTCTGAAGCTGGCGGTAAAATCGTGGAGAAAGTTGAGTCCGTGTATCTGAAGGCGCTTGACTTCTCGCAACTTAAATGACGTAGCCAGCGCGCGACCTTCCCTGCGAGTGAATGGTGAATAGTGAATCGCTTCGTGACGAAGGTGGCCGCACTGTTGTGGTGGTGCATCCCGGTTCAAAGAATAATTCAACAACTGTCGAATCGTTCGATCCCCCAAGGTGCGGTAGGTAATTAACTCATGGGGAAAATATCGTTAACCTCTAGGCAAACCTTCTGAAATTATTCATTCCTTTTTGTAATTTGTGAGGGTTCCCCCCAATCGTCACAACTTTATTCTAAATCATTTCCTATGAGAACTTCACTCACCGTTAACAAGACTTTGATGACCGCTAAATTGGTACTGTTGTTTTTCACACTAATAACAGTTCATACAATTGCACAACCTATAACCACTCCCCGAGCCGCAAGTCCGGCGGCAACGACTATACAAACTATCGGCATTTCTACTGTCACTGTAAATTATTCACGGCCCGCAGTAAAGGGGCGCGAAATCTGGGGAGCGCTTGTTCCTTATGGATGGAACGTAGAGGGGTTCGGCGCGCAGAAGGAAGCGCCCTGGCGCTCCGGAGCAAATGAAAACACGGTCATAATTTTTTCCCATCCCGTGAAAATAGAAGGTATCAATGTACCTGCCGGATCTTATGGTCTGTTTTTCACGATCAATAAGGACAATAGCGGGGAAGTAGTTTTATCAAAAGATTACAGGTCCTGGGGAAGCTTCTGGTACGATCCCGCTAATGACCAGCTCAGAGCGAAGATCCAGCTGAGAGACATTCCAAACACAGAATTTCTGACGTACGATTTTATCAATCTCACTAAAAATGCAGGAGAACTTGTACTGAACTGGGAGAAAAAACAATTTCCCGTAAAGCTGGAATTTGCTGTAGATGAAATTGTGATGGCAAATGCGGAGCAGGAATTAAAGGGCCCCGTCGGATTCACACCGCAAGGTTTTACTAGTGCAGCTAATTATGCGCTTCACAACAATATCAATCATGAAAAAGCCATAGGATGGATCGATCAGGCTATAGCTCAGAATAATACATTTGGTGCAAGACGCATCAAAGCCGGACTTTTGAAACAGGCAGGGAAAACGGCTGAAGGTGATAAACTTATACAGGATGCGATGGCTACAGCTACAGAAGCAGAACTCAACGTTTATGGCTATCAGCTTCTCAGTGAGGGAGCCAATGATAAAGCTATTGAGGTATTTATTTTGAACACAGAACGACATCCCAAAAGCGCCAACGCATGGGACAGTCTTGGTGAAGGTTACGCAACAAAGGGCGACAAAACGAACGCCATCAAGGGTTTTAAAAAATCTCTCAGCCTCAATCCTGCTGCAAATGTAAAGGCTAATTCAGAAAAGTATTTAAAACAACTCGGAGCAATGTAGCCGAAGCGACTTTCTTCTTACACCACGGTCACCGGAATATGGTGTATCTTTGTTTGAACATTTTCATCCATGGGTGAGGATGCGGTTTATGGAGGAAACCTCATTACTTCTATCCCTTCAGCATTGGATTTTTAAGGCAACACTATGAAACAAATACTCTTGCTCATTTTTTACATTCTGACATGCTCGTCATTCTTACTTGGTCAGGATGGCAAACCCAATGAAAAGCAACAAAAGGATATATCTTCATTAATCGATCAATATTCGCAGGCCCGGGAGAAAAAGGACACAGTCCTGCTTAAAAGAATTTTAACCTCCGACATCGATCAGTTGGTCTCCAACGGTGAATGGAGGTCCGGCATCACTTCCGCTGTGCAGGGAATGCTCAGGAGCTCAGCCGGTAGCCCGGGGACAAGAACACTCACCATCGAAAAGATCCGACTCCTCGATCCAAAAAGCGCAGTTGTTGATTGCAAATATGAGATACAGAATGCTGACGGCACACCCCGCAAAATGTGGAGTACCTTCATTGTTGTTTCTGCCAAAGCAGAATGGAAAATCAGCGCTATCAGGAATATGCTCCCCGCCGCACCATAAGCTGTGGGATCAATAACAAGTGGATACCGATTTATTTATCAGCGAACAAAGTCAGAAAGCAATTGTCCGGAGTGATAGCACTGACGGTATTACACATTAATCATGACTAACATTTGAATAAGAACCATCATTATGAAAAAAATTCTGCAACACCTCACTCAAAGTAACAAGCAAGAAGAGAATTCAATAGCTGCGGCCCCTAAAACAGAAAGTTCGGAACCCACGCCGAAAGCCAGCCGTCGTAATTTCTTTAAAAAGACTGCGCTCGGCGGAATATCGCTGGCAGGTTTGATGAACTTATCGGTAGAAGATACCATCGCGCAGACCACCTCCAGGGTGCAGCGCTCCTCAAACCCTTCTGATCTGAAAATTACAGATATGCGGTACTGCGTCTCGGTACATCGACGGCCGATAATCCGGATCGATACCAATCAGGGTATCTATGGATTGGGAGAAATACGTGACGGCGCAGACTGGCGTTATGCCCTGATGCTGAAGAGCCGTCTGCTGGGCCATAATCCCTGTAACGTTGAAATGCTGTTCAAACTCATCAAACAGTTCGGCGGCCATGCCCGCCAGGGAGGCGGAGTGAGCGCGGTTGAAATGGCCCTGTGGGACCTCACGGGCAAGGCATACAACGTTCCATGCTGGCGTTTGCTGGGAGGGAAATACAGGGAAAAAATAAGAATGTATGCTTATGTTCCCAGGCATGATGGAAGAAAAATGGATGTCGAAAAGTTCAAGGCGGAAATGAAGTTCCGGAAGGAAGAGCTGGGAATCACCTGGTTCAAAATGTATCCATCCTTGTCATGGGTCGCCGACATACCGGGAACGACCGTCAATGACAGGTTCTGGTATACTCCTGAATACAAAAACAGTTATGCTCCCATTTCTACAGGTGAAATGCGCCAGAAACAACCCTTCAGCCAGACGCAAATCACGGATAAAGGTTTGGATGAACTTGCAAAATATGTCGAGATGGTGCGCAATGTCGTTGGATGGGATCTGCCATTGGGTGCGGATGGCGTGGGTAACTACGACGTAAATACCGCCATCCGTGTCGGGAAAGCACTTGATCCTTATCGACTGGCTTTCCTGGAAGATTTCTTCCCTATGCATTATATACACCAATGGCAGACGGTTACGGCGGCGATCGAGACCCCCACTCTTACCGGAGAAGACATTTATCTGAAGGAACAGTTCATCAACCTCATCGATGCCCATGCGGTTGATATCGTTCAACCTGATCTGGCTTCGTCCGGCGGACTTCTGGAAACAAAGATCATTGGCGATTATGCTGAATCTAAAGGTGTCCCGATGATCCTGCACTTCGCCGGTACGCCGGTTTCATTTATGGCCAACATTCACAGTGCGGCGGCCACCAACAACGTGCTTTCGCTGGAAATGCCGAACAACGGCTCCCTGGATAACCCGTGGTGGAAAGATCTGGTAAAAACCACTGATGGCAAGAACATCATGGAAAAAGGATTCGCGCTTGTTCCGGATTCCCCTGGATTGGGAATTGAACTAAGAGAAGATATTTTGAAGCAGCATCTTGATCCGCGCCATCCCGGATATTTTGAACCGACCCCTGAGTGGAACGAGAGCAACTCGAGCGACTACCTGTGGAGTGGAAGAACAACCGGTGGAACGGAAATAACCCAGCCACAGCCATATAAGAATGACTGACACATGTTGAACGGTGCGATCATGGAAGAAATTGTCCCGGCAATTTGACATCCAACGCAATGGATTATACAAATATTCTGGAGGACGTATGGTCCTTTACCGAATCATAAAACCTAATTGATATGAAACGCAAAGATTTTTTACAAAAAGGGATGTTGTCGGGGGCTTTGGTCGGATCCTCTTTATGGGCTTCCGGTTCACCAACTGACAAGAACAAGAAAAATACGCTGGAAAGAATAAAAAGAACAGACGATCTTTTGCAGCAGGATGATGAGATCATCGTCGAAAGATCCAATAAAGGAAAGCCACATACCGGAAAAGTCCTGTTGGCCATCCAGGCACACTCAGACGATATCCCCCTCTTCGCCGGCGGGTTGGTGGCAAAACTCATGGATGAAGGCTATACAGGTTATTTGCTTCGGACTTCGGATGACAGCAAAGGGGATGCGGAGGGAAATACTGTTGACAGCCATAATATTTCAAAGGGATACGGAATGAAAAAAGCGTACGACTTCATGTACAACCATCACCAGATGGACAACATGGGAATCCAGGATCTGAAAGGAAGACTTATATTTTTATTCCGGCTCTTAAAAGTTGATACCATCGTTTGTTGGGATCCGTGGGAGCATCACGAAGAAAATCCTGACCACTATGTAACAGCGCGCGCCGTGGAAGCTGCACGATGGATGGCTGGAGGGCGAGCCGATTACCCCGAACATCTTGACGCAGGACTTCAACCTCATAGTCCCAAGGTGAGATACTATTATTCACGCACACCGAAGAGAGCTAACAGGATCGTGGACATCTCCGACTATATCGACAAGAAAGTTGAAATAAATATGCTGAATGTAACGAAGGGTCCCGCAGGACAGGGAAATGGTAAAAAGCTCCAGGAAAAACTAGCGGCTGAAGGAAAAAGACTGCCGATCCTTGAAGAGAATGGAAAATCAGTTGATCACAACTGGGTAAAGCATTTTGTGTTTGACATAGATGCCAGGCGTTTGAACTTCAGTCAGGTCTCCAATAGAAAACTCGGACAAAAATATGGGCTGCAGTGGGCTGAATGGTACCACTACATCAGTGATCTCGAGGATGGAACACCCAACAATCTCGAAAAATATGTACAAGCGAATGCAAAAAGTAAATAGACATTACGAGGACATACAGGAGAGACATACCCGTTTTCGACCGGTGAACTCGGCGCTTTAAAAGATTATTCAAGATTACTCATTGGCAAGGACCCAAGGGACATTTGAAAACGCTCAGTAAAGTCATGGAAAGAATACCCCGCAAGTCGTCCCTATCCTGCATTTCATTTATTACCGTCTTAACATTTCTCCCGCTTATCTTTTCATGCGAGAAAAAAACCGAGTTAGTGGAGACCGGCGAAGGAGTAAAACTCAAAATAGAATTGGTGGCTGACAATATTTCAATTCCATCAGGAATGGCATTTCTTCCGAATGGAAAATTATTGGTAACTGACAGGCCGAAGGGAGAACTCATAATCATCGACCTAAAAACCGGAGATAAGACTGCAGTAAGCGGTGTTCCTCCTGTTACAACACAGGGCGATGGGGGGTTGCATGACATCTTACCTCATCCGGATTTCGAGCAAAACAATAGGGTTTTCTTTGTTTATTCTTTTAAGGATGAAAATGGATTCAGCCTGACGGTGGAGACTGCAACTTTAAAGGACAATAGTCTGACTCAAAGAAAAAAGATCTTCGCCGCCCGGCCTTTCTACAAAGTAGCCAATTTTTTTGGGTCGAAGCTTGCGCTGATGGATGGTTATCTGTTCATTACCACCGGAGTGAATAAGCGCATGCAGGATTCTGCGCAGTTGTTAAACAACCACCTCGGAAAAATTATGCGCATAAGGGAAGATGGAAGTATCCCTGACGATAATCCCTTTGTGAATGTTCCGGGCGCTCTGCCTGACATCTGGTGTTATGGAACACGGAATTCTCAGGGGATGACGATTAATCCTTATACAAATGAGCTTTGGGCAAATGAACACGGGCCAAAGGGAGGAGACGAGGTCAATATAATCAAAGCCGGGAAAAATTATGGATGGCCGATTATATCCTATGGTCTTGAGTATGATGGTACACCGGTCGGACAGGGTCTCCGGGAAAAGGAAGGCATGGAGCAACCAATTTATCACTATACCCCATCTATTGCCCCAAGCGGAATGGAATTCTATACAGGCGACGCATTCCCGATGTGGAAAGGAAATCTGTTTATCGGCGGAATGGTATTGACCCACCTCAACAGGCTTGTTATTAAAGACGACAAGGTCGTTCATGAGGAACGACTTTTTCAGGATAAAAAATGGCGGGTTCGATCTGTAAGGCAGGGCCCGGATGATTTTCTTTACATCGGTGTTGATGGTGGCATGATACTGAGGATTCGACCGGAGTGATTCACGGACTTTAAAATTTTTTAGTGTCTGCAACTAAGGCTGCACTTCAACTTTAAGATCAACCTGTTTATCCCTCACAATTTTTTCTATCAGATACATCATGGCCATGGTGATGATAGTTGCCCTGAAACCACGTATCTACGAACATCATAATTTTCGAGATAACCGGTTTGTGTCTGATAGACGATTGATCCGGCGACCAGTGAAAGCGATGCCACCTGAGACCATATTGATGTTGATACTTTCTCAACTTCTTCACCCGAAGGTTGTTGACTGTTTATTGGAAGTTTAACGATGAAACAACCTCGTTGATCAAAATCAAAAAGGCTGCCCTTTGAGCAGCCTTTTTGATTTAATAATCTTTTAAGTTTAATGACCTTTTAAGGTTGCAATAACATCATCGTTTTATAAACCTTCTGGTGACTCTCACACCATTTTCACCTAAGATCTGTAAATAATAAATGCCGGTGCCTAATCCCAGATCAATTGCATTCAGTTTGTATTCTTTTAACAGTTCAACGTCAACCAGAGCATGGAAAACCGGATGCCCAGCGGTATTGAGAACTAAAACTTCAGCCCGACCTTTAAATGTACCTGTCAATTGAATATTTAACTCGTCATCGACAGGCATGGGGTAAATATTTATTGCCTGTTCTTCCGAAGCTGAAGCAAAGGCCTGAGAAGAATTAACAATCTGAATTAGTGCTTCCGCTGCTTTCCCGTCTTTTCCTTTTCCTGCTTTTTCAGTGAAGGCCTGTGCCTTGAGAATATAGTTTTCAATTTTTAACTTTTGAAGCTCGCCTGCAGCAAACAGGTAAGGAAAGTTATTGGCCCGGTTTTTTGTTTTACCATTCAGGCTGAACAGGACACTGCCAACCTTCTCAGGGTTCGTATTTGCCCGGATAGCATAGAGGGGAAAGTTCGCATCCTGTTGATTAATAACAATCATTTCTGAAAATTCATTATAAACTTCACCTGTTGCACTGTTAACCAGACTAAAGCCTTCAACTCCGTATTGGATGACGGACAGATCAAAGATAGAAGTTGAAATTTTGCCCCTTGAATCGGTAGCAACAAGAGTGATAGAATAATCACCTGCATCGCCTATTTTCGGTTTGACGGAATAGGTAGCCGTGCCGTTACCGCTGCTTGCCATTTTAAAGAAACCAGGTGCGTTGGCCACAGCGATTGATAAATTCGCATCATCGCGATCAGTGGCAGTGAAGGTAACTTTAACCGATTCAGTTTCAATCAGGTTCATATCTGTGACAGGGTGAATCACCGGCGCAAAATTATCGGTTACTTCTAACGCTACTGGAATAGTAAGGAAGGGTATTTTTGGATCATCACTGTAAATCGTTAGAATTCCTTCATATTCACCTATTACCATATCTTCTGCATTAAACTTAAGATTAATAAGCTGGTTAGTGCCGCCATCAACGGTTCCCGATACCGGTTCAGGAGTGATCCATGGAATATTTGCTGCGTTAGTAAAAAGAATCGCGAGGTTGTTTTGAGTGTAACCCGTGTTAAAGGCTACCTGTAATCCATCACTTCCGTCCTGGTTTTCGATGCCAATGGTTGCACTTTGTGTGTCATTCATGGATAAGTACTGATAAACTATTGTCCCATTCGAATACAGAATTACCTGGAAGGTGTTTGGTAGATGATTTGCATAGTAATAAGGTACATTGGTATACTGCACAACAAACTTTTCTGCATCACCATAATAATGAATAGAACCTCCTGCCGGCGGGTACAAGTCATCCCAGAAAACGGGCAAAATATCATTTGGTTCTTCTGCATTGGGGATCTCCATATTCCAATAAGGCCAGCCAACCAATCCAAAAGTAAGGTATCCATTGGAGCCAATAGTTACCTCGCTATATGAATTGCCATAAAATTGAAATTCAAAAGGCATATTAACTCTGATCATGTCATCATCCGTCAGGAAAACGGGGATGCCGGTAGCGGTGATATCCGTCCAATCAAAAACCGGTCCACCTGGTTCATTGCTATCGATCCATTTATGCCCAAAGTTATCGAGTCCACCCTGCCCTGTTAAAACCGGATGGCCTTTTCTTGAGTCGGCAAAATTCTTATCAACTTTATAATCTACCGGATAGATCCGGGATGTATTATTTTTTATCTGGGCAGCATTTGTTGAAAATCCTGAATATCCTAAAAAGGAAAAGTTTAGACCTGCCTCACCCAGGTTAGCGATCTTAAGCGATTGATCCGAGGACGTTCCTGCATAGAGTATTTCTTTAAGCGTTTGTGGCTCCACGATAATTTCAGGTGGTCTAACTACCTGAATAGAAGCCGGGATACTTACTTCGGGACGCTCAGGGTCATTACTCCTGATATGCAGTTCTTCATCATACGTACCTTCACTCAGCGCAGTTGCATCAAAGAGAACGGTTGCTTCAAATGATTCTCCAGCCGGAACTGTACCAGTTTGCGGATAAACAAACAACCACGGAGGCAGTGGCGTGCCATCAAGAATTGCCACATCATCCACCTCCATTATCGGACCTGGATACTCCATAAGTGACCAGAAAACCACTTGTTCAATGTTCCCCGTCACTCCCTGACCCTGGAAGACTTCCTTTCCATTGAAGAAAATCCGGAACATAGATGTAGCCCTTTCAAAATCAAAACGCAATTCAAAGTAATCGTTGGGTAAATAAGCAAGTATATTTTGGTAGTATGGATTGCCAGCACCATCCATCACCAAAGCCTTCAGTTCACCATATGGTCCGATTTCAAACCGCGTATTTACAGTTCCTGCTGATAAAGATTGCGGAATGATCTGCCAGGTAACTCCATTTGGAATCAGTTTTAGTTTCATTGTTGCCGATGAAATATCACTGGTTCCGGAAGCTACTACCGGTGTCTGGGAAAGCGAAACCTGATTGGCTCCGTCTGAACGTCCTTGCAGGTGGCGGGATCCATTAAACGGGTTATTTGATTCTACTGTCCAGTTACCAAAATGGCCAAACCATTCATGCTGGCCGGAAACATCGCCAAAGACAAATTCTTCAAATCCGGTCGCATAAACCGGAAGGGCTGAATTCCTGGTCGCTGAAGGTTCATTAAAAATAAACGCGCTGATATCATTTGTTTTATTATTTGGTAAAAGTGCATCTCCTCTTTTTCCCACCGCCTCCCTCCTTTCATCTCCATGGTAGGCAGAAGCATAAGGCGCAACAAGACCCTTGAACGAAAAATAGAGCATGCTTTCTCCTTCATTACTAATAATCAGAGATTGTACAGCTTTTCTACCCGAGGCAACTGTCTGCTGTAAACCGGTTGGCGTTACGACCATCCGGGAAGGTTCAAGAACAGTTAGTGAAACCGGAACATTAACAATTGGATTTAACACAGCATTACTATTCACCTGGACTGCACCTGAATGCATTCCGGCATCCAGATCATGTGATTGAAAATATGCTGAAATAAAATATTCGCCTCCGGCCGGCACAACACCTGATGCGGGTGAAAGGGTTAGCCATTCCGTGGGATCACCAAGTATCACGACATTATCAATCTGTGCATACCAGCCCTCGTCTCCTTCATTGGGATCGTAATAGTGCCAGCGCAATTGAAAGGATTGCGCGCCATTTAGGAATGCGTCAAGCGTTAAAGATACAAACTCCCCATAACCCCGGAAGGAACCATGATCTTCATTCCAACGCAATATATTTTCCCATGAAGCGCTTCCTTCAATAAGGATATCAAGGTCGAGAATATCACGGTTGCCAAAGTTCTGGTAATTCGCATAATATTGCAGCACCAGATTTTCATATCCGTCAGCATTAATTACTGGTGTCTGAATTTCCGTATCAAATTCTGCAACGCCAAAAGCATCACGGCTAACGGTCGCGGCATCTCCCCATGCACAATAATTACCTTCGCCGTAATACCAGGCAGAATTCCAGACAAGTCCTTCTGTTCCGTCGTTGAAAATATTCCATCCGAGTGGCGGCGGGAACACGCCTTCGTCAAAGTATTGTATAAGAAGTGGCTGACCCATCACAAATTTTCCGGCGCCCGACGTTACCTGTCCCTGATTTTTCGATAATCTTCTATCTTCTTCAAGCTTATGCACCACGCGCAAGTCCTGTTCAGCAAATTTGCTTACCGGACGTGCCAGATCATTAGGAACCAGTCTCTGGGGATCCGAGGCATCAAGGTTAAAATACAGCGGGCGACCGCCGGTATTTTTTATTACAAGATTCTGATACGTTTCGCTTTTATAATCCACAATTGTCTCCAGCAAAGCCGGACTAACTTCGATCGCAGGATCACCTACCACCAGGAAGTGGGCCGGAACATAAATGTTTCGTACATCCGCAACGTTTATTATTACGTCGGAAGGATACAGGCCAAAGAAAAGATCTTCTGTATTCATGGTCACAGCCAGATCGACCGATTCCCCTGGTGCAAGGCTTCCAGCTGATGGCGCAACGGTAAGGAAGGGCCTGAATATTCTTTTGCCATCGATCAACTGAAAATCATCTACATCATAAATGGCATCCGTCGATGACTCGTTTCTGGAGTATACTTCAACGTACTCGATATTCCCTGACAAGCCCTGGCCTGTGAAGACTTTCGCTTCATTAAAATATAAACTGAATCTGGAGGTTGAACGCTCTACTTCAATTGTCACGTCGAAATATCCGGATGGAATTTGGACCGGAACATTTTCGAAGTAAACGTTTCCCGCGCCATCTTTGATCAGGGCGCCAATAGTATTGTCCGGGAAAAATAAAATAGCGGTGGGTACTTCTTGTGCCGTGGGTGAATGCGGTATGATCCATCGGTAGGTCCCTGATCCCTGAAGCATCACCTTCATAGTTGTACTCGAAAAGGGCTGATAGCCGATACCTACCCAGGGGGAGTTTGCACTATTATGCAGATCCATTCCTTCTCCTGATAAACGAATATGCTGGTTACCTGTGTATGGATTGTCCGTTGAAACATTCCACGAACCCCATCCGTACCAACCGTTTTGGTTGATACCGCCGGGAATGAATTCGTCAAAGCTTGTCGCATAAACCGTATAGAGCGGAGACTTGACGTTTTGCGGCAGATTGAAAACTTTTGGATCAAATTTTTCGCGCGGGTTTAGACTGAGTTTTTCCATCAGTGCCGTTAAAGGCCGTGTATCGGGATTGACGATGTCTAATGGGTTGGCGACTATGCCGAGCTTTTTGACCATTGCCATGGCTGCAAAAATTCCATAGTTCTGCACGGTAATTTCAAATGGATGTTCTCCTCTTCCGGTGTTCTGCAGGGTAACGGTCTCGGTAACGGTTTCTCCTATTTCTATTTCCCTGTAAATCGAGGCGGGGTTAACGACAAATTCAGGTGCGGGAACATGGATCACAGCAGGAATAGTAATCCGATCCACGTCAGCAGTAATATTTATATAGCTTATATAGCGCTCATCCAGTAACAGACCTGTCGCATCAAATGAAACTAAAAATTCTATTGCTTCGCCGGCAGCTATCGTACCCGTCGAAGGAGAAACCGACACAAACGCGGAGTGGTCTTGTACATCAGATCCACCGGGATATTGTATACTAATTTCATAAATATGATCTGTGTTTCCGTTATTTTGCATTGTCAACGCTTGCGTAGATGTTTCTCCTGGCATCAGCTCGGCAAGCACAGAAGAAGCAGACATAGAAAACTGAGGGCCTGTCACTGTCAGAGTCGCGGGAACGGACACCAGTTCATTTCCCGGCACATTACTTACAACGTCAATCGATGCGGCATAATCAGCTGCGTTCAATCCTCTTGCATCAAATGTTACGTCAAGGGTTATTTGCTCACCCGGTGAGACAACGGCCACCACGGGATTCACACGCACATAAGAAGGTCCGCTCAACCATTTGATGGCATTGTGAAACACAAGGGGAAGATCTCCCTGCCAGGGAAAGCTGCCACCGTATCCAGTAGAAGGCAACAAGTTTACGGCTACAACATTGTTCTTTGCCGCAACAAATAAGTGACCTGTATCCCAGCTCGCAATCGCTGTTGCACCGTCTGCCAAACCAACATCCACAAGAAACCCGGTATAGTTGAGGAAATTCAATCTTGCTATTACCGGATGGTCAGGCTGATGAACGGGGCCTAACGAGGTGAACGCATAGTCGGCTACTACACCTGTAACAAACGGACTGTAGTTTTCCGCCTCTAAACGACCTTCGATTTTCCATCCAAAATCCTCGGCAAATGAAAATTGGTTCATAATCACGTTCCCGCCCTGGTCTACATAATCAGCCAGAACGTCTCCAACAACGGCGGGATTTGCACCGCGGAAAATCCATTGGAAATTATTCGTGGTCAATACAACATCATAGGCGATGAGATCTGACACGGAAACCGAAGCCAACATTTCGTAAGGAAAAACATCAACAGCGACGCCTCCCATGCTGTTGAGAATGAAGGCAAGATCTTGCACATAATAATCTGGGGAAAGTATCAGGACCCGGGAGATCTCCGTAGGGTCCGTTACGGATTGTACTTCAATTCCAGAGGATTGATTCGCGGGAGAGGAAGGAACCATCCGCGCACCTGTTGAGGAAAACAGACTTGCCGGCCGGGGGACATCTATATGTTTCAAAGAAGTTGTGGTCGCAGGAATTGAAGAGGAAACTTTAACGGAAAATTCAAGATCACTTCCACCGTGGTTTTGAACTGTGAGTTGTTTCGTAACAGTATGGTTCGAAAAAAGAGTGGCCGACACAGCCTCGGGAGAAACTTGTATCGCGGGGGCTTCAGTTCCGCTTCCGGACAATCGCACGCTCAGTGTTTGGCGATCCGGATCATTTGTATAAATATTAAGTGTACCCTGTGATAGTCCAAGCGAAGAAGGGATATAGGTAACCGCGACCGAAGAATCCGCAAAGGGCGCAATCGCAATAGGTTCATTAAAGCTAAAAGTAAAATCCGCATTGTCTGATTCAACGTTGGAGATGACCAGGTTTTCGGATCCGGCATTGTGAATACTAAGTACAATTTGTTTTGAAGCACCCTGGAATACGTCACCAAAATCGAGTACCTGAGGACTTACTGTTGCAATAGGGTAACCGTTGTTTGTAACATTAACTGTTACAGAAATGACGAGCTGCGGATTGAGCGGATCATTAGTCCAAATAACAAGGCTATCTTCATAAGTTCCGGTCAGCAGACCATTGCCATCAAAAATGACTTCTACATCTGCACTCGCGTTCGGCGAAACAGTTCCTTGCTGTATGGATACAGTAAAAAACGATATTAAATTCACGGAGTCAAACACAAAATATAATGGACCGAGCCCGTTGTTAGAGATTGTGAGGCTTTTAGATATAAGTCCGGCAGTTAGTAGATCAGCTGTGATTGAGTGAGGATTAATTTCAATGGAGGGAGGAAAATTTGTAGCCTGCTCCAATACATTTGAAATACCCGAAACGTTGTTAAAAAAATCGGTCGAGCGAATCGAGAAGTAATAAGTCGTTCCGGGAAGAAGGTCCATTACCCTAAAGAATTCCGGAGTACCTGCTGAAGCCGGGGGGGCTAATCCATTTACAGCAGAGGCATCAGAAAAATTTTCCTCTGTAATGGGTGAAGTTGAATATCGCAAGTCGTAATTCGTTGCAAAACCATTTCCCGCATCCGCCGGCGCAGTCCAGGCAAGCTGCACATTTGTGATACCAATGGCTGCAACGGAAAGATCCGTAATAGTTTCCGGCGGCGTTTCATCATCCTGTTGCAGAGCAGCAAAAGCATTCATACGTCCTGAACCTAACATCCCTGCAAAAGCAGGATGAGCGGAATCAATATTATCGGCAGTCTGCATTATTCTTGATCGCAGGGAAGCCGGAGTAAAGCCCGGGCCACCGTACCTTGAAACCAATAGTGCTGCCACCCCTGACACATGCGGACACGCCATCGAGGTACCCTGAAAATACCCATACTGATTATCGATAAGCGTACTTAAAACACCTTGCTGGGTAACAGAAGTTTCGCCACCTGGCGCGGCAATGTCTACCCAGGTGCCATAATTTGAATACCAGGCTTTCATATCCAGATGATTAGTTGCTGCCACGGAAAATACGGGAGCATAATAACCAGGATAATATGCCTCACTGCTATTACCGTTGCCTGCAGCAAAGATCACTATGCCACCATTCATTGGACCAGTTTGGTTGCCCAACTCGTCTCTTCCAGCTTCGGCGATGAAATAGTCAATTGCATCAAGTACAGATTGCTCATAGACGTTCGGCGAAGTATAACCCCAGCTGTTTTGAGAGATCACCGACCCATTATCGGCAGCATAGATGTAACTTTCAGCGAATCCGCCCACATTAAAATTTCCAAACACCGCGCATGACATGAGTCTTACGCCATCTCCATTGCCGGATCCCCCCGCAATCCCGGCAACCCCTGTCCCATTGTTGTTGGTAGCTGCAATCGTTCCACCAACGTGACTGCCATGGTTATCAGGATAAATATTCCCTGTGTTATCCGCAAAGCCGTAGCCATTTACATCATCTATATATCCGTTGTTATCATCATCGATTCCATTTCCCTGAATTTCATTTGGATTTATCCAAATGTTATTCGCCAGATCAACGTGATTTATCTGAATACCACCGTCGTGGACCGAAACAATGATGCTCCTGTTTCCTGTCTCTATCCCCCAGGCCTGAAGCAAACTGATATCGGCGCCCGCTGTGCCGCCAGTCTGCCCTGTATTGTTATAATGCCATTGGTTTGAAAGAAGCGGATCATTGGAAGTCTCCGGCAATGTTTCTTCTGTCAATTTTTTCAATACCACGGGACCAAAGTTCTCATTACCAGATCCGATTATTTCTTTTTTGTACAATGGCTCCACCTTCTCTATATCCTTCAGTGACCGGTATCCAGCTAAAGTCTGCAGAACCGAAACACTCTTATCTATTTCTAATTCATACCACCGGTGAAGACCATACTTCCGGTGTTTAGCTTCAAATTTCCCTCCATCAGGAAACACTCTTCGCATGTTATTAACCTTGTGATGTTTATTGGCAACATCCAGGGTCTCAATGCCTGTGTGCACTTCATTGGGACTTCTTTTTGTTATTTTCGTCTTTTCAAGTTGTTTGAATAACCCTTCAGAAACCTTAATACGAAACACACCTTCCCGTATTTCCTGAGGCTTTTGCGCGACACTTAAGTTCACAGAAGAGGTAATCAGGAAAACGACAATAAAACACAGACAGACGAGTCGATCTGTTCCCATGCGATAATTTGTAATCATAAGAGTATTTTTAAATAAAGCGAGGAAAATTTCAGTTGTAATCCAGACAATTCCGCTAAAACCAATTCACCACAGGAAGCGGAGCAAATGATCATATTTCAAAAAAAACCATCTGACCATTGTCAAATCATGATAAACATTTCCGTGTCAATTCAGGAAAGGCAAATAATGGACTTTATGAGACTATATAAATCTCACACTCCCTTTGTATTCGCAACACAATTCAGGGAAGACTTCCGAGGTTTTGTGATTTGTTTTATCGCCTAAGCCAACATGCAATTTCTACATGCACGACATCAGCAAAGGTACTGGCCTGACCAAAAAAGCGTTAATACAAATCATTCAATCATTGTTATTTTTTAATCAAATTGACCAAAAAAATACATCGCACTTCAGCTTTCGTTTTTATCCGGGAGTTCTTTGTCATTTCCAGAAACTAAAAATAACTGCTTTCCTTTATGCCGCGACCCGCAATCGGATTTGCTGTTAATGAGGAAAAATATCTTTTTTCTTACTTACCTTATTAATTATCAAAATGTCATAATTTTCTGTTAAAATATCTGCTCATCTTGCAGAATGGATAGAACTGTTTTTTATTGTTCGATGCCAGTTTATCTCTGCTGCAACTATCCATTCTTTTTCTTAACAAAATCCATTAGATCCTGATAGGGTTGCATTTTATTTAGATCTAAAAAGAAAGGAGAACGACGCTATAAGACATTAACTATTGTAAAAACCTTGTTTACGGATGGTGAGACAATTATTTTTTAATTAACCCCATTAGCACCATGTTACACTCAAAAAAACTCAGCCTGTTGAGTTTTATGATAGCAATTTTCGCAATCTCTTCATGTGAAGAAGAACTCATCAGGAACATTATAGTAGCTGAAAGGCTTGATTCGCTCATTACGGATGTAACCGAACCTGTAGATGAGCTATCACCGGCAACCACATTAGCAAATGTGATTTATGAAGAGACGGTTGAAGGGCCTCAGCCATTTTCAACAGCGCATGATTGGGATGTCGGAGATTGGGACTATGCATTACAATTTGTGAATTCGCCGGTTTTCAAAGGGAATAGATCGGCGCGATTTGAAATACAAAAGGATCAGGAATTGGTAGCCAATGGTAAAAGGTCAGAAGTGACTATTATAAAAGGCGCGGAAGAGGGGGTGGCAAAAGAAATGTGGTACAGCTTTGCGGTTTTATTTCCCACCATCGGATACGAATATGACAGTGAACGCGAAGTCATCAACCAGTGGTTCCAGAATGGTTCTCCTGCCACTTCGCTTCGAACCCAGAAAGACAGGATCTTACTGGAGAGTGGCAATACAATTGATACGAGAGTGAAATATGATATAGGGGCCATTACGAAAGATACATGGCATACATTCGTAATCCATTTTATCCATTCGTATGGGTCTGACGGCATAATTGAATTGTGGCATAACGGGACGAAAAAACTCACCATACAGGGTGGTAACATGTATGATGATATTTTACCGAAATGGAAAATAGGCCTGTATAAAGCAGCCTTTAAAGATGAAAGCTCCGATGTCACCAGGAGAATAATATATTTCGACAATGTCAAGGTTGGTAATAAGGATTCTACCCACGAAACGCTGGATCCGAAGCTGTAACGGAGAAACATATTTAAACTATGGCAATCACAAACGGGCTATCAGTGCAGTTTGAAAGAAGTGCATTTCATAGCCCGCCTTTTTTCAAGAGTTCCAATTAAGGTTGTATCAACATCATCGTTTTATGAACCTTCTGGTGACTTTCATGCCATCTTCACCTAAGATCTGCAAATAATAAATGCCGGTGCCCTCCTGCGGTCTCATTAAATTCCATATAGGTTTCTTCCACTTCTACTTTGGCGGGAGAATTATAAGTTATGGCAGCATAGGGGAAAAAATATTCCAGGAAGAATGCGATCTTTTTGTAATGAAGGCGACAATTCCGCAGGGCAATTCTGGCCTCACCTATAGTTTGAGGATTGTCATTGTCAATACGGCGAATGACCGATTCAAACTCAGAAGCGGTGAAGGCAAAATGTTGGAATTCAATTTTAATGTATTCCAAAAACAGGATCAACTTCTTTCGCTTCGCGGAACGTAGATCCCAGTCCGATGGATAAAACACAGGATATAAAAATTGAGTTTTTCAAGAAATGGTTCTTAAAATGAAAAAACTATTTCAAAAGCAAAGCCATGTTGAAAAAAGACTTTCTCTCTTGGCTATTGGGGGAGAACAATGATATGGTGTACCGAATTGCTATCCAGTTCAACCGTGATCCCACTGACCAATTGCTCACCGGTATAAATTTCTTCCACGTTCCGGTTGATTATTTCAAAATTGTATTTTGCTCCTTTATCAACCGTAAACCATTCTGGAAATTGGTTCAGACGGGGATAATCAATGGGAAGGTGAAGGATCTCCTTGTGGCGTTTGTAATCAAAGGTTAATTTTCCATTCCATTTTTGCCCGGAAGATGACAGTGATATTTTCAGGGTATCACCCTTCCGGTCTGCTCCCAGAATGATATCTTTTCGCCAGGGCAGGATATGCGTCCCCTGCGTTTTCCAAAGGCTGAACATAATGTTGGTCCTGGAGAAATTACCATCCGGCCAGCCACCACCAACAATACCATCGTCCTTTTGCATAGCCCACATGACTTTGATCTCGCTATCAATCCATGCTTTTAATGAAGGATCGGGTTCACGGTTATAAATATTAATTCCACCCTCAATGGCATCCGCATAGCCGTCATGACTGGTTCCTTCCCATCCGAAACTGCGGTAGTTTTCATTCAGGCTCTGGATACCCTTTATAACCGCTTCCCGGTATTCTTCCTTTTTATCTACGAGGTAAACTGAATAATAGGCATCAAAAACATACCCAAAAGTGTCGGAGGTTTTGTCATCTGCGATCTCACCGGTGATAGGATTAATGGCATTGAAGAATAAACTATCTTCGTTTCTGCCGACTTCCAATACCATGTCCAGCAATCGATGGAAATTCTCCTGGTATTGTGCTTTAATCGCTGGCCTCGCAAAATGGAGCGTTACATATAATTCACTCAACCCGCCGATCACCTCACAACCGTGATCTCTTAACCTGAGATAGTTGACCTTTGTGAGGTCGCGTTCGCCTTTCAAATAATAATCACCTATTCTCACTGCCCAGTCAAGATATTTCTCATCACCTGTCATCCAATACAAACGCGAAAGAGTTTGCAACATTTCCCCGTTGACCTCCTCTGAAGCCACCTTATAGGTTCCCAACTGATCCAGATTTTTTAAGACATCATAAAGCTGGGGCAAATCGTCAATCATTTCCATCATTCTTTCGCTCCAGGGAGATGGTCCCATATATTCAGTAATTGGCACCAGCCCATCCTTTATATATTCAGCGGTACTGAAAACAATCCAGTTTTTATCAGGTTGCGCCAGGTTAAAATCTTTTTTCGAAAACGAGTAGGTATCCGGAAGGGAGTTCACCCTGGAGGTCAGCTTTCTTTCCTGGCTCAACATGTTTAACATCTCCCCATTCAATAAATCCTTATCCAACAGATAACTCGTCAATACCATAAACGCATAATTATCCGCGCCGGCGTTGTGCGGCTCCCAAAGATCTTTGTTTTTGCCAAAGTTTGATGGTATTAAACCACTTGCACTGTCTTTCTTTGCCACCCAGGCCCTGGTGAGCCGCAAGCTTCTATCATAAGATTCATTGGCCAGCTTTCCGTTTTCAAAAGCAACTTTGAAATCTTCCTCTTCCATTTTTTTAGTCTGACAGCCAATGATTAAAATGCATGCAGTTGAGATGAGCAGCAAACTTATTTTGCGCAAATTTTTGAGGGCTTCCATGGGGAAAATCAAGGATTTAAAAGTAAACAAAAACAAAACGAAAGTAGCAAAAGCTCGGCAATGGGCTGGCGGAAGAACCGTATCAAGGAAATATTTCTTAAAAAAACAGCCGGATTAAAAACTCCTTAAAACTACTAGGCATATATCTCACACAACTCTCCGGTGCTGTCAGCGAACTGCGACAAGCGCATATCCATGACGTGGGCCATGGAGAGATAGAGATTGGATAAAGGAGTTTCTTTTGCGAACTGCAGGTTCTGACCGGTTTTCAAAGCTCCTCCTGCTTTACCACCCACTATAACGGGCAGATTGCGCGGAGAGTGTGAGTTGCCGTCGCGGAGGCCTGAGCAAAACAGGATCATGGAATTGTCAAGCAGGTTGCCTTCTCCATCAGGAATACACCTGAGCTTCTCCAGGAAATAGGCATACTGCGCTACATAGAACTCGTTTATTTTTCTGTATTCTTCCAGCGCACCTGGAAGGTTCTGGTGGTGTGATATCTGATGGTGGCTGCCCTGTACTCCTGGTAAGAAAGAAAAGTTGCGACCACTGGCTGCGTTGCCCAGCATATAGGTGATCACGCGTGTTGCGTCACACCAAAAGGCTAGCGCCATGATGTCGAGCATCTGACGGAATTTCTCGGTGGCATCCACACCCACAACCTGCTCTTTGTACTCATCGATACGAAGGTTAAGGCCAATCAACTCTTTCTTAATCTCGGGTGTGACTTGCCGCTCGAAAGCTTTAAGCTTCTCTTCATTATCAATTCGCTTTTCCAGTGAGCGGATTGATTCCAGATATTCCACCAGCTTATCCTGATCGGCGCGTCCAAGTTTGCGCTGCAAGGCGTTGGCATCGTCCTTCACCACGTCCAGCACGCTTTGCTTCCACGCCTGATCGCGTTGTTTTGCATCTGGTAATACCCGCCCGAACAACCGATCGAAAGCCATGCGGGGATCTATCTCCCTGGTGCACGGCTGAGTGGGAGATTTCCATGAGATACTTGCGGCGTAAAGCCGTGTAAAACCGGTAGCGCCGCAGATGCCTGAGTTTACCCGCTCCATTCCATATTGAAGTGAATCGAAGAGCGTGTCCTGCCCCTTCTGCTGCGCGATGAGTTGGTCAAAGGATATACCGCCACTGTGAATATTATCACCCAGCGTTTTCAAGATGGGTTTGCAAGTCATGATGTTCGCCGTTTTTGCGAAATGGCCTTCCGCACCCGGGAAAATAGAGCCCTTGTTCATCAGCTCGTTGAGTATCACGATATCGTCCTTAACGTTGGCCAATGGCTGCAACGTCTTTGAAAGTTCAAACTTGTCCCCAAATCCCGTCGGTGTCCAATGGTCTTTGTTCACACCGTTGGGCATGTAGATGCAGGCAAACCGCAGGGGTCGTTTGCCCATGTTATAAGAACTCAATCCAGGTGGAACCATAGCCTGCAAAAACGGTAGGGCTATGCTAGCGCCTAAACCTTTTAACATTCGCCGGCGGGAAATATGCCACTTGCTCATAATGTAACTGTTTACTTAATTTTGCCCCTAAGCCCCTAAATCTCCTAAAGGGGACTTTTTTAAACCTTTTCACCTTTCAACCTTTCAAACCTTTCCAACCTCACTTACTTGCTACAAATCTTTCTCCTTTGTCGTTCACTTTTTGCCTGAACGCTTCCAGGTTCACGAGCTCAATGATAAATTTTTCGGTATCGAAACGATTATCTTTCAAATTTTTCACCAGGCGCTGGATATACAGTTCATCTACGAAGCCCACATTCCTCCCAGTCGCATAAATGAACATCTTCTCTGAAAGATTCCGTGCAAACTCGTCTTCTTTCGCCAATAGTATTTTCTTCAGCCCCGCCGGCCCGCTGAACACCTCTCCGCTGGGCATAGTATCCCAGGCTACGATCGGCTTGTCCCCGTAGCTATTGCGCCAACGCCCCGCCGGGTCAAAATTTTCCAGGCCAAAACCAATAGGGTCCATTTTCTGATGGCAGTTCGCGCAAGTGGGATTCCGGCGATGTGCCGTAAGCAAATCGCGGATGCTGGCATTTTTATCGGATGAAGCTTCTTCCGGCAGATCTCCGGCATCTGGGGGTGGTGGCGCAGGCGGACTGCCCAGTATTTCCTCCAGCACCCATTTCCCGCGGAGCACCGGACTGGTTCTCAGAGGCATCGAGGTAGTAGCTAATACGCTGCCCATACCCAACACTCCCCCGCGATTCCGGTCCTTAACAGCAACCAATCTCATCTCCTTGCCCCGGACTCCTTCAATCCCGTAATGTCTGGCCAGCTCTTCGTTCAGGAAAGTATATTCACTGTCCAACAGATCCAGAAAATTCCGGCTCCGGGTCAGGATGTGATAAAAATACTCCACCATTTCCTGATACATCGCGTTCCTCAGGGAAGCTGTCATTTCCGGAAACCGTTCAGTATCCAGGGGGTTGGTTTCCCGAAAGTGGCTGATGCCGAACCACTGAGTCACAAAACTCTCTGCAAAGTTTTTGGCTTTTGGATCCTTCAACATCCTCATGACCTGGCGGGTGAGGACTACTGAGTCCTGGAGGTCATCACCGTAAGCCACGTCAAACAATTCTTTGTCCGGAAGTGTTGACCACAGGAAATAAGAAAGCCTGGAGGCCAACTCAAAATTACTCAGAGGGTACGGATGGTCTATCGGAACAGGCAGCTCTTCCTCGTAGCGGTATAAAAAGTTAGGTGATACAAGAACGGCTTTCAGGGTTTCTTTGATTGCCAGGTCATATCGGTCTTTTGAGTCGATACCGTCGTAGACTTTGCGGAACAAGCTGAGAAGTTTTTCTTTCTCCGCCGGTTCCAGAAAACGGCGGTACGCACGGGTGGAGAACGGGACGATAACCTCCGTTGCAGCTTTTATTGCCCCCTCTGATGGATCAACAGTCTTAAAGATGCCCGCAAACCAGTCACCAATGCGCCGCCAGAAAGACTTTTTATAGCTTTCGGGCACAATCTTTCGCCACTGCATTTCATTGGCGTGGGCCTGGTCCAGAATTTCTTCTGCGGCCTCATAATACCGCTCCATCTTGAGCGGTGTCAGGAACAATGTACTGGCGAAATTGTCAAATCCCGCTCCCCCTGAACCGTCAGCCGGAAATATATCCGGTGCATTATAGGACACCCCAGTCAGATGGAAAATCGAGAACTGGTATTCGCTGTGGCTCAGCCTGCGCATCACAACCCGCCCGGGGTTATTGGCGCCCAGGGAAGAATAAAGAATTTCATTGATGGTGTTTACAAGCGTTTCGTGGTCTTCCACGCTCAATCGGGGTTCACCACGAGGAGGCATGGCGCCACTCTGCAGCTGCTTAACCACATTCATCCACACTTTTCCATCCCGAACGATGAGGGACTTGGTGTCGTTAATGCCCATGAAGATGTTTTTGAGGCTGATATCAGCAGAGCGCTTGGTATCGTGGTGGCAGGGAAAACAATGCTTTTCCAAAATTGGCTCGATCTTTATGATCGGATCCTCCTCCGGCTTTTGCGCGAGCAGCGGAGCAGCCAGCAGGATGCCGGCCAGGAGAAGGATTTTGGAACCTCTAAACATGCGTGAAGATAAATATTTTTCAAAAAATAAAGGCAACATTTCGTCATTATTCAGCCTTGTATCCTGAAAACTATAAAGTGTAAATTTGACCTTCTTATTGGTCTTTACCTAAACAAGTGATAAGATATGGAACTTCAATTGTGAATCAATGGACGCTGAGAATAGCGGGGCTTGGCCCGTGTGGCCGGTTGTCTTAAAATGAATCAAAATGAAGTTCAAAAACTCTTAGTCAATCGCGCCGAATGATTTATACCTGGAAAGAGAAGACCAAGGACCAAATTCACCTTAACGCCAAACGCAAAACAGATTATATTCTTTGCGGAAATCCCTCGTTTTCTGTGCTTTTTTTGCTGCACGACGCGAGGCGCGAGTGACTGGGGAGGACGACCTGATGCTGGGGTATGCTGCAGCGCGCGTGGTTCAAACTTTCTGAAAGTTTTAAAACTTTCAGAAAGTTGCGGGCAGGGATTGCGCGGCGCCAGTGAGTCAGCTATAGTAAAATTTTGGTTTAATTGAAATGATAACTATGATAATGGGAATTCCAATAAATATCCGCCAAGCGAAAAAATCATATAAGTGCGCATCGTGCCATGCTTCCTGCAAAATAAAAGTCCAATTACCAATATTATTAAGATCGGAATATTAAAAAAGACCGGGCTCATCGATGCAGGAATAACTTGCAAACGGATCAATGCCCAACCTAGAAACAAAACAGGAACAAGTATAACCATGATCAGATCGGTTATCTTTTTCGGCGCGTCTTCCATCCTATACGCCAGCCATCCCGTGACGATCGTGCAAATCACGACCATCACCACACGGATTCCGAATGCCAGGTACTCCGCCAAAAAAGGGAATATCAAACATGAGAACGAAATTATTATCGCAGCAACGTATAAGGCATTCCGCTTGGATAAATTCTTCTCCATGATGCGCCAGTTTAAAGCGATAAACTGAAGACCGGAACCGAGGATCACTATAAGCAGAATCACGTTACCCAAGAAATCCTCTGGCCTTGTGAGTATTGCTACTACTTTGTATATCAGCAATGGAAATAAAAGCAACAAAAAGAATCTTTCTATACCAGGTGTATATTTTTCATGCAGATACGTCAGGAGGTTTCCTTCGCCTGACGCGTGTCTATACACATAGAGCGTATTGACCAGTAATGAAGTGATGAGCGTGAAAACTCCCAGTATCACCAGCTCATCTGCTCCCGGCATGTGTAGAATTCTAAAGCTATAACCTGTCAACAGAATGATCAGTCCTGATACCACAGCGAGAACTCTAATGGCGCCTTTCTTTTGCCTATTCAGAAAAATTCCTGATAAGGACCCCATGACCAGGGATGCTGCGATTGCACCAAATGATAAAAGCAAAAACTCACCGGAAAGCGGGAATTTAATTGTCTTGATTGTTAAGCTGGTAAAAAGCAGCACAAGGGCCAGATATGATAATACCTGCGACAACGTGAATCTTTTGTTTATCCCAGATTATGCAATAGAATAGTATAATGATGTCTATTTCATTGATACTGTTA
>JBBDXJ010000173.1:0-26418 GCA_040902445.1 Cyclobacteriaceae bacterium | reverse complement strand
CGCCGGACGGTTTGCAGTAACCATTGAAGACCTGAAACATTTGGTGTTGCCTGTTCTGCGCCATAGAATACTACTGAATTTTAAAGCCGAAGCCGAGGGCATCACTTCAGAACATATTGCCCTCCACCTCACGGATCAAATGATAGGATCCAACCACAAAAAGATTTAGCGGGTGGAAGCGAACATAAAAGAACTACTGAAACCGGAAATCCTTAACACCGTAGACGGCCTGGAATTAGTAGCCCGAATCCTAGTGGAAGGTTTCATGAGTGGCGCAAACAAAAGCCAAACCATTGGTTCCGGACACGAGTTCAGCCAACACCGCAGTTATGAGCCGGGGGATGACCTGCGGCAATTCGATTGGAAAATGTACGCCCGTTCGGAAAAATATTTTATCAAACAGGCCGAAGTCGAAACCAATATCACGGTAAAGTTTATGGTCGATGCCAGCCATTCCATGGCCTATAAGGAGGATGGTTTGAGCAAGCTTCAATATGCCAAAGTAATGACGGCGTCCCTGGCCTATCTTGCCAGAAAACAGCGCGATAGCTTTGGATTGTTTATCGTCAATGAGAACCACGTGAGCAATGTCCACGCGCGGTTTGAGCAACAACAATTCGTGCGCTTTCTGCAATCACTCGTAAAGGCGACAGCGGAGGGCCGATGGAAAAAAAACGGAATTGAATATCTCTTCGATCACCAGGGAAAAGAAATGATCATTTTTTTTACGGACCTCTATGATGATGAAGGGGATCTCCTGCATTTTATTTCCCGGTTGAAAACCAAACGCAATGAAGTGATTGTTTTTCATTTGATGGGGAAACGTGAAATGGAACTCGGGTTCGAAGGCTCCGTCACCTTCCAGGACCTTGAAAATGGTTCAACCCTGAAAGTGGATACACGTGCCGGGCAAATCAAATATTCCGGCCGCATCCAGGCGTGGATCAAACAATCGCGATTGAGTTTGCTTGAAAAAAATATCAACTATTATATGGTCTCCATGGGCGACAACATAAGTGAGGTGCTGAGGGATTTTTTGAAAATACGGAGGAATTTCAGATAAAAATGCAGTTCGCGAACCCGATATGGCTATGGGCCCTGAGCGGCCTCCTGATTCCGATCGGTATCCATTTGTTCAGTCGCAAGGAAGGCGAGGTCATTCCGATGGGAAGCCTTCGGTATTTGCGTGAATCACCCACAGCCCGGTATAAGAACATCAGATTAAACGAACGGACCTTACTGATATTGAGATGTCTCCTGGTGGCTTTGCTGGTTTTCGTTCTTGCTGGCGCAAAGTCTACCTGGCCTGCGCAGAAGAAATGGCTCATAGTAGAGCGGGACATTGAAATATCCAACGGCATCAAACAAGTGATCGAAAAACTTCAAAACCAGGGTTTTGAACCCCGTTCAATGTCGTGGGGCTTCCCCTTGCTCTCAAGCAGAAAAACAATGGAGCCTATTGATAACTATTGGACCGCTGTAAGGCAACTAACTACCCATGCCCTTGATTCTATCGTCGTGCTCAGTAAAAATTATCAGCGAAAATTCAAGGGAGAACGTATAGCCATGCCCCCCAATATGAAATGGCTCACGTATCCCGCAGAAACAAAAGACTTTATTGCAGAAAAGTTCTCCGTGGCTCGGGATTCCGTATGGATCCGTAAAGGAAACACATCACCTCTGATCACACATTTTGAAACCATTAGAGCGCCTTCATCTTCATTTCGCGATTCCCTACCTGTAACACTACCCGAAGTATTGGAAATTTTTATTCTGACTGCCGACGAGTTCGCCTACGATGAAACAATCCTGGTGGCATCACTGAAAGCCATCCAATCTATAACACCACACAAAATAAATATCGTCACCAAAACAACTGAGGTGGATAACCACTCCGCAGCCAGGTTCATTTTCTGGCTTGCGCACCAACCGCCGCCCACAATGCACGGCGCACTGACCGTTGCGTATCGGCCCTGCGTCGGAGAAAATCTGCCCCTTCTGATCTCTTCAAGCGAAGCAGTCCCTCATTGTGTGTCGTCGAAGAACAGTACCTGGGTCATGACTAAGCGACTGAATGAAGAGATCGCTCTCACCCAACACCTGACACTACAGTTGGCTGAACTCATTCTGCCCGTATCAAAAAGTGAGGAATACGATCACCTGGTTCTACCAGAACCAATGATGTGGTCATCGGTGAAAAAAAATGAAGCACAAAGTGTTGTTAAGGAAGAGGTTGGAAAAGCGGATATACTGATACTCACACTTTTCTTGATGGTGCTGCTGGCGGAGCGTGCGGCTGCCTACAATATAAATCAATGAAAAAGGATTCTATATATTATTTAAAGAAACTAAAGAAAGATTATCTTTTGTTGCGATCAGGCGAAATTCTTCTCCTGGCATTAACAGCTACATGTCTTGTCTTCGGTGTAACAACTGCTATGGACATCGGCCTTTGGGCGAGCCTCATTCTCGCTGTATTTATGGGAGCAATTGTTTTCACCACCGCCTTCCTCAGATCCAAACTCCACAGATTTAATGAGAACAGACTGACCGTTTTCATCGATCATCAATATCCAGTCATGCAACACAGCACGGATCTGCTATTCAAAGATGCGGCGAACCTCACCTGGTTGCAACAAATCCAAAAGGAAAAGATACGCGTGAACTTTGAGCAGATCTGCAGCACAATAAAGTTACCACATCACATCGGCAGAGCTTCCATCTTTCTGGGAATGAGTATTCTATTGACAAGCATTCTGTTTTTGTTCACGCCTGAAACCGTACCCGACCCGCCGAAGAAAAGCGAAACAGCTCTTGTACAGAAGACAAGACCTTCCGCCGTTCCTGCTTCCTTAAAGGAGGTAATGCTGAATATCAATCCTCCGGCCTATACCGGAGTGGCGTCCTATTCGACAAAAGGTCCCCAGGTTTCCGTACCTGAAGGCTCACGCGTTCTCTGGCAAATTGTGTTCACAGACTCAGTACAACACCCGCACCTGGTGTTTTTACGAAATGATTCCGTGGAACTAAAACGAAGTCAGCAAAAGTACAAGGCGGAAAGATCCTTCACCGAATCTAACCTCTATCAATTTTCATGGACTTCCTCCTCAGCAGTGGCTCGGACTTCCGATTATTTTAAAGTAGAGGTTATACGCGATCAACCACCGAAAATCGCAGTTCCGCAACAGCCAGAATACACCGAGATCAGCCTGGCTGACAAACAGAACGTCCTGCTAAAAGTAAATTTCTCTGATGATTATGGATTACACGATGCATACATCATAGCGACGGTAAGTAAGGGCAGCGGAGAGTCCGTCAAGTTCAGGGAAGAAAAACTTTTATTCACTTCACCCGCAAACGTTAGGGGACGTCGCGCCGAAGCATCCCGGACAATCGACGTGAAAAATCTGGGCCTGGAACCGGGCGATGAATTGTATTTTTATATTGAAGCCCTGGATAATAAAAGGCCTTCAGCGAACAGGGCACGAACCCAAACATATTTTATCTCGTTACGGGATACTTCGTCTCAGATGTTGTTAGTGGAATCGGGCCTGGGTGTTCACCTTATGCCTGCCTATTTCAGAAGCCAGCGCCAGATCATAATAGATTCCGAAAAACTTTTGAGAGAGCGGAAAAGCATCCGCAGCGAAGAGTTTAATTCACGAAGCAATGAGATCGGATACGATCAAAAAGTGCTGAGACTGAAGTACGGAGAATTCTTAGGAGAAGAATTTGAAACCGCCATCGGCCAGGAAGGTGAAGAACCCGAAGAGGAGGGGCATGATCATAAAGGGGCTGAGGAAGATGATCCGACCGAAGCGTACAAGCACGTACACGACCATCAGGAAGAAGCAACGTTTTTAACACAATCTATCCGGTCAAAATTAAAGGCAGCACTTACCGCTATGTGGGATGCGGAACTTCACCTGCGTGCTTTTGATCCGGAGAAATCTCTGCCCTACCAATATATCGCCTTGAGATTATTAAAAGACATTAGCAACGACTCCAGGATCTATGTCCATAAATCAGGCTTTGATCCTCCTCCCTTAAAAGAGGAAAGAAGACTCACTGGCAACCTGTCGGAAATTAAACACAGCGTGCATAACCAGGAGGTTGACCAGAAAGAAACTTATCCGGCCATCAGATTGGCGCTTGGTATCCTGGAAGAACATCTAGCCCATTCAGATATTTATTTAACTGTAAAAGCGAAACAGTCTTTTCTTCAGGCGGGTCAGGAGTTGGCTGCCCTTGCGCTGGAGAACCCCGGCAATTATCTACACGCTTTGTCGCTGATTAAATCTCTCACTGAAAATGAACTCCCCGCGGAAGAAATCCAGAAGAGTGTGCTCTTCCTTAGAGAAGTTTTCTGGCAGGTGCTTCCCAAAGAAATGGCGTCCCCTGATAGATCCTTTGAAAGCATACACGGTTTGGACCGGACGTTTATTAATCATCTGAAATCGCTGAAAAATGACTGATCCGTGGCTTGTGGCTGATCCTCTATTACCACCGTTACTTTTGTACGCCATACTGATCGTGTTAACCCTGTTTTTCATCTGGATGGAATGGGAAAGACAAACAGCCTATTTCTTTGTCCGCGCGCTTTCAGTTATCCTGCTGATGTTAGCAGTGACTGGCTTTCTGTTGCGTCCCAGATACCAAACGGCCAGATCCGAACAAATCGTTCTGTTAACACCCCACTATAATAAATCGCAGGCGGACAGTCTTTTAAAGATTTATCCAACAATAAAAGTTTTACACTTGAAGGGTTCAAACCCGTATCACAATTCAGTTGTTGTCAGATCTTATCACAACCTGTCACGGGAACTGGGAAATATTAGATTTATCCTTGGTCAGGGATTGCCTCCCGAAGCGCTGGATCTCTTCCCATCACATAACTATCAGTTTCTTCCATCCCCTTACCCGAACGGCATCATACGCTTGTCCATTCCAGACAACATCACTCAAAACAGGCCCGCTACCCTTGAAGGGGTATTTAACAATCCATCTAAAAAAGCAAAACTTTTTCTTATTGGGCCCGGAGGCAAAGAAGATTCGGTCACTTTTTCCGGAAACGGTTTTCAAAATTTCAGGTTTTCGTTCTTGCCAAAAAAAACGGGGAGATTTTTATATACCCTTCTATCTGAGGATTCTGTTCTTGGAAAACTACCGGTGCAGGTTCAAGAACAAAATCCACTTGATATTTTATTCATCCAGCATTATCCAACGTTTGAGACACGATACCTGAAGGAATTCCTCTCGAATAATCACAGGCTGTTAGTCCGGTATCAACTTTCAAAAAACAAATTCCGGCATGAATCTGTCAATCGGAAGAGGGGAAGTATTTACCGGTTAACAAAAGAATCGCTTTCTGAATTTGACCTTGTTATTATCGATACCGATGCCCTCCGGTCGCTGCGCGCGTCGGAAGTCAACAGCCTGCGCTCAGCCATGTATGAAGGCCTTGGCATCCTTGTATTTTTGAATGCGCCGCCAGTAATCACAAAAGGGATCTTTCCATTTGCGTTCAAAAGGTATCTTACAGACACAGCCCATTTATTTTTGAATGGCCATAAAAAACATATTTTACCTGCGTGGCCATTTAGCCCTGTTACGGAAGGCGGAACCTATACTATTATAAGAAATCAAAACAGGGTTTTAACCGGCTATCAATATCAGGGATTTGGTAAAATTGGATTTCAACTACTTCAGCAAACTTATCAACTGATATTGCAGGGTGATTCCATTGCGTACAGTTCATTGTGGTGGCCCGTGCTGGAAAGGCTTTCCAGGTCCAACGTAAGCGCGTCGGCCTTCCGACAGAAAAAAAGTGATTTTCCTTTATATCCGGATGCACCAGTTCCGATTGAAATAATCTCGTCGGAAAATGACCCGGACGTCCTGGTCAACGATATCAAAATACCCATGGAGGAAAGTATCTTAATAGATGATCTTTGGAAGGGGAAATTCTGGTTTCACAAAGCAGGATGGAACCAGGTCGCTATCGCGGGAGATACGGCAATGGATCTTTATATTTCAAACGCCGATGAATGGCAATCGCTGGCCACCGCCAACGCAATGGAGAATACCCGGCAGTTTGCTTCATCAAAGCCAGCGGAAAAAAAATTCAGAGACGTCTTTCTGCCCCTGCCGCCGTGGATCTTTTATTTATTGTTTCTGCTGGGAGCCGGATTCCTCTGGTTGGCGCCGAAACTCTAACTTACCTTGTTTTTCATGACCGGGACAGGACTTTCTTCGATAACCTTCTCCAATTCCGAATACCACTCTGGCCCGTATTTCCGGATGAGCGGATCCTTCAGAAATTTATAGACGGGGACCTGAAGCTCTTTTCCCAGCGCACAGGCCGGTGAACAAATATGCCACTTGTGGTAATTCAGGGCTTCGAAATTCTTTTTCGACGTGATTCGGATGGGATACAAATGACAGGAGATCGGCTTCTTCCAGCTGATCTTTCCGTCGTTATACGCCTGTTCAATACCACACTTTAATATTCCTTTTTTATCATAGGAGGAGTAAGCACATTCTTTACCATCAATCACCGGCGTACAAAGCTCCTTGTCATCGTCGAGCGTATGAGTGCCTTGCTTTTCAATGGTCTTGATTCCCTTTGCCGTCAGATAAGGTTTTACCGCCGGATAGATATCTTCCAGTATCTGAAGTTCGCTCTCCTCAAGCGGCGCACCGAAATCACCTTCCACACAACAGGCGCCCTTGCATTTTTCAAGGTTGCAGACAAACTCCTTGTCGCGGATGTCGTCTGAGATCAATACCTCTCCTACTTTAATCATGGATCAGGATTTACAGAATTAAAGAATTAACAGAATAGGTCCCAATTTACGGGATTTAGAATTAAGAAAGAACAGATCAGGAGCTTGATCTGGATTTACAGAATTTCTATAAGTGACTAAGAATAAGAAATAAAGAATAGGAGGATGTAGTCTCTGAGTGCTATTTTTTTATTGACCAGCAGTTTTAATAAGGAAAGATGCCTCCATGAAATTAATCTTGGCCAATTATGTTACCTGATTGTCTGAGAAATGGTTGAATGCGTTTGATTGAAGGAGGGATTACTGTGCTGTGTCACCTGCGCCATGAATCCAATTAATTTTCAGTCGGAATCAACAATACTTTTGTCTAAAATTGTAGGTTGATTCAATGGGGAAAGGAACTTAAAATCCTGGAATCCTTAAATCTGGAATCCAAATCAAAGATGGGGTATTTAGAAAGTTTAAATGAACCTCAGCGTGAGGGGGTGATCAACACGGAAGGTCCGTGTATGCTTATTGCTGGTGCGGGATCGGGCAAAACCCGTGTGCTCACCTACCGCATTGCCCACCTGATCCAAAGCAAAGGCGTCGATCCTTTCAACATCATGGCGCTGACATTCACCAATAAAGCCGCTAAGGAAATGCGTGAGCGCATCGAAACTGTCGTTGGCAATGATGCGCGCAATCTCTGGATGGGAACTTTCCATTCCGTTTTCGCAAGGATCCTTCGGGCCGAAGCTCATCACATCGGTTACCCGAACAACTTTACCATCTACGATGTGGATGATTCCAAATCGCTGATAAAATCTATCGTAAAGGAATTGGGCCTGGATGAAAGTGTCTATAAACCCAGTACCGTATACAACAGGATCTCGGCTGCGAAAAACCGCCTGATCGGCTGGCCCGAATACCTCGGCAGCGCTGAGCTCATGGGCGATGATGCAGCGAACTCACGGCCCGAACTCGGCAAGATCTTTAAAACTTATTCGCTTCGCTGCTTTAAGTCGGGTGCAATGGATTTTGACGATCTGCTTTTCAATACAGACAAACTCTTCAAGGAACACCTGCAGGTGCTCAATAAATATCAGCACCGCATTCAATATGTGTTGGTAGATGAGTTCCAGGATACGAACCTCTGCCAGTATTTCATCATCAGGAAACTTGCGTCGGTAAGACAGAATATCTGCGTGGTCGGCGACGACGCGCAAAGTATCTACGCTTTCCGCGGCGCCGATATCACAAACATCCTGAACTTCGAACGCGATTACCCTGAGTTAAAAGTATACAAGCTCGAACAAAATTACCGCTCCACACAAAACATTGTGAACGCGGCCAACTCGGTGATAAAACGCAACCGCGCGCAGATCCCCAAGAACGTATGGACTGCAAACGAGGAAGGTAACCTCATCGAACTCATCAAAGCGGTTTCCGACAACGAAGAGGGTAGACTCATCGCGTCTTCCATCTTTGAAGAAAAAATGCAGCACCAGCTTAAGTTCAGTGACTTTGTAATCCTTTACAGAACCAACAGCCAGTCGCGGGCCATCGAAGAAGCGCTGCGCCGCATGAACGTCAAATACAAAGTGATCGGCGGACTTTCGTTCTACCAACGCAAAGAGATCAAAGACCTCCTGGCATACCTGCGCTTTTCCATGAATCAACAGGATGAAGCTTCGTTCAGGAGGATCATCAATCTGCCCAAACGCGGGATCGGCGACAGCACTGTAGATAAAATTGTGGTTGCCGCCAATGACCACGGCACCTCCATCTGGGAAATATTGCAGAACCCCTCTGCTTTTGTGGGTGCACGCGCCGCAGGCCCTATCGGGAATTTTGTAGCGATGGTCAAAAGGTTCAACCTCGAACTTGAAAGAAAAGACGCCTACGATGCGGCTTTTGAAATTTCCAAAGGATCGGGATTGTTGCGGGAGCTATATGAAGATAAAACGGTGGAAGGTCTGAGCCGTTATGAAAACGTCCAGGAACTTCTCAACGCGATCAAGGAATTTACCGATGACCCTCAGCGCGAAGACAAATCGCTGGGAGCGTTTTTGCAGGAGGTATCCCTCGTCACCGGTCAGGACGAGGATAAAGATAAAGACCCGGAAAAGGTTACCCTCATGACCATTCACATGGCGAAGGGACTGGAATTTAAATACGTTTACATCTGCGGACTGGAAGAAGATCTTTTCCCGTCGCAGATGATGCTCAGCAGCCGCGCTGACCTCGAAGAAGAACGCAGGCTGTTCTACGTCGCCATTACACGAGCTCAGAAACGTTTATTCTTCAGCTATGCACTTACGCGTTACCGGTTCGGCCGATTAAAAAATTGCGAGCCCAGTCGTTTTCTGGATGATGTGAACATGAATTACATCAAACTGAGCACCCGGTTCGGCGGTATGGAGTCCGCTCCTCCTCCCAGCCAATACGCTAAAAACCTCGTTAATGGCATCAAGAAAAACATCACTTCCGGACCGCCTCCGCCGAAATCCACCATCAGCTATAAAGCACCCGAGGATTTTACGCCGAGCGATACTTCGACGTTACAGACAGGTATGAAGGTCGAGCACCCGAAGTTCGGGTTTGGAACCGTGGTGAACATGGACCTGTCAGGGGCAGACCGTAAAGCAAAAATAAATTTTAATGAAGTGGGCGAAAAAACGCTGTTGTTGAGCTTTGCTAAACTGCGGATCATCGATAACTAAATATTATCGCGGTTGGAGGATATCAATTAAAGCCTTAGATTTGCTCATATAAGCCTTACTTAAGGAGAAGAACAGCATTTTATCCAACCCTGCTGTCAACAATCTGGTTAGAAATCATTTACATTATCCATACATGATCATAGGAGAATACAATACCGAAAGGCCGCACCTTATTCTGAAAGAATACGGCCGCAATGTGCAGAAACTTGTAGAGTTTATTCGCACCATTCCCGACAAGGATAAAAGGACCGAACTGGCGTATACCCTCATTGAGCTGATCAAACAGCTTACCCCCACCATCAAAGACCAGCCTGAAAACCCCCAGCGCGTATGGGATGACCTGTATATCATTGCGGATTTCAACCTGGATATCAATGCACCCTTCCCGGTACCTGAAAGAGACATCCTTTTTAAGAAACCGGATAAAGTAGACTATCCCCAGAGCCAGGTACGCTTTAAACACTACGGCAAGAACATTGAAAAACTTGTGAAGGAAGCTTTGAAAAAAGAAGATCCGCAGGAACGCCAGGATGCTATCATTTACCTGGGCAAGCTTATGAAAACCTTTTACGGAAACTGGAACAAAGAAACGCTCGACGATTCAGTAATCCTGAGGGATATTCAGGAAATGTCCGGCGGCGCCCTGGATATGACCATTGAAAAAGTGCGCGAAGATAACCTCTTCGAAAAACTCTATAAGGAACGCAAGAAAACAAAACCCCAACAAGGTGGGGGGCAACACCAACCACGCCATCAGGGTGGCGGCAATGGCGGCCATCGCCAGTTCAACAAAGGCGGCCACAAAGGCGGCGGAGGCGGAGGAAATTTCCGCCGCAGACGCGACGGATAAAATTACGAGGTACGAATTACGAATTCCTGTCCCATTCATCATCACAGATATTTTAAGTTTATCTTTTGTCAACTGTCCACTGATTCATGGCTGTATTTAAGATCCGGGGAGGGAAAAAATTAAAAGGGGAGATCATACCACAGGGAGCGAAAAATGAAGCGCTCCAGATCCTGAGCGCAACGCTGCTGACTGAAGAACCGGTTACCATTCACAACATCCCTAACATCGTTGACGTCAACAAACTCATCGACCTGCTCGGCGATCTGGGATCAAAAGTCGAAAAGCTCGGACCTGAGTCCTACCGCTTTACTGCTTCCAACATCAACACGAAATTTCTGGAGAGTGAAGAATACCGCAAAAAGGCTTCTGCTTTGCGCGGATCCGTTATGCTTCTCGGCCCGATACTCGCGCGCTTTGGTAAAGCTACGATGCCTAAACCCGGCGGAGATAAGATCGGACGGCGCCGACTCGATACCCATTTTCTGGGTTTCCAGAAACTGGGGGCAAAATTCAACTTTGATTCCACGGAACACCTCTTCACCATCGATGGCTCTCAACTGAAAGGATGTTACATGTTGCTGGATGAAGCCTCCGTTACCGGTACGGCTAACGTCATCATGGCTGCGGTAATGGCGAAAGGGACCACCACCATTTACAATGCAGCCTGCGAGCCTTACCTTCAACAACTTTGTCTCATGCTGAACCGCATGGGGGCAAAGATCAGCGGCGTTGGTTCAAACATGCTGACCATTGAAGGTGTAAAGAAACTGAAGGGAACAGACCATACGTTACTTCCCGACATGATCGAGATCGGAAGCTTCATTGGCCTTGCGGCCATGACGCAATCGGAAATCACTATAAAAAATTGCCGGATCGAGATGCTGGGATTAATTCCGGAGATCTTCCGCCGACTCGGTATCAAAATGGAATTCAGAGGCGATGATATTCATATTCCCTCACAGGAAAAATACGAGATCGAGTCTTTCATTGACGGATCCATCCTCACCATCGCCGACGCCCCGTGGCCCGGATTCACACCCGACCTCCTGAGTATCGTGCTGGTAATCGCCACGCAGGCAAAAGGAACAGTACTTATTCACCAGAAGATGTTCGAAAGCCGTTTGTTCTTTGTGGACAAACTCATCGACATGGGCGCGCAGATCATCCTGTGCGACCCGCACCGCGCAACCGTCATCGGCCTGGACAGGAAGCACAAGTTGAAAGGTATCAAGATGTCGTCACCCGACATCCGCGCAGGGGTGGCATTGTTGATTGCAGCGCTTTCAGCACAGGGCGATAGTGAAATATCCAGTATAGACCAGATCGACAGGGGCTACCAGAATATTGATGAACGTCTGCAGGCGTTAGGGGCCGACATTGTACGCGCGTAAAGTCCCCTTTAGGGGATTTAGGGGTTTAAATTTCGATCTTCAGTCCTACGGGGCAATGGTCTGATCCCAGGATTGAATCGTAGATCAATGAATCCTTTACTTTATCGATGAGGTTATCTGAAACGAGGTAGTAGTCTATCCTCCACCCTACATTGCGCGCGCGGGAATTGAATATCACATTCCAGTAGGTGTATTTTACTTCTTCCGGATAAAACCTTCTGAACGTATCCACAAAGCCCGTCCCGAGCAATTTGGTAAATCCGTCAATTTCTCTCTGGGTATAACCCGCTGCGCGGTTGTAATTCTCTTTGGCGCGGGCGATATCGATTGGCTGGTGCGCCACGTTGAGGTCACCGCAAAGTATCACCGGTTTTTTGGCCTTAAGGGATACGAGATATTTTCTGAATTCTTCGTCCCATTTTTCCCGGTAGTCCAGTCTCTTCAAACCTTCGCCTGCGTTGGGCACATACACTGTTACAAGAAAGAAGTTGTCGAATTCGGCGGTCATCACCCTCCCTTCCTGATCGTGTTCCTCCACGTTCATATCACAAGTAACCTGCAGAGGTTCCACCTTTGCCATGATGGTGGTGCCTGAATAACCTTTGCGTGTTTTGCAGGAATTGACGAACGACTTGTACTCCGGCAATAATTCAAGTGCGGACTTTGTTTCTTCCACCGATGCTTTTGTTTCCTGCAGGCATAGGATGTCGGGCGCGAGTTGCCTGACATCTTTGATAAAATCTTTTTTTATGATCGAGCGTATGCCGTTCACATTCCAGTTTACGAGATGAAGGTCTGCCATGGTTTTAAAGTTAGTGGGAATTGACAGAAAAGTCAGAAAAAGCGAAAGTCCCGAACCGGCGGGACTTTTCAATACATTATCAGGAATAAGATCACGCTTTTTTCTTAGCCTTGAATTCTTCCTTAATTTTTTCGACATCCACGGTTTTCTGTACCGGTTGGGAATTCTGGAGTTTCAGAGTCTGGCGCCTTCTAGCCGATTTTGCCTTATCTTTGCGGTTTTTTCTCTTAAGTCTGGTTACTGACATTGCTTTACTTTTAAAGGGAGCGCAAAAATAAGATCAAAATCCGGCATTACAAACTTTTGGCAATTGTAAAAATAATTACTGGCGGGAGGCAGCTTTTTGGGCAGCTTTCTCTTCTCTGTCAAGCCGTCTGTTTTCCCTGGAATAATAGATGATACCCATCACCAAAGGGATGATTCCGGCAAGGAAAATTCCGGTAATGGCAATGATGGATAAGATGTCATTTGTTGTCATTTTAACTTTTTTAGTGTGTTTTTATAAATCACTAATGCCATTACTCCGGATATTATAGCAAACATCATTCCGCCAAATATTAAGATCCATTTACTAATACCACTAAGGCCTTCTGCAATTAACGCTAATGCGCCACCACCGGCTGTTATAAATAACAGAATAAGAAGTTTAATAATTTCAATATTAAACTTGACACGTTCTTTATTCAGATCGTCCAAAAGAGAGGGCTTTTGATAGTTGAAGATAACCCTTCCGGCGGCCCCTGTCAATGAAAATCTGCTCGATTCAGAGTCAGTGGGTTTGCAGGACAGGGATTTGACCGAATACCTAGCCTGCCGGCTATCACGCCTCCGTTCTAAAAAATTAGCAGATTTCCCACTCCCCTTCTAACTTGCCGCCTCTATCAGGGATATTATTCATCAATGGACAAACCCACTTTACCCAAAGGAACTCGCGATTTTGGACCCGCTACCATGGCCAAGCGACAGTTCATCTTCGATGCCATCCGATCAGTTTTTCAAAAGTTCGGCTTTCAACCCCTCGAAACCCCGGCGATCGAAAACCTCTCAACGCTTACCGGCAAGTACGGGGAAGAAGGCGATCATCTGCTTTTTAAGATCCTCAACTCGGGAGACTTTCTGAAAGATATCGATCCTGCAAAATTAACCTCAGTTAATTATAGATCCGTTACCCCTTATATCGCCGAAAAAGGACTTCGCTATGACCTCACAGTGCCCTTTGCGCGCTTCGTGGTCATGAACAGAAACGAAGTGACATTTCCCTTCAAACGCTACCAGATCCAGCCGGTATGGCGGGCAGACAGGCCACAGAAGGGTCGTTACAGGGAGTTCTATCAGTGCGATGCCGATGTTGTGGGCACTGATTCCCTGCTATGCGAAGCCGAAATCATCCTGATGATAAAAGCGGTTTTCAATACCCTGGGAATTGCTGATTACACCATTAAAATAAATCACCGCGATATATTGAATGGCGTGGCCGGCGTGTTTGGAGCCAGCGGTAAGGAGATCGCCTTGTTTGTCGCCATCGATAAGCTGGATAAGATCGGAGAAGTAAAAGTGAAAGAAGAACTCCTGGCGAAAGGATTTTCACAAAAAAGTCTTGATCAGCTTTTTAAAATTTTGAACACCAGGGGCACCACCGCCGAAAAGCTGAAGTTTCTGAAAGAAAATTTCAAAAACAATGAGGCAGGAAACAAAGGTGTAACCGATCTGGAACAGGTTCTGCAATTATTAAAAGAGTTCGGATCAGATGATTCAAACGTTGAACTGGACATTCCTCTTGCACGGGGACTGAGTTATTATACGGGCTGCATTTTTGAAGTAAAAATAAACAACGTCAGTATCGGAAGTGTAAGTGGCGGCGGAAGATATGACAACCTTACCCAGGCTTTTGGCGATAAGGAAAATTTATCAGGAGTTGGCTTTTCGTTTGGTGTTGACCGCATCTATGATGCCATGGAAGAACTGAATGTGTTTCCCAAAAAGGCGCAGATATCGTCGCAGGCGCTGGTGTGTCACTTCGATCAGCCAGGTTTTGATTATGGGTTGCGCGTACTGACCAGCCTGCGCGCGGCAGACATAGCCGCCGAAATTTACCCCGATCTCTCCAAAATCAAAAAGCAACTCGACTATGCGAACAAAAAACAGATTCCCTACGCGCTGGTGATCGGATCAGAAGAGGTGAGTTCGGGATTGATTGCTTTTAAAAATCTCGAAACCGGTGAGCAGGAAAAGTTTTATCTTGAACAGATCATTCAACAATTAAAAAAATAAAAACAGCATCTTTGCTTGCGGTGAACGTCAGGCGGGCGATGCAGAACAAAAAAACATTCCATGTCGCGAGGGCAAACGCACAACATCTCATCAGAAAAATTATCCCTTTCGGATCTTCAGCCCATTATTTTCGGCGCTGTTGAACTTGCGCTCTCGGAGGAGGCCAGGAAAAAGATCACCCGGTGCCGCGAATACCTGGATGAGAAGATCAGGAATTCACGCGAGCCCATCTACGGCATTAACACGGGGTTTGGCTCCCTCTACAACCGCCACATTTCAAATGATCAGCTGGAGAAGCTTCAGGAGAATCTCGTAAAGTCACACGCTTGCGGAACCGGGCCTGCCGTTCCTGAAGAAATTGTGAAGCTGATGCTGTTTTTAAAAATACAATCCCTGGCATACGGATATTCCGGTATTCAACTCCTCACAGTTGAAAGGCTGATCGAAATGTTTAACCACGCGGTGCTTCCCGTAATTTATGAGATGGGTTCACTCGGCGCTTCCGGCGACCTGGCTCCGCTTGCACACCTATCGCTTCCGTTGATTGGTTTGGGAGAAGTATCGCACAACGGAACAAAGTTCGCATCGGCTGAAATAAATAAAAAATTCAATTGGCGTTCCATTCACTTCCGCGCAAAGGAAGGGTTGGCGCTTTTGAATGGCACGCAGTTCATGAGCGCGTACGGTGTCTGGTGCGTTTCTCATGCGCAGCGTATTGTCAATATCAGCAACATGACTGGCGCGCTATCGCTGGATGTTTTTGACGGCAGAAGAGAACCCTTCCTTCCCCAGGTACATGCGATCCGCCCGCAAGCAGGGCAGGCACGTGTGGCGCAAAAGATCCTTTCGTTGCTGGAAGGAAGTCACCTCATCACACAACAGAAAAAACACGTACAGGACCCCTATTCCTTCCGTTGTATACCCCAGGTTCATGGCGCCAGCGCGGATGCTATTGAATACGTGGCGAATATATTTTTAACCGAAGTGAATAGCGTAACCGACAACCCGAATATTTTTCCGGAAGAGGACCTGATTATTTCCGCGGGAAATTTTCACGGACAGCCCCTCGCGCTCGGGCTGGATTTCCTGGCCATTGCCCTAAGTGAGCTGGGCAATATTTCCGAGCGCAGAACGTACCAGCTGATTTCCGGATCCCGTGAACTGCCCAATTACCTCGTGGCCAATCCGGGTATTAATTCGGGATTGATGATACCTCAATACACCGCAGCCTCACTCGTGAGTCAGAATAAACAATTGTGCACCCCTGCCTCCGTGGATTCAATTGTAAGTTCCAATGGCCAGGAAGATCACGTAAGCATGGGCGCAAATGCGGCTACCAAAGCATACCGCATTGTAAATAATGTGTATTCTATCCTGGCCATTGAATTGATTACCGCGGCCCAGGCCCTGACTTTTCGCCGTCCGCTGCATACTTCGCCTTATCTGGAGAACCTGGTCGATACTTTCCGGCATGCGGTTCCGTTTATAGAAGATGACCGGGTATTGCATGATGATATTCACGAGGCGGAAAAATTCCTGAAAGCTTTAGAACTTCCAGCATGATTTGCAGAACGGTAATAGTATTCATGATCGCATTTGGGTTGCATTGGGGAGCACAAGCCCAGTATACGAGCCGTTTAGGACGTTTTCAGGTAAACGAGGTAAAAGGCTGCGCACCCTTTACGGTCAATGTAACAATCATCGCTCCTTTTGTCTGTGACGGTGCCAATCCATGCGATATGGATTTTGAAGGGGACAGTACTTTTCAATCCCTCACTTTTACCTACACCTACAACCAACCCGGAACTTACCTTCTGAGAATCCTCTTTCAAACTTCAGGCTTCGATGATATTCCCGTTGAAGTCACTCCTAACATCCCGCCTGCCTTCGATGTTTTCAATTGTGGAGGCTACCAGGTATCCGTTAAGCTGAACGATACCAATTACGATGAATACGTAATTAACTACAATGATGGCAGCCCGGAAGTCGTCCTCAACGGTACGGGTACGCACAACTACAACTACGGCCTACCCAGTCCGCAAACCATCACCGTAAGAGGAAGAGACCTCAATGCAGATGACAATTGTAATTCAGCCAGCAGGAACATCATCCCGCTGCTCACCTTGCCTGCGCCAACTATTACGCTATTGGAAGTTCTCGACGGTAACCGCATACGTCTGGAATTCAATGGCCAGCAGAACATTCAGTATAAGCTCGGCATTGCCACCAACAATGCCACTACCTTTCAACAGGTAATAACACTTTTCAACACGACCGTGGATACAATCTTCAGCCTGAGCACCGACGACAACTACTATTGTTTCCAACTGGCAGCATTTGACCCGTGCAATAACTCGGTGACAAATTCGGCGACCATCTGCAGTGCAAACATGGATCTTACTGTAAGAAACAATGCAATCGATGTTATCTGGACCACGGCGAGTACAGGTATCAGCAACTACCGGCTTACACGCAACGCCAGCGACGGCACCTTGCTGGTGACTTCACCCGCAGGCTCACCCTATGCCGATACAGGTATCATCTGCGGACTGGACTACTGCTATCAGTTAACCTCCAACTATTCCAATGGAAGCCGTAGCGTGTCGCTCACAAAATGCGGCATTGGTTTTTCAACCGATATCCCCACTGCTATACAAAACATCACCGCCATAGTAGGTGATAACAGCGTTGTGCTTGACTGGACAACGGATAACAATTTTATTCCCGCCGAATTTGCCATCGAAAAATCCATTGCCGGGAACTATAGTTTTTTGGCCACTACAACGCAAAACGCTTTTGCAGATCAGGAATACAAACTGGAAGATGCTTCCTGTTACAAGATCAGCTATAAGGATGTATGTGATAACCAGAGTCCCTCAAGTGTCGAGGCATGCCCTGTGAGACTCAGCGCCGGTCTGCTGAAAGATAACTCCATCACCTTAAGCTGGACACCTTACCTCGGTTGGGCCAATGGTGTCGCCGGATATACGATCGGAAAATATTCTGAAGATGGCCAGCTTCTCCAAACGATTCAGGTGGGCAACATTACTTCTTATGTGGATGCGTCGGATGATCTCAACCATCAGACTTTTGTTTACCAGGTGAACGCCAATGCGGCAGAGGCCGGTCTTGGTCAGGCGGTGTCAAACCGTGTTTTCATTCTTAAAGATCCAAATTTATTTCACCCTACGGCCTTTACTCCCAACGGCGATAATCTCAACGACATCTTTTCGGTATTCGGGCAGTACGTGGTAGGTTTCGAAATGAAAATTTTCAACCGCTGGGGTGAGTTGCTCTTTACCACAGATAATATTGAAACCGGATGGGATGGAAATTTCCGCGGCAGCGAAATGCCCGAAGGAACCTATTCCTTTATCGCGCACATCACAGACCGCGCCGGCAGAACCTTTAAACGCTCCGGCTCCGTGCTCCTGCTTCGCAGGAGGGGCTGAGTTTATAGGTATATACCATTTCCCTACCTTTACCCTTCAGAATCGCAGGCACGAAGATAGACGCACCCAATTCTTAAATTCAGTACTATGTTCGATATGATGAAAATGATGGGCAAAATGAAGGAAGTTCAGGCCCGTTTGAAAGAAGCACAGGACAATTTGGTAAATGTTCAGGCATCAGGAGAATCCGGGGGTGGACTGGTGAAAGCCACAGTGAACGGTAAACGACAGCTTATCGACCTGGATGTAGATCCTTCTTTATTAAAATCTGATGATAAAGTTGTTTTACAGGATCTGATCATTGCAGCCGTTAACAAGGCATCAGAGGAAGCGGATGTTATAGCAAAAGAGGAGTTGAGAAAGAGTACCGAGGGGCTGTTGCCCAATATTCCAGGAATGGATCTAAGCAGCATGATGGGATGACCAGCATTGCGGTGGTCATTTTGAATTATAATGGAGAAAAATTGCTTCAGCAGTTTTTACCCTCCGTCATTCAATATTCTCCAGAAGCAGAAATCTTCGTCGCCGACAACGGCTCTTCCGACACTTCCGTGCAATTATTACGCAAACATTTTCCCCAGGTCAGAATTTTGGAACTCAAGGAAAACTTTGGCTTCTGCGGTGGCTATAACAAGGCGCTGCGACAGGTGAAAGCAGACTATTATGTTCTATTGAATTCAGATGTGGAAGTAACTCCCGACTGGCTTGGACCATTAAGGTTACTGCTGGATACCCGTGTTGAAATTGCCGCGGTGCAACCAAAGGTCTTATCCTTCCGCGATAAGAATCTTTTTGAATACGCGGGGGCAGCTGGTGGTTTTATTGATAGGCTGGGATATCCTTTTTGCCGAGGACGGATTTTCGATCACCTGGAAGAGGACCATGGGCAATACAATGATGAACGACCGGTTTTCTGGGCTTCCGGCGCCTGTATGATGATCCGCTCAGAAAAATTTCATCAGCACGAGGGCTTCGATGAAGACATGTTTGCGCATATGGAAGAAATTGATCTGTGCTGGAAGTTAAACAGGTCGCAAAACTCAGTCTATTACTCAGGCAACAGTTGTGTTTATCATCTGGGGGCGGGAACTTTGGGATATCACCATCCGCGCAAAACCTATCTAAATTTCAGGAACGGTTTGAGTTTGATCTTTAAACATCTCGATAGCCTGGAATTGATGTACAAGCTACCTTTCCGCCTGGCCCTTGACTGGCTTGCGGCTTTGGTCTTTCTTTTTAAAGGTGAAGGAAAAAATTCCTTAAGTATCTTCCGGGCGCATGCCCATTTTATCGGACAATTGGGAAACCTTCGCGCCAAGCGCCGAGTGATCCGAAAGGAATATCCCTCCTATCCGGAGGATAACATCCATCCGGGATTGATTATTTTCGATTATTACCTCCGGAAACGAAAGACATCTTCGCTTCAATAATCCCAGATGGGACTGCGCTTCCTCAGATGTTTGCGCATGTTCATCACAAAGGCAAGGGCGAGGTACACAATTACCGGCGACCCGAACGTGATGAAGGAGGCGTATATAAAGAATAATCTGATACTTGAAGTGGCCATTCCCAGCTTTTCACCCAGTCGGGTGCATACCCCAAAGGCATATCCCTCAAAGAAATGCTGGATTCTAAATGCTAAATCGCTCATAACCAAACATTAGGCTTTCAACTTGCCAAAAAGTCCATTTATCGACCAAAAATCCGGCTTACAAATATAACGACGAACAGCATGCCATCTAGTGGCAGTTTTCTTATTTTTTTGACTATAATTGCAAAAAAATACACATAAGTTTAGTTTTGAAACCTCTAAAAATCAACATAACCAAACCTCCGATGAGAAAAGTAGTTTACTCATTTTTTATTATTGCTGCCTTAAGCCTCGCGGGCTGTACGCTGCCCAAAATGGTCAAAATGTCTAAGGATCAACAACTTACCGTAACTCCCAACCCACTGGAAGTTCACAAGGACACGGTTACCTTCGACATGGCCGCCAACTTGCCTGTTAAAATGCTAAAAAAAGGTACCGTCTACACTGTAAACACCTTTTATAAATATGGCGAACAGGAAGTTTCCCTGGATCCAATTACATTCAAAGCCGAAGATTATCCAAATGCCGGAACCGAGCAGCCAAAAGCTACTCAGTCGTTTTCATTCCCCTATATTGAGGCAATGAAAACTCCGGGTGTTCTGGAAGTGGAGGGTGTTGCCTCCAAAGGTGAAAAAACCAAAAGCTCTGGCAGAATGCAGGTGGCTACCGGTATCATCACTACCTCAAAACTTGTTAAACCAGTTTTGTTTGCTGCTTACGCAGAGCATGGTTACAATAACCAGCAAGAACTGGAACCTTTAATCATTCCTGACTTTATTTTCGAACAGGGCAGATCGGTTCTGAGAACTTCCGAGATCAGAAGCGACAAAGGAAAACAACTGGATGCTTTCATTGCCTCCAAAAATGCGACAAGCACCGTCACCGTTACAGGTACTCACTCACCTGAAGGTGCTGAGCGTATCAATAGCCGTCTGTCTCCGGACCGCGCTGCGGCGATCGAAAAATACTATCGTCAGCAAATGCAGAAGTACGATTACAAGCAACAGGCTGATCAGATAAAATTCATTCTGAAACCTGTAATCCGGGATTGGAATGAATTCAAAAATGCACTTGCCTCTTACGAGGGAATCACTTCCGAACAAAAAGCCGAGTTTCTTAACATCGTCAATGGTGGTGGTGATTTCGAAAGCCAGGAAAAACAACTGCAAAGACTTTCCTCTTACAGGAAAGTCTTCAGAGAAGTATATCCTAAATTAAGAACAGCCAAAACTGAAATTCTCGTTGTAAAAGACAAGAAGACAGATGCGGAGCTCTCTGTACTATCCAAACAAGTAACTCAGGGACAAACCAACGCCGATGCGCTATCGCTGGAAGAAATGATGTACGCCGGAACACTTACTCCTTCTCTTGAAGAAAAAGCCAGCATCTATGAGGCTGCTACCAAGAAAGGAACTAACTGGCATGCGCATAATAACCTGGGTGCAGTATACATCGCCCAGGCAATCGAAAATCCTTCAAACGCCTCAAGTCTTGCTGACCAGGCGTTGGCACAATTGCAGATCGCTGAACGTTTGAACGATGACGCGGCGGAGATCCATGCAAATCTTGCATCAGTGCATCTGATGAAAGCAAATCCTTATGCTGCCTATGATCATGCTAACGAGGCGATTGGTGCGGGTATAAGCGGAGATAATCTTGCGGGATTAAACGGCGTGAAAGGTTCTTCAGAAATCTATATTGGCAAATATCAGGATGCCGTCAGATCAACTTCTGCAGCGACTGATAATGCTGAGAACCTCTTTAACAAAGGACTGGCACAATTGCTGAATAAAGATTATCAGAATGCTTTGACCTCTTTCAATGATGCGACAATCAAAGACAGCAACCTTGCAGTTGCCTATTACGGCGCCGCTATCGCAGCAGCACGCTTGGGTAACAACGATGCCGTTGTAAGCAATCTGACCAATGCCGTATCTAACGATGCTTCCTTAAAGGAAGCCGCTTTAACTGATCCTGAATTTTCTAAGGTCTCTTCAACTGAAAGCTTCAGGAACGCCTTGAAATAACAGACATCCTTTGATAAAAACCCTCCTGGCTGATACCAGGAGGGTTTTTTTATTTCTGCCTTTACGGGATTAGGCTTTGTCATTCACACCTCAGATACTATTTTTACGGTCTTATTATACGTATGAGAGAAATCCAGTTCAGAGAAGCCCTCCGGGAGGCGATGAATGAAGAAATGCGGAGAGATAAATCAGTCTTCCTCATGGGCGAGGAAGTGGCCGAATACAACGGAGCCTATAAGGTCAGCCAGGGCATGCTGGATGAGTTCGGGCCGGAGAGGATAATTGATACCCCGATTGCTGAATTAGGCTTCACCGGTATCGGCGTAGGCGCCGCTATGAACGGACTGCGACCCATCATTGAATTCATGACCTTCAACTTCGCCCTCGTCGGTATTGATCAGATCATCAACGGCGCCGCTAAAATGATGTCGATGTCAGGAGGTCAGTTCAATGTGCCTATCGTTTTCCGCGGACCCACTGGAAACGCAGGTATGTTAAGCTCTCAACACTCCCAGAATTTTGAAAACTGGTTCGCCAACACACCGGGATTGAAGGTTGTTGTTCCCGCCAATCCATATGACGCAAAAGGATTGTTAAAATCCTCTATCCGTGATGACGACCCTGTTATTTTTATGGAATCGGAATTGATGTATGGCGACAAGGGTGAAGTACCCCAGGAAGAATACCTTTTGCCCATTGGAGTGGCCGAGGTGAAAAGACCCGGTTCGGATGTCACCATTGTTTCTTTTGGTAAAATATTAAAAGTTGCACTGAGCGCTGCGGCGGAACTTGAAAAAGAAGGCATCTCTGCTGAAGTGATCGATCTCCGCACCGTCCGTCCGATTGATTTTGCCGCCGTAGTCGAGTCTATAAAAAAAACCAACCGCCTGGTTATAGTTGAAGAAGCCTGGCCCCTGGCTTCAATATCCGCGGAAATAGCCTATCATGTGCAAAAGCATGCATTCGATTATCTCGACGCGCCTGTTCACAGGGTTACAAACTGGGACGCACCTCTTCCTTACGCTCCCACATTGATCAGTGAGATCCTCCCAAATGTTGAGAAGACGGTGAAGGCGGTAAAGGCTGTGATGTACAGGGATTAAATCCGTCGACGGTCAACAGACCACAGACCACAGCCGTGCAGGCTACGTCGAGTTTTGTGATCCATTCCAGACCTGAGTATTCGAGTAGATAAAAAAAGTATTTCGTTAAAGTCAAAACTACCGTTGACTGTCGTCTGTGGACAGTGGACTGATAAACTACCGTGGACTGCCGTCACTGGACTGTGGACTTACCAACAACACATTCCACGCTTCCAGCACTTTTCCTTCCATGAGATACTCCTGAGCAAGTTTATGGATGGCCTCCACTCCTTTTCGTCGCGCCGCCTGAATGCGGTTATCATTCGGCATCGGATCTTTGCCTTCATCGGGAATTTTTTCAACTGAAGCCAGCAAACCCAGATCGTTTCCAGTGAGGACCCTGCTGTGCCGGATGGTGTCAGGGAGTTGATCAATGCCAATCCCGTGTCTTTCTGAAGGACGAGGTACTTTAAAGATCGCGTTTCCCTGTACCCTGCAATACCACTCCTTTCCCAGGCGGGCGACGGCGTCGAGTTTAAAGGGATCAATACTCCCCTGTTCATCCAGGACTTCTTCCTTAATATGCATTAGTAACACCTGGCAGATCACAAGATTTCCCGCCCCACCGAGGTTTCCCGTCTGGATCACCTGAATCACTTTGCATTCCATCGCCACAGGCGCCTCACCAACCCTGGGTGGTTTTACCATCGCCGACGGAACTTCCGTGAAACCAGCCTTTCTGAATTCATTGACACCTTTGGGATATTCAGTACTCGCAAGAGAGCTTTGTTGCACCATGGAATAATTAACAATATTGATCACAACTTCGGGTACTTCCAGCACATTCTCATAGGTGTGTTTCGTTGTATTATCCTTACCCCTGCGTGCAGGGGAGAAAATTAACAGCGGGGGATTGGCGCCAAAACAATTGAAAAAACTGAATGGACTCAAATTGATCTGTCCCTGCAAATTCGTCGTGCTGGCAAAAGCAATGGGCCTTGGTGTAACCGCACCCAACAGATAAGCGTGGAAGACGGGCGTACTGACTTCTTTAGGATTTATAGTGAGCATGAATTCTTCCGCGATCAAATAAAATTCAGGATATAAAAAAAACTCTAATGATTCAGCCGTCCGCCCCCGAAAAAGAAATTTCAGGAAGGTAAGATCTTACCTTTACATTCACCGAATCCAATTCTTACACCATCTTTCTCTGCATAGCCGCGCATAAGTACTGTATCTCCATCTTCCAAAAACGTGCGCGTAATTCCACCGGGAATGGAAAGTGATTTCTCACCATTCCACGAAAGCTCCAGCATGGATCCAAAAGAACCCGGAGACGGCCCGCTGATCGTACCGGAGGCGTAAACATCACCTACCTGAATATTACAACCATTCACCGTATGGTGGGCAAGTTGCTGATTGATGTTCCAGTAAAGGTATTTGGAATTAGACCTGCATAAGACGGCGCTTTCACTTTTATCAGTTTGCAACAACACTTCCAGAAAAATATCAAAGTTCTTTTTTCCTGAATGCTCCAGGTAGGGCAACACCGGTGGATCCTGGGGCGGACCTTCCACCCGAAAAGGTTCAAGCGCATCGAGCGTCACGATCCAGGGCGAAATGGTGGAGGCAAAGTTTTTTCCCAGGAAAGGTCCGAGGGGAACATATTCCCATTGCTGGATATCCCTCGCTGACCAGTCATTGAACAAAAGAAACCCGGCAATGTAGTCTTCTGCTTTGTCCCCGCTGATGGATTTCCCGAGTTTGTTTTCACCACAAGTGACAAAAGCAAGTTCGAGTTCAAAATCAAGTTTGCGTGTCGGTGAAAATTCCGGCAGCGTTTTGTCCGGAGATTTGATCTGTCCTTGCGGACGATGGATATCCGTTCCCGACACTACAATAGAGGAAGCTCGTCCGTGGTATGCGACAGGCAAATGTTTCCAGTTCGGCAGCAAAGCATTTTCAGGATCGCGAAACATGGAACCCACATTGAATGCGTGTTCTTCACTGCTGTAAAAATCCGTATAATTCGAAACTCTGACGGGCAACAACATTTGCACATCGGACCGCGGGATGAGAACTTTTTCCCGGAGCGCCGGAATCAGAGACAACGTTTCGTTATCATGTTGAAGCAGTTCTGAAATGCGGTTGCGAACAATCCGGATCTTTTCCCGGCCCAGCGCTAGAAAATCATTGAGGTCTCGCTGATGAAAGATCCCGGACGGAACTTCAAGGCCATCGAAGTAACCGCGCTCATGAAGGAAGCCGAGATTGACGACGAACTCACCGATAGCTACCCCCGCGCCGGGTATGGATTGCCTGCTCTTAAAAATGCCGAAAGGCAGATTCTGAATAGGGAAATCCGAACCAGAGGGCACTTCCACCCAACTCTTCAATTTCGGATCATTTGGTTTCAGGTCAGCGTTCATTTGAAAGTAAACCTAAATTTTTCAAGCCACGACAGCAAGCTGCGGAAAGATTAACTTTGCATAATGACTCATCAACTGCACATAAGTTTTGCATCACGCAAAGGCCCGCCTACGTGAAGCACTTCGGACGGGGAGCCGCAAAGGAAGGCGCCATGGTTTATGAGGCATTCTGAAGGCACACCGGCCACGAAAAGATGCAGAATTCATTCCGTTTTCACTTAATGGAGCTTTGAAATCTTTATGAAGCCGCTTCCCGTGAAATTTGAAGAATCTATCCACCGTAAATTAGGTGGTGCACTTCCGGGCTTTCTCAAAAGTCTTCAGGAGCCGCCACCCGTCAGTATCCGGATCCATCCTGTGAAAAGCCAACATCAGATTGCTGATGAACGGGTGCCCTGGAGTAAATACGGGGAATACCTGCCAACCCGCCCACAATTTACCCTGGACCCGCTTTTCCACGCCGGAAGTTATTATGTCCAGGAGGCAAGTTCGATGTTTCTGGAACAGGCATTAAAACAATCAGTGAATCTGGATCAGTCTTTAAACGTACTCGATCTCTGTGCTGCGCCGGGAGGGAAATCCACTCACCTCCTCAGCCTCCTTAACCGGGATAGCCTCCTTGTTTCCAATGAAGCAATTCGTTCGCGAGCTTCCATCCTCTCTGAAAATATCCAGAAATGGGGTTATCCGAATACTATCGTTACCAACAATGACCCCGCGGATTTTAGAAAACTGAAAGGATTTTTTGATGTAATTGTCATCGATGCCCCCTGTTCCGGGGAAGGATTATTCAGGAAGAACCCCGATGCTATGGACGAATGGTCTCCGGAAAATGTACAGCTATGCGCTGGCCGTCAAAAAAGAATTCTTTCAGATGCCTGGGATAGCCTGCGTGAAAACGGGGTGCTTATCTACTGCACCTGTACGTATAACGAATCAGAAAATGAGGACAATCTTAGATGGCTGCAGGAAAATTATTCAGTTGAATTTTTAAAGCTATCCACCGATCCATCGTGGGGTGTCGATGAAGTAC